>NZ_CABUAN010000039.1 GCF_902489635.1 uncultured Porphyromonas sp. | reverse complement strand
GGCGTATAGGTCAAAATGGTGGGTAAAACAGCCTAATAGCCATTTTCGTACTGAAGTATAGGTCAAAATGGTGGGCGAAGTAGAAGAAAAAAACAGATACCTTTGTTCGTTGACCTGAAACGTAGCCGGCTCTGCAGGGGTGCAACCGGTGAGGGATACGGTCAATGGAGTCAGAACAGTTTACACTGACAGGGGAGGGGTACTATTGCCCCTCCTCTTTTTTGGATGTAAACTGGGCGATATCCCTATGCCTAAAAAACCCATCCACGAATCGTTTCTTGTGAGCTTGGGACATTCCATTATGCGCTCTAAGACGGCTTTTGAGTGCAGTAAATAGCCCTTCAATGGCGTTATTGGTTTTAGGGATCTGTATATCCGGATGTTCCTCGTAAGTAAAGAGTGTAGGGAGGTATTGACGAAAGGAAAAGTGGGCTGATCTAAGTGATTTGTGCGTGTATTGCCATTTGCCGTTTTCATCATTTATGGTCTTCTCCTTGAGAAAAGTATCCCACTTGGTCTCCCACTTTTTGAGCTGCGAGCAGAATGTGATATGGGACATCTTTCCTACACTCATAGCAAGTGCCAGAAGCTCTTGAGACGCCGGTAGTTTGGGTCGAAGAGTAAGTTTTCGTCGGACGATTGCGATAAAGTGATACTGGCACATTTGTGTGGGAAAATGCTTCAGTGCCACATCAAGACCGACTCCTCCATCAGTTACCACTGCCAATATCTTATAGCCCCCTTCCTCTATCTTTTTAAGGGCTGTTGCGTAGTCCACTTTGCTTTCGTGAGAGATCCACTCCCGATAGAGTACGCAACCACTTTTATCGTCCAACGCAACGATTAGTCCTTGGTTTCTACCCCAATACGTCGCATCTATGTGAATAACTCCCTCGCTTAATATGGGCGTCTTAAAGTCAACTGTGACCTCCTGAAGTCTCCGTTTTATCGTGCTCGGACTTACTCCAAGTGCTTCCGCGATTTTAGCCTGCGATAAGCCACTCTGGTACAAGTCCCATATCTGCTCCTTACTTATGTGCCTTTTTCCTGTGAACGATGAGCCACAGTTCTTGCACAAATATCTCTTGTGTGTACCCCTGCGTCCATGACTAATCACACTGAGGCTCCCACACTTCGGACATTTTTTGGTTCATTTTTTCGCCTTTTCAAATGCTCAAAGATACGATAAACACTGGCTTATCCCCCTGTATCACCCACCGTTTTGACCTATACATTCGCGTTGGCTTACTTTTAACACTTCAAAGCTTTTCAAACCCTTATATGTCTCTCTATACCTAGAAAAGACCTTTAACTCACCCACCATTTTGACCTATAAGTCTATAATAATAAGGGAGCGAAAGAGAATCTCTTTCGCTCCCTTATTTAAGGAAGATCTACGGGTCAATACATATAACCGATGGACAGAAAGACGGTATGAGACTGACCATAAGGGGTCACATTCTTGTAGTTGTCAGCTGCCATCTCATCTGCATCCTTGATGGGGAAGCCATACTTGTATCCGGCACCGAAGAAGAGCATATTCCCATACTTCAAGGGGATGCCAAAGTCGCACCTTACGAGCGGTCCAGCACTGATCAGGCTGTAGTCGGAGTGAAGGTCACCGGTAACACATCCACTCAGGGAAGGAATGACATATACAGACTTTAGGTCAAGCGGCACCTGCAGACCCGCAAAAGCATTGAAGCTAAAAAGGGTCACTCGCTTGATGAACTCCTGAGGTATCTCCACTTCCTTGCGATCTTTCAACAAGAAGCTCGGATCCTCCGTTATCAGTGCCGTATCATCCACGAGACAGGGCTGATTGAACCCTACAGACCCGCCATAAGTGAAGTACGTCCCGAGGGATGAGCGGAGCCCGAGGTAGGAGGCCATCCCAAAGTGTGGCGTTAGGTTTTTAGCCAGATCCGCAGTGTAGATAAGCTCGCCTGACAGCGCACCCGTGACCATCTTATGTGGTGGCAGAGCGAGGACTTGACCCCGGTCATCCTTAATGACCAGCTCACCCTTGCGGTGAGGATCGTAGTACTTCACCACCTTATCTATGTCCTCAAACTCCCACTTCAGTCCTCTCACATAGCTACAGAGCTCCGGATCATCGGCAAGGAATCTGACCACTCCGCCTCTAAACTGAGATCCTTCATAGTTGATCCCGTGTACCAGAGCAACCTTTCTTAGGATACCTCCGCGTTTCTCCAAGAATAGTGGGAAGCTGGGCTTTACCACAGCCATACTTCCTCCACTACGTATGATCCGCTGCTCGTTGCCGATGAAGAAGATGTCCCCATTCTCATCAATCTTGTACGAAGAGGCCAGGAGGTAGGCCGTAAGCTCAGGTCCCCTATCTACGAGAGTCATCCATGCGGCATTGCTTTGCAGGAAGGTGGAGAACTTTTTGTACTCAAAGCGATAGCTCGAGTCCGGTTTCTTGGGGTTGCTTAGCTCGATGCCTTTCAGGTCCTCGGACTTGAAGGTGCCGGCTGAATGGGCGAGGGCGAGGTCATCGAAGAGCTTGAGCTCCTTGTCCCCCGACATAGGCATCCTAAGATACCCTGTGTAGGTAGCTCCTTCCTTGGTCTCCAATTGCGCCTTGCAGACATCCCTTGGCTCCGAGGTGAAGAGCTTCATCAAGCCACAGCCTGAGAGAAGCATCATAAGCCCGATCAGGATCGATAAGTTATATGCCAGTTTCATAATAATAACGAAATGAATAGGATAGGTAATCGGCTATCTATGCAACCTGTATTGCAACTCAATAACCACGTTACAAAGGTAATAAAATAAGGCGTATAGGTCAAAATGGTGGGTAAAACAGCCTAATAGCCATTTTCGTACTGAAGTATAGGTCAAAATGGTGGGCGAAGTAGAAGAAAAAAACAGATACCTTTGTTCGTTGACCTGAAACGTAGCCGGCTCTGCAGGGGTGCAACCGGTGAGGGATACGGTCAATGGAGTCAGAACAGTTTACACTGACAGGGGAGGGGTACTATTGCCCCTCCTCTTTTTTGGATGTAAACTGGGCGATATCCCTATGCCTAAAAAACCCATCCACGAATCGTTTCTTGTGAGCTTGGGACATTCCATTATGCGCTCTAAGACGGCTTTTGAGTGCAGTAAATAGCCCTTCAATGGCGTTATTGGTTTTAGGGATCTGTATATCCGGATGTTCCTCGTAAGTAAAGAGTGTAGGGAGGTATTGACGAAAGGAAAAGTGGGCTGATCTAAGTGATTTGTGCGTGTATTGCCATTTGCCGTTTTCATCATTTATGGTCTTCTCCTTGAGAAAAGTATCCCACTTGGTCTCCCACTTTTTGAGCTGCGAGCAGAATGTGATATGGGACATCTTTCCTACACTCATAGCAAGTGCCAGAAGCTCTTGAGACGCCGGTAGTTTGGGTCGAAGAGTAAGTTTTCGTCGGACGATTGCGATAAAGTGATACTGGCACATTTGTGTGGGAAAATGCTTCAGTGCCACATCAAGACCGACTCCTCCATCAGTTACCACTGCCAATATCTTATAGCCCCCTTCCTCTATCTTTTTAAGGGCTGTTGCGTAGTCCACTTTGCTTTCGTGAGAGATCCACTCCCGATAGAGTACGCAACCACTTTTATCGTCCAACGCAACGATTAGTCCTTGGTTTCTACCCCAATACGTCGCATCTATGTGAATAACTCCCTCGCTTAATATGGGCGTCTTAAAGTCAACTGTGACCTCCTGAAGTCTCCGTTTTATCGTGCTCGGACTTACTCCAAGTGCTTCCGCGATTTTAGCCTGCGATAAGCCACTCTGGTACAAGTCCCATATCTGCTCCTTACTTATGTGCCTTTTTCCTGTGAACGATGAGCCACAGTTCTTGCACAAATATCTCTTGTGTGTACCCCTGCGTCCATGACTAATCACACTGAGGCTCCCACACTTCGGACATTTTTTGGTTCATTTTTTCGCCTTTTCAAATGCTCAAAGATACGATAAACACTGGCTTATCCCCCTGTATCACCCACCGTTTTGACCTATACATTCGCGTTGGCTTACTTTTAACACTTCAAAGCTTTTCAAACCCTTATATGTCTCTCTATACCTAGAAAAGACCTTTAACTCACCCACCATTTTGACCTATAAGTCGAACTTTTTAGTTCCAAGGGAGGAACTCTTTAGTTCCAACGGAGGAACTCTTTAGTTCCTACGGAGGAACTCTTCGGTTCCTACGGAGGAACTTTTCGGTTCCAACGTAGGAACTGGAAGTTTCCAGCGTTGGAAAACAAAATTTCCTCCGTTGGAAAAGAAAGTTTCCAAGGGAGGAAAAGAAAGTTTCCAGCGTTGGAAATTTATTTTTCCAACGCTGGAAAGTTTTTGGAAAACCTAAAGTTTGAGAACTCCACAAGTAGCCCGCTCAGCGTACTAGCGTGTAGCGATCTGTGGGGACGCTCGGGTTATTGGTTGTCGTCACGACTAGCGGCGAGCGTGACGCTGGCAGCTTCGATGACGCCAGCGATGGGCGGGATCGCCTTTTGGATCGTTATCTCGCAGCTGTCGACCAACTTGTAGTTAGCTAGGATCTCTGTAAGTATCTGTCCAGCGACATACTCGAGGAGGTTATCTCGCGAGTGGCCTACCTTGTCCGCTATCACATCGTAGAGATCAGCGTAGCTCACCGCATCAGCGACATCGTCGCTCGCGACCGCCTTGGTCGCATCGTAAGTAGCGGTGAGGTTGACGATATATCTATTGCCCAGCACTTGCTCCTCGGGGAGAGCTCCTATATAGGAGTAGAAGTGCGCATTGACTATCCGAATGGTTGCTTTCATGAGAAGGGGGATTGACTTAGTTGGGATCTTTTGCTATTCGTGATCTGTATTCATCATAGCCATCGGCTCCACATGCACTATTACGTGGGTGCGCTCGCCGTAGTGCTCCTTGAGCTTGTTCTCTATGTGAGTAGCCCGCTCGTGAGCGAGGATGACCGGCGTCTCGTCAGGCAGGTAGATATCCACCTCGATAGCGATGGCAGAGCCTAAGCTACGGGTATTGAGATTGTGCGGATGGTGCCCCGGGTACTCCGCCTCGATGATCTCTAGAATCGTCTGCTGCTCCTCCTCAGAGAGACTGTGCTCGGTGAGCTCCCGCCACGGGGTCGAGATAAGCTGTGCACCCGCCCAGACGATGAAAAGACTGACGCCCGCACAGGCCACTTGGTCTAGGATCGCCCACTGATTGCCCAGCAAGGCTGCCCCCAAGACGCCCACGAGGACAGCGATAGAGGAGTAAGCGTCCGTGCGATGGTGCCACGCATTCGCCAGCACCGTATTACTATGCACCCGCCCAGCGACACTCTTGGTGTAGCGAAAGAGCCACTCCTTCGACAGAACAGAGATAAAAGCTATCACAGCCGCCCAGAGCGAGGGTTTCTTAGGGATCACCCCAGAAGCAAAGAAGAGATAGATCGCCTCTCCACTCTTGAGTAGCATGGAGATGCCGATGCCCATCAGCACGGTGGCTATGATTAGCGTAGCTATCGACTCATACTTGCCATATCCGTAGCGATACTTAGTATCTCTCGGCTTGCCCGCGATGCCCACAAAGAGCGTCACGATGATGTCTGTACAGAAGTCCGAGAGCGAGTGTACAGCATCTGCAATCAAAGCAGCACTATGCCCCACAAAGCCCACGACGAGCTTGAGGAGCGTGAGCACTACGTTGACCAAAGCACCCACCAACGTGACCCGATAGATACTACGGGTACGCGGGTCGGTATGCTGCTTGGTATTCATCAGATCAGCGTGTGAGCTGGCTTAGTCCTCGATAAGAATCTTGCCACCATACTTCTCGTGGAGGATAGCGAGTCCGCCCTCGGCCGTCTCTTTGTAGAGACTCGGCAGATCCTTGCCCGTCTGGTGCATCGCTGCGACCACCTGGTCAAAGCTGACACGGTGACGACCATCGGTAAAGTTGGCATAAGTATTTGCATCCAGCGCACGGCTAGCGGCAAAAGCATTGCGCTCGATACAGGGGATCTGTACCAGTCCGCAGACGGGATCGCAGGTAAGCCCGAGGTGATGCTCCAAGCCCATCTCAGCCGCATACTCGATCTGGTGCAGTGTACCGCCGAAGAGCTGACTAGCCGCAGCAGCAGCCATCGCGCAAGCGACACCCACCTCGCCCTGACAGCCCACCTCAGCGCCACTGATGGAGGCGTTGGTACGCACCACATTGGCAAAGAGTCCAGCCGTCGCTAAGGCACGTAGGATGCGCTCGTCACGGAAACTACGTGTCTCCTGTAGATATAGGAGTACCGCAGGCATCACACCGCAAGAACCGCAGGTGGGTGCGGTGACGACACGTCCACCAGCAGCATTCTGCTCACTGACGGCTAGTGCGTAGGAGTAGACCATGCCACGAGTCCGGACGCTATCCTTGTAGCTCAGAGACTTGACCAGCGTGTCGGCCGCTTTGCGACGTAGGCGCAGACCACCTGGCAGGACGCCTTCAGCAGCCAAGCCCTCCTGCACACTCTGCTTCATCACCTTCCATACCTCAGCGAGGTAGTCCCAGATGTCAGGTCCCTCGCAGCGCTCCACGTACTCCCAGTAAGAGAGCCCGCGCTTGTCGAGGTACTCCATGATGTCGGCCATCGTGGAGAGTTCGTAGACAGGCGTAGAGACCTGCTCGTTGAAGTTCTCGTTGGCAAGCGTTCCGCCGCCGATGCTGTAGACTTTGAATTCTTTGACCTCCTGTCCCTCCTTATCAAAGGCGGCGAACCTCATCCCATTGGGGTGGAAAGTGAGCTCCACACGAGGCTCCCAGAGGATGGTCGTAGGATAAACGGGATTGAGTACAGAGAGTATGGCTTGGTCGGTCATGTGCCCCTTGCCGGTAGCAGCGAGACTACCATAGAGCGTGACCTCTATGCGATCCACGGGCAGATCCTTGATCTGCGTTAGAAACATTTCAGAGGCTCGCATAGGAGCTATAGTGTGACTACTGCTCGGCCCATGACCGATCTTGTAGATTTGCTTGATAGAGTCCATCATAGTTGTTAGGCGTGTAGTCTAGTTGACGCACCAAAGGTACGAAAAAAGGGGGCATCAGCCCCCTCACTCGGTTCTCCTCGGCACAAGCAGAGGATTAAGACAAGCTCTTTTGCTATCGCTACGCTTTGATACTGGCGAGGTACTGGCCGTAGGTGCTACCTCGCTGCTGATCGGCTGCCTCTTGTAGCTGCTCCATCGTGATCCAGCCCTGACGTAGAGCGATCTCCTCAAGGCAAGCGATCACCATTCCCTGACGCTTCTGTATGACGCTGACATAGTTGGTCGCCTCCATGAGTGCCTCATGAGTGCCTGTGTCGAGCCAGGCGAAGCCGCGTCCGAGCGAGATGACGGAGAGCTGCTGACGCTGCAGGTAGTAGTCATTGACCGCTGTGATCTCTAGCTCCCCACGCTCTGAGGGAGTGATGCTTTGCGCCACTTGGACCACATCATTCGGGTAGAAGTAAAGGCCCACGACCGCTAGATTGCTTTTGGGGTGCTTGGGTTTCTCCTCTATATCCGTAGGCTTGCCATTGGCATCTAGGCAAACGACTCCATAGCGTGTCGGGTCGGAGACAGGATAGCCGAAGATGGTAGCGAGGCGATGCTGGGTGACGTTGTCGCGTGCGGCCGCCAGCTGCGTGGCAAAGCTAGAGCCGTGAAAGAGGTTGTCACCGAGTACCATACAGACGTCGTCTGAGCCGATGAACTCACGGCCTATGATGAAGGCTTGCGCTAAGCCCTCGGGGCGAGGCTGCTCAGCGTAAGTCAGCTCGATGCCGTAAGCTGAGCCATCGCCTAGGAGTCGCTCGAAGCTTGGCAAGTCTTGCGGTGTGCTGATGATCAAGATCTCGCGAATGCCAGCTAGCATGAGCGTAGAGAGCGGATAGTAGATCATCGGCTTGTCATAGACAGGCAGTAGCTGCTTGCTGACAGACTTGGTCAAGGGGTAGAGCCTGCTGCCCGTACCGCCGGCGAGTATGATACCCTTCATAGAGTAATAGGTTAAAGTGTAGAAACGTAGCGTCTGACCTCAGCAAGCGAGGTATCTCGCTGCAGTACGACACCATCGGACGAGATGACGTATATGACAGGCGTGACGGCTAGATCATAGAGCGACTCCTCGAGGAGACGCAGATCGCCATTGAAGGCGGGCGTACCAAAGGCTGGGAGGTCCGCAAGCCCTTTTTCCCACTCGCTACGCTCATAGACGAGCGAGACATAAAGTATATCCACCTTACCGCTCTGATTAGCACGCTGCAGGATCTGATCGTGAGACACATTCTCCAGCAGATGCGTACAGCGATCGCACCCAGGGGTGTAGAAGATGACCACCTTGGGCTTGTCACGCAGTGCGTAGAGCGTTGTATCAGCAAAGGTGTACCCCTCTGCTGCGGGCTGCGCTAGGGTTATGGCGAAGTCTGAGGCGGGCGAGCCGACTTGATTTTGCGACACGAGTGAGAGCATATCCTTGTAGACCACTTGGTCCACATACTCTACCTGTGGTGCTGAGATGGCCCACTGGAGGGCTTGGATATAGAGCGTATGATTCTTCAGCGGAGAGGCACTCTCGTAGAGATACTTAGTGTAGAGCCGTAGTGCTTCACTTAGAGCTTTGCCACGCATCACCTTGAGCGGGCGGAGTAGATCCTCCTGCGAGACACTTCCTGCGGGCATACTACCATAGATAGCTAGGTAGTCTACCAGTCCCTGCTCCATAGCTGCTGGATCAACGCGCTGGTCCAGTGTCTCTGCAGGCCAACGATCGAAGAAGTGCTCTAGCGCATACTTTGCCCGCTGCAGAGGCTCCTGTATGTTCGCTGGGATTTCTACCATCGGATAGGGTTCAGCAGTTGTACCCTCGCTCAGGCGAGTCGTGTCGACTACCTCAAAGGATGCCTCTACAGGCGAAGGTGCCTGTGAGCGTTGCCCAGCGGTAGCGCTGCATGAGAGCAGAGCCAAGGTGAGCAGGAGGGTCGTAGAGATTAGTTGTAGGAAGTGAGGCATATAGCTCTTACTGTGAATGATACTGAGAGAATAAAAAAGAAACGCACCACGCTCTGACTCATGCAGTGCGTGATGCGTTTTGGGGGGTGAGACTACTTCAGCGTACCAGCCTTAGCCTCTTCGATCATCTTCTGACTAGGTAGGATGAAGACCTCTACACGACGGTTCTTACGCTTACCCTCAGCCGTTGCGTTCGTGTCTACAGGCTCGTGGCTACCACGACCCTCGTACTTCATACGGGTAGAAGAGACACCTTGTCCCTCGAGGAAGTCACGGACGCTCTTAGCACGATTCATTGAGAGTGGATCGTTGATACGATCATTGCCCGAACTATCGGTGTGACCGATGATCTCTAGGACCGTGTCATGGTTCTTGTTTAGGTTTTCAGCGAACTTGCGGAGATCGTTGCGAGAAGAAGAGCTCAGCGTGCTAGAGCTCGTATTAAAGAGTAGACCGCTGTCGAAGACGACCTTGATAGCCTGTCCCTCATTGACTGACTCGACCTGCGTACCCTCGGGTAGCTGCTGCTCGAGCTCCTTCTTTTGCTTCTCCATACGATTGCCAATGAGTGCACCAGCAGCACCGCCTACGACGGCACCAATAGCTGCGCCGGCACCCGTGTTGCCTGCGACCTTACCGATACCAGCACCGAGGCCAGCGCCTACGGCTGTACCAGCTCCAGCACCAAGTAGTGTCTCGTTTATCGCACCACAACCCGATAGGGATAGGGCTACGGCTACGATGCCTGCTGTGATAGATAGTCTGTTCATAGTTTCTGTGATATTTGAGTTAGTAAATATGTCATTAGTATGTGTTTAAGCTTTGGTCTACGCTTTACTGCTAAAGTAACGCATAAACTGCGAGCGCATATAGAGCTCCTGGTCGGACTGCTTAGAGGCGTTGAGGTTACCTCTAAACTCCTCTATGGATCGATAGCCGTGCTGGGTCATCCACTGTGTGAACTCCTCCAGCATCTTCGTCAAGTAGGGTACTCCGTGCTGATATAGTGCGGAGGCGACCTGTACGGAGCTAGCCCCGACGAGGAGGCTCTTGACGATGCCAGCGTAGTCCATCACACCGCCCGAAGCGGAGACAGCGAGCTGCGGTAGCTTGCCCGTGAGGAGTCCCGTATACTTCAGCGTATTGTATAGCTCTTGTCCTGACGAAATAACAGGTCCCTGGACGATCTCTAGGGTCTCTATATTAATGTCTGTCTGCCAGCTCTTATTAAAGCAGGTCAAGCCCTTGACACCGCTCTTGACCAGCTCCTGAGCTAGGTAAAGGATGTTGGTAAAGCGATCAGAGATCTTGAAGACGACAGGTATCTGCACCGTACGGGTGATCGAGATGGCTAGATCTACCAGCTCCTTCTCTAGATCACTACCCCGCTGTGCGGGATCTGTCTCGATGCGCATCACATTGAGCTCGAGCGCGTCTGCGCCTGCCTCCTGTATGCTCTTGGCAAAAGCCTCCCACTCGCCTCCTCGGTAACAGTTAATGCTGGCGATGACAGGGATGTCCACCGTCTTCTTAGCCTCACGGATCAGGTCTAAGTACTTCTCGACCTCATGCTGGCGTGTGTAGTGTAGCATATAGTCGAGCCCCTCGGGATAAGAGGTCTCCACCTCAGCCTGCGCTTGCAGTGCTGTCGCCTCTATCTGCTCCTCAAAGAGTGACTTGAGGATGACTGCGCCAGCACCTGCCTGTGCTATTGCCGTAAGTTGCTGGAGCGAGGCCGTAAGACCAGAGCTACCAGCTATGATTGGATTGCGAAGGGCGATCCCTCCGTAGTGTGATGTCAAGTCCACCATGCTATTTGTGCTATGTTACTACTCGCAAAGATACAAAATAACCTCGATTGCGCTACTGTTTGGTCAATTCAAAAAGTTGTCGTACCTTTGCATCACCAAAACGCAAGAAGAATGGTGCCATAGCTCAGATGGTAGAGCAAAGGACTGAAAATCCTTGTGTCCCCGGTTCGATTCCTGGTGGCACCACTTCAATAACAATTCGAGACCTCGCAATGCCTATTGCGGGGTCTCTTTTTTTATTTATACTTATCGACCGACGGCCTTAACGAAAGCTTTATAGGCGAGACCTTGGGTAATCCGACATTTATCAGTACTTTTGTAAAAGCGTAGTCTAACACTAGAACCAGAAACGATTGACTTATGACACATAGCACACAATATAGTAGATGGAGCTGGCTGATCGCCCTACTAGCTCTCTCCTTTGGGATCGTATCTGCACAGCAGAGCACCACGCCACAGCGGGTGACGGTCGCATTCTATAACTTGGAGAACCTCTTTGACACGATCGATCAGGAGAACAATGACGAGGAGTTTCTCCCCGAGGGCTCCAATCGCTGGACGCCCGAGCGATACCAGCACAAGCTCCGCAATATGTCGCACGTCATCTCGCTCATCGGGGGTGACGGTCCCGCCATCATCGGAGTCGCTGAGATAGAGAACAGAGGGGTCCTCGAGGATTTAATTGCCCAAGACTCACTACGCGACAAGCACTACGATATCGTGCACTACGACTCCCCTGATCGTCGTGGCATAGACTGCGCTATACTTTACCAGCCAGAGGTTTATAAAGTCTTCGCATCAGGTGCTAGAGCTGTGGAGATACCTAACGAGCCGTGGATCAAGACAAGAGATGTGGTCTACGCCTCGGGGCTCCTCGATGGCGAGATCGTACATGTCCTCGTAGGGCACTGGCCCTCACGTAGTGGTGGTGAGGCGGTTTCACTGCACCGTCGTATGGCAGCCGCTCAGACGATGCGCAGCGTTGCGGACTCGCTCTATACGCTCTTCCCAGGCAGCAAAGTGATCATGATGGGAGACTTCAACGATGACCCCATCAGTCCTAGTGTGCGTGAAGGTCTCGGCACACAGACTAGTCCAGATGGACTAAAGCCTGCGGACTACTACACCCCGATGCTACAACTATATAATAAAGGTATGGGCACGCTCGCCTATCGTGACGTGTGGAACCTCTTTGACATCATCGTGGTCAACGGGGAGCTCATCGGCAACAACCCTACTACGTGGCAGCTATACCGCGATCCCGAGACGACTGATATGGGCTTTATCTTCAAGCAGCCCTTTATGATCCAGCAGAGCGGTCAATACAAGGGGTACACGCTCCGCACCTTCGTCGGCGGGCAGTGGCAAGGGGGCTACTCAGACCACTTCCCCGTATATGTCTATCTGGTCAAAGGTGCGACACAACGACAGTAGACTCCTCCCAGCCATCGCTACACACCACCATAGTGTCCACCTAGCATGACCGAAGATGAACTGCAGGAGCAGATTATGAACTCCAAGACCCGCGCTGCCGCTTTTACAGAGGCTGTGCGGATGTACCAGGAGAAGCTCTACTGGTTGATCCGTCGCATCGTCAGGCAGCATGATGATGCGGACGACGTGCTACAGGAGACCTTTCTGAAGGCGTGGCAAAACCTTGGTTCCTTCAGAGGCGAGGCGAAGTTCTACACCTGGATCTATCGCATCGCACTCTTTGAAGCGATCAACTATAACAAAAAGAAGAAGCGCATCGCAGACAACGAGTACGCTGTCAGCGAAGAGACCAGCTATCTCCTAGAGAGTGCCGTGGCGGACCCTTACTTCGACGGAGACAAGGGTGAGCAGATCTTACAGCAAGCTCTCGATAAGCTCCCGCCCAAGCAGCGACAGGTCTTTGAGATGCGCTACTTCGACGAGATGCCCTACCGAGATATTGCGGCCATCACAGATACCTCGGAGGGAGCACTCAAGGCATCTTATCACCACGCTGTCAAGAAGATTCAGCAGTATGTCTCTAATCTGAATTAAACTTACTAGACCTACCTGCATCCAATAGGGTATAAGCAGAGGCCTCCCCCACGAGGTCGCACTTATACCCTATATAGTTACGTTTTATGCCTACACCTTCAGAAGACTTGATCCGTCAGATACCCTCGCTCTCGGAGCGGTTGGAGCATTACCATGTTCCTGAGGGATACTTTGATGACCTATCCACTCGTATCCTAGCGCAGATACCGCTCGATGAGCAGGCACCTGTGGCAGACGCTGTTGAGGCACCTAGCGCACATCGCAGAGCTAAGCTATGGGTGAGACTACGTCCGTGGACGGCTATCGCTGCTGCACTCATCGCCGTGGTAGCTCTCTGGGGCGTATGGCAAGTATCTACACAGGAGCCTCTGCGCTCTAGTGATGAGGTCGCTAGCTCGGTTTATGATCTCAGCGTCACACCGCTCACAGATGCCGAGTATGCTGACTACCTATACGAGACCTGCGTGGACATCCTCATCGATGACTATGCCATAGGAGAGACTCTGGGGGGACTCTATGACGAGGAGATCTAAATGATGACAACGCCTAGACACGACATGACACGAAGCAAGCTTTACCACATACTATTTATACTTCTACCCCTACTACTCCTGCCCAATATAGCTACCGCACAGCAGACCCGCAGTGAGACAGATGGTCGCAGTAGAGAGGAGCTGGTCAAGCTACGCAAGGAGTTTTTCGCTCAGGAGCTAGGACTGACAGCAGAAGAAACTACCTATCTAGACCGTACCCTGCGAGAGGCGGACAAAAAGCGCATACCTCTATGGCGCGAGCTACGCAAGCAGTACGAGGAGACGAGGAGCGGGTCCCTATCTGAGGCGCAAGCAGCCAAGTGCCTCGAGCGCGAGCAGCAACTCAAGTCTCAGCTGGCAGAGATAGACGAAGAGACTATGACAGAGCTACGCAAGCAGATACCCGCACGCAAGCTGGTCAACTACCAGCAGGTACAGCGCGAGTTCGCTCGAAAGTACATAAAGCGCAGTCAACTCAATCGTTCGAATAGAAGGTAGCAAAGCTCAAAAGCTACTCCACAAGACATCAGAAGCTCCGTCGCAAATGATTTGCGGCGGAGCTTCTTCTCTTGAGACTGTTGCATAAAGGCGAATCGCTGTGTTGCTTTCGGGATTCGGCTTCGGTCACATACGGAGGTATGCTCTCTTCAGACCTCACCCTCAGCGCCTTGCGCTTCATCCTTTCTGCAAAGCCTGGACAATCTTGCAAGCAAGATTGTAAGACTGTTGACTTTTGCAACAGTCTCCTTTTATCTCTCAGTGCATAATCGAAGAGCCCTACGTATCGGTCTGATACGTAGGGCTCTTCTCTTGTTTGTGGCTCCTAGACGACTGGAGCCAGCGTGTGTGCTAGCGCGCAGCGTCTAGAACTGAGCGAATAGGCTCGCGGGGGATTACATCATCCCGCCCATGCCTGCGGCTCCTGCCATAGCTGCAGGATCGGGCTTGTCCTCCTTGATGTCGGCGATGACGCACTCTGTCGTGAGGAACATGCCAGCAATAGAGGCTGCATTCTCCAGAGCTACACGCGTTACCTTAGCGGGGTCGATGACACCATGCTTCATCAGATCCTCAAAGCTGTCGGTACGTGCATTGTATCCGAAGGCACCCTTGCCGTCACGGACGCGCTGTACGACTACAGCACCCTCCTTAGCAGCGTTAGATACGATCTGACGGAGTGGCTCCTCGATAGCACGCTTGACGATCTCGATACCTGTGCGCTCATCGTCGGTCTCGCCCTTGAGCTTCTCGACAGAAGAGATAGCGCGGATGTAAGCGGTACCACCACCTGGTACGGTACCCTCCTCGATCGCTGCACGTGTAGCGCTGAGCGCATCCTCGACACGATCCTTCTTCTCCTTCATCTCGACCTCGCTACCAGCACCTACGTAGAGGACGGCAACACCGCCTGATAGCTTAGCGAGACGCTCCTGGAGCTTCTCACGATCGTAGTCGCTCTTCGTATTCTCGATCTGATGACGGATCTGGTTAGCACGCTCTGCAATATCCTCCTTGCAGCCGTCGCCATTGACGATAGTGGTCTTGTTCTTGATCACTGTAACCGTCTCTGCGCTACCGAGCATATCTAGTGAAGTGTTTTCCAGTGTCAAGCCCGTGTCCTCGCTAATGACAGTACCACCCGTGAGGATAGCCATATCACGTAGTATCTCCTTGCGGCGATCGCCAAAGCCTGGAGCCTTGACACCACAGATCTTAAGACCAGCACGTAGTCTGTTGAGGACAAGCGTCGTAAGTGCCTCGCTCTCGATATCCTCAGCAATGATCAGTAGCGAGCGACCCTGCTGAAGTACCTTCTCTAGGAGCGGTAGGAGATCCTTGATGGTCGAGAGCTTCTTCTCGTAGAAGAGGATGTAAGGCTTCTCCATACGGCACTCCATCTTCTCAGGATCAGTGACGAAGTAAGGAGAGATATAGCCGTTGTCAAACTGCATACCCTCGACAATGTCTACCGTCGTATCGATACCCTTGGCCTCCTCGACGGTGATGACACCCTCCTTCTTGACCTTCTCCATAGCCTGAGCGATCAGTTGACCGATCTCCTCATCGCCATTAGCCGAGATGGTAGCCACATGAGCGATCTGCTCTAGGTCGTCACCCACCTCCTTAGCTTGCTTGCGGATGCTCTCGACGACAGCCTTGACAGCCTTGTCGATACCACGCTTTACCTCCATAGGGTTAGCACCAGAGGTAATGTTTTTCAGACCTACATTGATGATGCTCTGAGCGAGTACCGTAGCGGTAGTCGTGCCATCACCAGCATCCTCATTGGTCTTAGATGCCACCTCACGTACGAGCTGGGCACCCATATTCTCAAATTCGTTCTCTAGCTCGATCTCCTTAGCGACCGTCACGCCATCCTTGGTAATGTGTGGAGCGCCATAGCTGCGAGAGAGGATCACATTGCGACCCTTCGGGCCTAGTGTCACCTTTACAGCGTCTGATAGCTGGTCTACGCCACGCTTGAGGAGGTCACGAGCCTCTATGTCAAACTTAATTTCCTTTGCCATAATTGTATCTGTCTATTTACTTGATTCTTGATTAGGATAAGACTGAGTGGACTAGAGCGTAGCGAGTACGTCACTCTGCTTCATGATCATGAGCTTCTCGCCCTCGATCTCTATCTCCGTGCCGGCATACTTGCCGTATAGCACCTTGTCCCCCACCTTGAGGACCATCTCCTCATCTTTCGTTCCCTTGCCCACAGCGAGTACCTCGCCCTTGAGGGGCTTCTCCTTTGCTGAGTCTGGGATGATGATACCTCCTTGTGTCTTCTCCTCTGCAGTAGCGGGCTTGATTAGCACGCGATCTGCCAATGGTTTGATTGTCATAGTTTATCTTGGTTATATATTAATGTCTCACTTACCGTACCCCCCGCCATGCAGGAGGCACGCATTAGGACTAGAGCAAATAATGTGCCAAAAGAGAGAAAGCTCCTCTTGACAAAAGTATCGTGACAGAATAGCACGGACAATAGTGACGGGGTAGAACGTCGATACAACTAACGATTTGCTACCGACAGAGCCTGGGATAGAGCCGCAGGTCCTCGCCCAATGAGGAGTACCATGTGGGAGCCACCCACGGTGTGGATAATCTGCGTAAGATGCCGTCCCATACTGATGGGACGAAAAAATCCCAAGGGAGGGATTTCAAAATCCCCACGGAGGGACGAAATGATCCCAACGGAGGGACGAAATGATCCCCACGTGGGGACGAAGCATTTCCTACGTAGGGGCAAAATAAAACTTCGGAAGAATGAAATGAAACTTCGGAGGAAATGAATCGCGCCCACGTGGAAAATAAAAATAGCCACGTGGATCTCCACGTGGCTATCGTAGCAAAGTCGATTATCGACTATTTATGCTGTCCGGTAAAAGTCGGATAGATTATAGCGAAATCTTGAGTGAGGCGGAGTTGCCCTGAGCACCCACTGCTAGGACGATGTAGTCGCCCTGCGGCAGCGTGTGACGTAGGGGAGCCATGTCTAGCTGCGTGGTCTGTGCACTCTGATAGAGTAGCTCTCCCTGCGCGTTGAAGAGGTAGATGCAACTAGGCTCAGCGACGTGGAGTAGCTCTCCGTCAAATCTCAAGTCCTGCTTCATGGCTCCGCATACGGGTACGATGGGTAGGATGCTCTGCCCAAAGCGGAAGTAGCTGTTGCGATAAGTCTTGGAGGCCTCGTTTGGATAGCCTAAGAGCGTTACCGTCTTGCCATCTAAGCTCACCTCAGGCCAACCTGTATGGATGGTAGACTCGCCCGATACGGGATCTGGCATAGAGTAAAAAGTAGAGAAGTCTTGCTGCGTCTCCCGCTTGACCCACTCTACGAGTGAGAGCGTCTTCTGGTCATGAGTGTAGACGAAAGCATCCCAGTAGCGACCACTGACAGGAGAGGCATAGAGGAGCTCACGCTGCTCTCCTACGAGGTCGCGAGGATTGACCTCTTCGGAGGTCCCTTCGGGATAATTGATCAGCTCGGCTTTGCCACTCGTCAGGTCTACAGAGAGATACTTGACCGCCTTAGTAAAGCGGAAACCCTCGTCATCGACACCTTTTTCGATTATGGTCACTAGAGCATAGCGCCCCTTGCCTCCTACTGCAAGGGAGTGTTGCTTCATAGATAGATTACGAGAGAAGAGGTCGAAGAGTCGGTAGTACTCGTCACACGCTTTGTTGTAAGCGTCCTCCTGCTCTTTAAGCTTTTGCTCATCGTAATTAGGATCGTCTGGATCGGAGGTCGCAGTCACATAGTCGTCATACTCGGGGTGTGGAGGCACTATGATGCTGTGGTCAAAGAGCACGTCATCTGCGGGGAACTGTATACCATAGGTGCCATCAGCCTTTCTTTGATAGGTCATGACGGTCGCTAGGTTACCACTCTCCTCCACTAGAAAGCCTACTAGTGTAGCACCATCTTCGCTTACATATATCAGTCTAAACTGCTGAGGGGTAGTGCCGAGTGGGTCTTTGTCAGGGACGGGCAGCGTGCTTACCTTATAGCTCTTGCCATCAGCACTACGCTCTCCGATGACTGGTATAGACTCCCAGCCAGAATCGAGGATCGTACCGCAAAAGTACTTAGCATCACTGGTCAGGTGCCAGAGTGTGAAGTAAGGGTGATCGGGGTCGGGCGATGTAACGAATACGCTATGCTCCCCATTGGTGGAGTCTAGAGGTACTAGTACAACCCCATTAGATAGTCCAGACTGCTCGCCAGCCGATGCTGTCTGCAGGAGAGACCAGCCGTCAGAAGAGATGCCGACGACCTCGCAGGTGGTCGTCTCGTCGCCATAGATGGCGTACTTGTTTGTCTTCGTATCGAGAGCGAAGCCACGACCGCCCAGAGCACCATAGAGGTAGCGACCATTGCCACTAGAGCCTAGGAGTGCCATGCTGGATAGTTCGTCGGGCAGGTCTGTCGGATTGGTCTCGATAGTCAGGCTCTGCGCACTTGTCAAGGTCACACAAGATAACCATGTGAGGACCAAAAAGAGTAGCTGTGTTCGTTTCATAGTAAGTCTTATTGTTAGATGTGAATACTCTACAGCAAAGATAGTCTATGAATTTGAGATATGCAACGAAAGGCTATTACTTAGACTCCGCAAAGTTGACGATCGACGCTCTAGATGCCGGGCCAGAGGGAGAGATCGTCCGTGGGATGCGCTGCCTCGACACGGGTCTCGATATTGTCGGGGAGGTTGTGAAAGAAGTCTAGCCCTGTGCGCTCCTCTAGCTTGTCGATAGAGATAGCAACCGTGCGAGGACGGGCCACCTGAGCTGGACTGGTGTGCTCCACCCAGAAGGCGATCGCCTGATAGTGGTCGCCGCGCTGCGCCAGGATAGCCATCCAGTAGTAGCGTGGCACGGTGATGCCGCCCACGGTGACGCCAAGGGTCTCCCCCTCTCGCAGGGTACCCCCCTTGGCCACATAGAGCTTGTCACGCAGACGACTATTGCGCGCCCAGTCCTGTACCAGTTGCTCGAGCTGTAGCCACACGCCTATATTAAGATTGCGTCGCTGCGGACTCATATTGGTATAGTAAAAGGTTTGCTCGTTTGCCTCCTTGGAGTAAAGACGATCGGCCGATGCGACAATATGTCCGCGGTCATACCCCTTGAAAGCACTCTGCGTAACCTCGTACTGACTCGGCACAAAGGGATCCCAGCTCCAAGCGTCACTGCTGCGCCCGGTGTGTCGCTGACAAGTGTACTCATCGGCACTGTAGCAGACCCAGATAGGATGGTGGTAGACGACATCATACTCGACAGAAAAGTTGACACGCTGTCCCTGCTCTACTCGGTGGGTGATGTAGTAAGCGGAGCTACGACCCGAGAGCTTAGGAGCCTCTAGGAGAGAGACGTCGCCCAGGATTGTCTCACTGCCATACTCGCCACTGCCACCCGTATGCCCAGCTGCTTGCTGCTGGGTGATGGCGTAGGTGACGCTTTTGCCATTGGCTGAGAGTGTCAACTGAGCTTTGCGCTCTCCACCCTCGTTGGCAGAGATCGAGACGATCACCTCCTGCTTGCCCGCATGGCCCTCGCTGGGGGATACGGATAGCCACGTCTCGGGCGATGCGGTGAGCGTCCAGCTAGTCGGAGCCTCGACTGTCACGAAGAAGTCTAACGGCTCAGCACTCACGACCCGCATCGAAGCTCCTGTACGATCGTAGAGGGCTAGCTCTGTGGGTAGCTCGGGCTGTGACGTGCCTTGTGGCTTACAACCAACGAGTAGGAGTGCCAACCAACCTACGAGTAGGAGCATCTGGCGACTGTTGCATAAAGGCGAATCGCTGTGTTGCTTTCGGGAT
>NZ_CABUAN010000038.1 GCF_902489635.1 uncultured Porphyromonas sp. | reverse complement strand
GTGGAAAATAAAAAATATCCACGTGGAGATTTGAGATTTTCCACGTGGATATTCGAGAAAGGAGGGAATCGGACGATTTTCCCCGTAAAGATATGTAAATAGAGATTGGAGGTTAGAGGTTAGAGCGATACGAGTAACGATTTGTAGGGACGCACGGATAGTGTTGAGTCGGAGGGCGTCCGTTGTATCAAAGGTTACAGCATCGTGGTTTTAACGGGGACGGACGCACGAGCCGTGCGTCCCTACAGGGCGACGTCTCATCGTTTTACAACGGGAAACTTTCTCTAGCTGATCGGATTAGAGGTGCAGTACGAGCGACCCTATCCCCTCTATGTGGATCAAGTAGTGAGCCCCTTGTTGCAGCTCCTTCTTGTCTATTTCGAGGGATCTGCCAGAGAGCTTGTAGCTCCTGATGAGTTCACCACTCATATTATAGAGGTGTGCGGCAGAGACTCTCTTATTTATAGTGCTTAGATCTATTACGATCTGCGCTCCCGCATCACGATAGCTCAGCTTGGGTGTTGTGATCGGATCAATGGAGGCTGGGATACCGTTATAGTCATACACCTCGCCATCACTGTCTCTCTGCATTACCGCATAGTTTTTACTACGGCACAGCTCGACAGCCTCTTCGTGCATGAGGTTGCCCTCCTTGGGGTCTCCTTGTGCATAGACACCAATGAAAGGCCCCATCTGCATGTCAGCCTCTGGCAAGTCTTTGGCCATCTGTGCTGTTTGATCGAAGGATAGTTTGTTTCCGTCGATTAGTATGTTGATCAGTTGTGGCGCGTTTGCAAAGTTGATCTCGCTAACTGAGTAGCAGCACTCTACGGATACGTTTTGGAGTGCAGACATACCTGATATATCGAGTTTGGTCAGCTGCGTAGCACCGAGGTCGAGGGTCTCAAGGCTTTTCAGGTGGTTGACCTTGATCTCTTTGATCGCTGTACTATCTGCTGTAAAGATCATTAGGTTGGGGTTGTTTGACAGATCGATAGAGCTGATTTGCGTGTTCGCACGTAGGCTGAGCGACTTCAGCTTTGGCATCTTCGTCAGGTCTATCCCTGTGAGCTTGTTGTTGGCCAATTCAAGGATCTCTAGGTCTTCTGTATTCCCCAGTTTGAGCTGCGAAAGCTTATTGCCCGAGAGCGATATGTTTTCTAGATTATTGCAGTTAGAGAGGTCGATCTTTGGTAGTGCGCAGTCGTATGCTGCGAGGTAGATTAGGTTAGGATTCTTAGATAGATCCAAGGTTGTGAGCATGGGCAGGCCGCCTATGTCTAGTCTAGTCAGATTAGGTGCTCCAGAGACGTCGACTTTGCTCATGTTAGGACAAGATCCAGCGCTAAGCTCATCGAGGTTAGGCATACTAGGTAGGACTATCTCGGAGAGGTCGTTGACGAGGACTTGGAGGGTCGTGATAGAGCTAGGTATTTTGTCAAAGTCGATGCTCTTGAGTTCACACGCCATCATCGTGAGTCGTGTGAGAGCCTGGCACTTACTCAGGTCGGGCTGCTCCTCGAGGGGCGTCAGAGAGATGTTGACCTCTTTGATAAAGTCGTTTGGAGCGACTTCGATCTTTTTGGTAATGTCCATAGGGGTGCCGATACCCTCAAAGTGTCCATAGATCTTGATGACGTTGCCCTTTGCAGGTATGGCACCATCTTGATCTACATCCGTAGGCTTCTTCTTGCCATATCCGGCATCAATGTAAGTCGTCTCAAAGTCTTTTTCAGAGCCAGAGAGAGATAGGTGGATAGCTCCCTCTTGGTCACTCGCCCAGTTGGTGTGGATTGTGACTACGGGTAGCTCATCGCTTTGAGCCTTTAGAGGGTTGCTCATTAGGCCGAGCAAGGTCATGAGACCAAGCAGTAAAGGTAGTTTTGCTTTCATAAGAGAATATGGTTGAGGTTATAGAGGCAAAAATGGAAAGGCAAAGCGGTAAGCAGACTAGCTCAACGATGCCGTTGTACAGTTGTACCTTCCATAGGGCGAAGTTACATTTTTTAGCCGAAAGTTTATCACGTAGTCAATCTTGATCCCGCAAATCGTTACTCGTGAGAGGCGCTGAGTAGGAGAGTGCTGCGTTACGCTGTGTAAGTCTAAAGAAAACATTACCTTTGCAATACCATACGAGGCTGTCTATGTCAACAGCCTCACAAGATTGCAAGCGATGCCTGCATGCAGATAGACTTAAGAGACGAGATATGCAATTTAACTACTATTCGGACAACGATGTGCTGATGCCTCCCATTCGGCGGCAGATCGCCAACCGTTGGATGCGCCGCGTATGTGACGAGATGAATCGTACGGTCGGGGAGATCAACTTTCAGTATACTGACGATGAGGGTATCCTGAGAGCAAACAAAGCATTTCTCCAGCATGACTACTACACGGATGTCATCACCTTCCCCAGAGAGAGTGAGCGGGAGGGCGACGATGCAATCTATGGCGACATACTCATCAGCATCGACACGGTTGCGACCAATGCGCAGGAGCTGGGCGTGCAGTTCGAGCAGGAGCTATACCGTGTGATGATACATGGCATCCTGCATCTCCTGGGCATCGATGATCAGACCGACTCCGAGCGGGAGCTGATGCGTATGGCCGAGGATAGAGCACTCATGCAGCTGGTCGAGATGCTGGAGGGACGCAACTACTTCCTGGATCAGGGCGGGTCGAAGTTCTTCAAGTATGTCGACAAGGTGTGCGCTGACTACCAGGCTGCCAACTAATCTCACCCCACAGCATCATGACATCTTCATCTTCTCTCATCTTAGGTATCGAGAGTTCGTGCGACGATACCTCGGCAGCTGTGCTACGGGGTGGACTACTCTGTAGCAATGTGATCGCAAGTCAAGAGGTACACAGCAAGTATGGAGGCGTGGTGCCTGAGCTGGCTTCACGAGCTCATCTGCAAAACATCGTCCCCGTCGTACAGCAAGCGGTAGCACGGGCTGGTGTCACGCTGGCCGATCTTGATGCGATCGCCTATACACGTGGTCCGGGGCTTCTCGGGTCGCTCATCGTCGGGACCAACTTTGCCAAGGGGCTGAGCTTAGCACTCCAGATCCCTCTCGTCGAGGTCAATCACCTGCAGGCACACGTCCTCGCACACTTTATCTCCAAGCCTGAGGAGCCACACACACCCCCGCCATTTCCTTACCTCTGCCTACTCGTCTCGGGCGGTAACTCACAGATCGTACAGGTCAATGCGCCTGATGATATGCGCATACTGGGTCAGACGATCGATGATGCGGCTGGCGAAGCCTTTGACAAGTGCGCCAAGGTGATGGGGCTCGGTTACCCGGGGGGCCCGATCGTCAATAAGCTCGCCAATGAGGGCGACGCTGAGCGCTTTCACTTTAGCAAGCCACAGGTGCCGGGGCTGGACTACAGCTTTAGCGGGCTGAAGACCTCTTTCCTCTATACGCTACGGGATGAGCTGGCCAAGGATGCGGACTTTGTTGCGAAAAACAAAGCGGATCTCTGCGCCTCACTCCAAAAGACGGTCATCGACATCCTCATGAGCAAGCTACTGCGCGCCAGCAAGGAGACCGGCATCAAGCACATCGCTGTGGCTGGTGGTGTCTCGGCCAATACGGGTCTGCGTGACGCTTACCACGCTTATGCCGAGCGGTACGGCTGGCAGGTCTACATACCGCCCTTTGCCTTTACGACAGACAATGCCGCTATGGTTGCCATGGCGGGCACCTTTGCCTATGAGCGAGGAGCCTACGGATCGATAGAGGCCGTCCCCTTTGCCAAGACAACGATCTAACCCACGTCTTATGCCCACCCCTCAGACGACAGAAGAGCAGCTACAGCGTCTCATAGCACACTGGCTAGAGCAGCACGAGAGCGTCTCGACCTGCGAGAGCTGTACGGGTGGCTATATAGCGAGCCAGCTGACGTCACATGCGGGCAGTTCGCAATGGTTCCAGGGCGCCCTCGTGACTTATCAGATAGAGCTCAAGGAGCGACTAGCCTACGTACCAGCCGCCACCATCGAGCAGTATGGCGTCGTGAGCCGAGAGGTCGCTGAGGCGATGGCTAGCGGCGCGCGTCAAGCTTGTCATAGCTCCATCGGCATAGCGACCACAGGCGTGGCAGGACCAGCTGGTGGTACGGCTGCGACACCCGTCGGGACTGTCTGCATCGCGATAGCCACACATCGGGGCATCCATTCGGCACGCTTGCAGCTCGCCGGCTCGCGACAAGAGATCGTACGGCAGACCTATTGCGAGGTTATCAACCAGCTCTACCACTGGGAGCTGGAGTAAACCTTTTCACCAACACACTCAAATAACAGACTACCATGAAGCGACTATACCACACCACATTGCTACTCATCCTAGCACTCTGCTCCTTTGCCCTGACCATGCAAGCTCAGAAGGCTTACGTCGGTCTAGAGTACCAGATGAGCTACAACGACAACTGGGGAGCCAACCGCCCTGTTATCCTGACCGTTTATCCCAATAGTCCTGCAGCACAGGCTGGACTACGAGTGGGCGACATCATCGAGGCGATCAATGGACACGAGACCATTAAGATGTCTGAGGAGGAGATGATCCGCGAGTTGCAAGGCGAGGGAGAAGTCTCTGACGACTTACTCCTAGTTGTCTCCAACTTTGCCTATCATCGTGTGGTACGCCATCTCAATCCGATCGCTCAGCCTGCCGATGCGCTCACGGAGCGGGACATAGCTCGCGCCTTTGGCATGTACAGCCTGGAGGACGAGTCCGATATATTGATCTCGTACCCCATCAGCACAGGCACCGAGGGTAAGACCGACTTGATCAACTATGAGACCTTTGGCTTCGTGCGCACCAACAAGCAGCACACCAATCGGGACGCGCTCATCGAGCAGCAACTCGCTGAGGCACTGCAAGCTCTGGGGCTGACCTACGATCAGAAGAATCCTGACCTACTCGTCGATACCTATTATAGTATCACCGAAAACAGTGCTTACGACGCTGCTGCCGCTCGTCGCTCTGCCGTGCAAACGTCGCTACGCATCGACCCCAAGGCGCATAAGCTCGTCGAGCTGCCGATCCTACCGATGGGAAGCGACAAGACGCTGGCGCGCTTCTATCTGAAGTTTGGCGTCACCATATATAGTGGTGTCAACGAGCGCAAGATGCTATGGACGAGCGAAGCCGAGGAGCTGCTCGCTGACGACTATACGCTGACCGACTACACCGCTCTGACGGTGCCGGTGATGCTATTGCAGTTTCCCTTCACGCGCTACTTCAATTCGCTCGTTGTGCGCTTTGCCACCCATAGGCACCTGTCGCTGGGGATCAACTATCGGGCAAACAACATCTCGACCATCCACTCGCTATCGCTGCACTCACCTGCTGCCGAGGCGGGGCTACGCGCTGGCGATGAGATCGTAGCTATCAACGGCCGCCCTCTAGGCACGGCCGACGAACTCTCCAAAGGCTATCTGGCCTTTGTCAAGAAGAGCATGGCCTGCCGTACACATGAGCATCCCTTTGCGATCAAAGATGGACCAACCAATTGCCGCTATTGGGACTCGGAAGACTACGCTCGAGTCGCTAAGCTCCTGGACAAGGATAAGTACTTCGGAGGCTTTAGCTACCTCTTTGCCTTCAATCCTTGGATCACGACAGCACCCCGCACGGGTGTTACCATCGACTACCTGCGTGACGGCGTGATGCAGCGTGTCGTCGTAGAGCCTAAGCTCCAGGAGTCTTGCTACGTGACGCTGGAGTAGTACCGCAAAAGCTAATCAGAAGGTCGAGAGTATGTGTGACAAGCCTCATACGCAGCACTGGGTCGATATAGACATCAACGACTACGACTACCCGCTCCCTGACGAGCGTATCGCAGCGCATCCGCTGGCGGAGCGTGACCAGTGCCGCCTCCTCCTGAGCGATGCCACGGGGAGGCTGGAGGATCACACCTTTGCCGAGCTGCCACACCTGCTCCCGCCTCATGCGCTCCTCATTCGCAACAATACGAGGGTCATCAAGGCGCGCATCTTCTTTGTCAAAGCGACGGGTGCCCGCATCGAGATACTTTGCTTGGACCCCTACAAACCTGTCAGCTACGAGGAGAGCCTAGCCTCGCTCGGCTCATGCTCGTGGCACTGCCTCGTGGGCAACTCGAAGAAGTGGCGCCCCGAGCAAACTATTTCCTGTACACTCCCATTAGCTGACGGACAAACGATCACGCTACAAGCGAGTAGGGAGGCGGAGACTCCAGACGTAGTCACCTTCAGCTGGAGTGACGAGAGCAAGACCTTTGGCGAGATACTAGAGTTGTGCGGTCAGCTTCCCATCCCCCCTTACCTCAATCGAGATACCGAGCGTAGCGACCTCACCGACTATCAGACTGTCTATGCGCGCATTGAGGGCTCCGTGGCGGCACCAACAGCGGGACTACACTTCACACCAGAGCTTGATGACAGACTCCTCGCGGAGGGGCACCGCATCACCGAGCTAACGCTCCATGTCGGTGCCGGCACCTTCCTACCAGTCAAGGGCCGTCAGGTCGCTGACCATCAGATGCACAGCGAGTATTGCAGTGTGCCGACAGCAACGCTGGAGACGCTCCTAGAGCATATCGACAGCCCCTTTGTATCCATTGGCACCACCTCTGTGCGCACCTTGGAGAGCCTCTACTGGTTTGCCGTTGCGCTGCAGCAAGCAGAGCAGGAGGGTGGGGATGTGGCAGAGCCCTTTCACCTAGATCAGTGGTATAGTTATCGTATGCGTCAGAGCTGTGGCGCAGCCTTGCCGTCACGTCGTGAGGCGCTGGAACTGTTGCTCCGCTATGCTCGCCATAGGGGGCTTGATCGGCTCACCTTCTCCACAGCACTACTCATTGCCCCAGGCTATCAGTATCAGATGGTAGACATCCTGGTGACCAACTTTCACCAGCCGAAGAGCACGCTCCTGCTGCTCGTATCGGCACTCATCGGTCCCCACTGGCGCACGCTCTATGAGCACGCCCTCGCTGATGCGCACTACCGCTTCCTCAGCTATGGCGACGCCTGCTTGCTCTATCGACAAGACCTATAAATAGAAATCAAATCATACACACCCTTTCAGCATATCACACTCACATGAAAGTCATTACAACGGTTGCTGCGCTACAGCAAGAACTCTCTAAGCTACGCCAGGAGAACCCCTCAGCCCATGTCGGGCTAGTGCCGACTATGGGTGCCCTGCATGCGGGACACCTGAGCCTAGTGGCAGCTGCTAGAAAGCAGTACGACATCGTCGTCGTATCCGTATTTGTCAACCCCACGCAGTTCAACAATCCCGAAGATCTGCGCACCTATCCACGCAAGCCTGAGGAAGACCTAGCGCGTCTGCGTGACGCTCAGGTAGATATCGCCTTCCTGCCCACCGTCGAGGAGATGTATCCCGAGGCGGACACACGTCAGTTTGACTTCGGCTTCCTCGGAGAGACGATGGAGGGAGCGCATCGCCCAGGGCACTTCAATGGAGTAGCGCAGATCGTGAGCAAGCTCTTTATGCTCGTACAGCCCGATGGCGCCTTCTTTGGCGAGAAAGACTTCCAGCAGATAGCTATCGTGCGGGAGATGGTTCGCCAACTCGCTCTGCCCGTAGAGATACACAGCTGTCCCATCATCCGCGAGGCTGACGGACTAGCCCTGAGCAGCCGTAACCTCCTGCTGACCAGTGAGCAGCGTGACGTAGCGCCCCGCATCCACGACACACTTGTAGCGAGCCTCGAGCTCGTCCCGGCGCATACACCACGTGAGGTCGTCGACTTCGTTGTCTCACGCCTCGCAGAGCATCCGCTCCTGCGTCCCGAGTACTACCAGATTGTCGACGGCAAGACCCTTCGTCCTCTCGATAAGTGGAGCGATAGCAGCGACCCCGTCGGCTGCATCGTCTGCTACTGCGGTGAGGTTCGTCTCATCGACAACATCCACTACGAGACCTCAGCCAAATAAGCTGACTGATCCATAAACGTATAGTTAGGGGCGGACCTCACGAGGTTCGCCCCTTTTTCTGCTCTTTCTGAAGCTAACGATCAGTGCCACTAGGGTGAAACTGCTCGGAGAGACCATCGCTCGTGAGATTTGTGAACGCGCGGTTACTGAATTGTCGGTCGTTTCGGTAAAAAACACTATATTTGCTGGCACAATAGTGCTCTTGTGCTGTAAGCTGCCGGGGAAGAGAATCATTCGTGGTGATATCAGGGCTGTTTTTTTCCCTTAGCTTCGCATGAGTGCCAGATATTTTCTAACAACACAACAACAAACAGATTACACAATCTATGAAACAAACAACTACCCTCTGGAGTTTACTCCTCACGCTCCTCATGGCCGTCACGATGGGTACGGCGCAGGAGACCGTAACGCCACGTCTGCAGGCTGCACCTGCCGGCACATCCCTACGAGCTGGTGGTACCCTGACTGGCTTTGGCTATGCTGATCGCTCTGCAGAGCCTGACTACGTCGGCGTCGGCGCAACGAACATCTACCTCTCTGCTTACATCCTGCTACCCGATGTAGGTGCTAATAAGATTGAGAAGATCTCCTTCCCCGCAGTTAAGGCTGACAAGGTCGCCTACCTGCTCGTGCTCTCAGCAGATGGTAAGAAGACCCTCTACAACCAGAAGTGCGAGATCGCTGCTGGTGTTAATGAGATGACCCTCACGACCCCCTTTGCTACTGAGGCGGGCAAGCGCTACCTTGTAGGCTTCGCCACAAAGGCTGTAGGTAGTAATGAGGGAGATAAATTTGTTCTCCCCTTCGATGGCAAAATCGAGATGGATGATGCGCTAACTGTCGCATATGGTAAAGATCCTTTCCCCACAGACAAGAGTACGCCGGAGACCTTTAACCTAGGTAGTGCTAAGGGTGCTAAACTCGGTTCTGTACTTGTCTTCGTCACACTGCAAGACAACAGCAAGCTACAGAACCGAGGCTATCTAGTCAGTGCTGATGGCAACTTTATGATGGCCACAAAGGACGAAAAGCGTCCTACCAAGCTCTCTCTCCGCAACATCGGTATGAACGAGATCACCTCTTTCGATCTTACTTATCAGTTTGGCGCAGGCGAGGTCAAGACTATCGCACAGACCGTAACCCCTGCACTGGCTGTTGGTCAGATGGGCGAGTACACCTTTGAGATCCCTGCAGAGGCAGAGGGTATGGGTACAGTACACTTTGCCATCGCTAAGGTCAATGGGCAGAAGAATGCTTATGCAGATAATCGTGTAGACCTCCCCTATAAGGTCGGTGACTTCTCTGCAATGATCGATCGTGAGACGGTCATCCTAGAGCGCTTTACCTCTGAGAAGTGTGGTAACTGCCCAGGTGCAGACCGCTATGTCAAGGCTGACATCGACAAGATGAAAGCTGCTGGACTACGTGTCAGCTACATTATGTATCACTCAGGCTACTTCTCTGACTTCCTGACGATGCCTGAGAGCGAGAAGCTCTACCGCTACTTCTACCCTGATAAGGGTTCCTACGCTCCTGCTATGTCTATCAATCGTACCTACCTCCCCAAGGAGGGAGCACTCGTACAGCACGCCGCTGGATATAATCCCAATGAGTGGACTACCAAGATGAAGAACGATAAGCAGGGTGTCAAGATCGAGCGTATCGATCAGACCATCTCTGATGGTACACTGGAGGCAGTTGTCAGTGGTGTAGCACTCAAGAACTGCTTTGACCCAGAGGATCTCTACCTGACGGTCATCGTAACGGAGGATAACATCCCCGCTAGAAGTCAATCTGGAGCAGGTAAAGGCTACAAGCACCAGGCTGTACCTCGTCTCTTCCTCACCGCTCCTACGGGTAACAAGCTCAAGGTCGAGGCTGACGGCAAGTTCAAGGTCACGCTACGTGGTACCCTCAGACCTACTTGGGTAGGTAGCCAGTGCCATGTAGTTGCTATCGTTCACCCAAGCATCACACAGCCTAACAGGGCCAACCGTGCAGTACACACTGCCGAGACAGCTCCACTAGGCTTTGGTCTCGCTAACGAGCCTGTAGCTCCTGCACAAGCTCCTATCGTAACGGCTGAGAATGGCTACCTAAGCATCCTAGGTCGTGTCGATGCCTTCGAGCTATACGACATGTCTGGTGCACTCGTCACAACGAATGTAGGTACACGCCTCCTACCAGGCACTTACATCATCCGCATCTTCAGCGATCTACGCGTCTACACCTCCAAGGTGATCGTCCGCTAAAGCTTCGTCAGATGCTATGATAGCCACCTACTAGATGGTAGTGTGGTAGCAAAACAAAGTCTGGGCTTGACCATGCGTCAAGTCCAGACTTTGTCTTTTATCGTATAGCGTCTTCACTTTCACAACCTTCATAAGTTTGTGTCAAAGCGACACGTCGCCTGTAGGGACGCACGGCTCGTGCGTCCGTCCCCGTTAAAACCTTGACGCTGTAACCTTTGACACAACGGATGCTCGAGCCGAGCGTCCCTACAGGAGTCGTCCCCGCTTCGCCCGTCAAATTGTTACGCGTTTCATCGGATCACTTGAGTTGCGAGCAGGGGCGCGCGATTGGGTTATGTGACTTATTTTTATTACCTTTGAAGAGCTTACGGCAGAGACGTGTGGCAGATGAAGTGCGTCTCAAACTTCTTTACTGAAGAGCCAAGCGATTGATAAGCGTCTAACTTACTTTTTACACAATATGAATCAGAAGCAATTAGAACAGATGAAAAGCGGTCGTGGCTTCGTCGGAGCGCTCGACCAGAGTGGTGGCTCAACGCCCAAGGCTCTGAAGGCTTACGGCCTAACTGAGGATGCCTGGAAGAATGAGGATGAGATGTTTGACCTGATCCACCAGATGCGTACACGTATGATCAAGAGCCCCGCCTTTGCTACGGGTAAGCTCGTGGGTGTGATCCTCTTCGAGCGCACGATGCGTGCTCAGATCGACGGTATGAATACGGCAGACTATCTCTGGGAGAAGCTGCACATCGTCCCCTTCCTCAAGGTCGATAAGGGACTACAGGAGCTGCAGGATGGCGTACAGCTGATGAAGCCATTCCCCGGACTCGATGATCTGCTCAAGGATGCGACCAAGTATCATATCTTCGGCACCAAGATGCGTAGTGTCATCAAGGAGGCTAATGAGAAGGGTATCAAGGCTATCGTCGATCAGCAGTTTGAGTGGGGTAAGCAGATCCTAGCTCACGATCTCGTGCCTATTCTAGAGCCTGAGGTGGACATCCACTGCCCCGACAAGGCTGAGGCAGAGCAGATCCTCAAGCGTGAGCTGCTCGCACACCTAGACAAGCTGGATCGCCCTGTCATGCTCAAGATCACGCTCCCCACGGAGGACAATCTCTACAAGGAGGTCATCGAGCATCCTAATATGCTTCGTGTAGTGGCTCTATCGGGTGGTTATAGCCGTGAGCACGCTAATGAGCTACTCGCTCGCAATAAGGGCGTGATCGCATCCTTCTCTCGTGCACTCGCTGAGGGCCTGACGGCACAGCAGAGCGATGAGGAGTTCAACGCTACGATCGAGAAGTCGGTTGATGATGTCTATCAGGCTTCTATCAAGTAAACCTACTATAGATACGTAAAAAGAGGAGCTATCGCCCGATGGGTGGTAGCTCCTCTTTTGATGGGATTGGTTTAGACCATACCGAGCGTGTTGCCTAGCAACACGCTCCATACCGTATCGTGAGATGGAGACGTCTAGTCTCGCTTCACAACGGCTCGACTTTGCTCAGAACGCTTTTTTAAGCGTGTCTTTCGCGACGAGGACGATCCTCAGCCTCACGAATGAGGAGACGACGCCCCTCAAACTCCTGCTCGCTAAGAGCCTCGATAGCACGACGAGCATCCTCGTCTGCCATGTCGGCAAAGCCGAACCCGCGTGAACGCCCAGTGGCGCGATCCATGACGACGCGAGCGTTGGAGACCTCTCCAAACTCGCCGAGTAGTTGCTCCAAGTCGTTCTCACGAACTCGGTAGCTCAAGTTGCCTAAATATAGGGTCATAAAAGGGAAAAGGGAAAAAGGGAAAATAATTAGTGAAGCATTGGGGGAGAGAGACACCACACGAGTGTGATACAGATCTCAAACTGTCTGATTGGCTACCATACTGTCATCTATTGTCATGGCGATACTAGGTCGTCACTATATAGCTGGCGAGAGAGGGCGACTATCTAAATTCTTAATGTGTGCCATAGCCGTCGATGCTTTCTTCCGTTTGCTGAGTGCAAATGTAAGTATAATTATTGACGTGACAACATTTTTGAGATTATTCCCCAGCTACACTCTCTAATTTGTATTACCTTTGTAATGCTTCATCAGAGGCTATGGCACTTGTGCTACAGCCTTCGTTTACCATATAGAGGAGATAGATATGTCGATACCCTTTGACCCTTACGCTGACTACAGCCCATACCTGCGCCATCCGATTTTTGCGCTGGTGGGGCGTGTGGCTGATACGCTCGATCTGGAGACCTATGTGGTCGGTGGATGGGTTCGTGACCTTTTCTTACAGCGTCCTAGCGACGATGTAGACATCGTCTGCGTCGGTAGTGGGATAGCCTTAGCTAAAGCGGTAGCGCAGGAGATAGGGCCGAAGTGCCAGGTGCATGTCTTTGCGAACTTTGGTACGGCGCAGTTACGCTACAAGGGCGTGGAGGTGGAGTTCGTCGGAGCGCGTCGTGAGAGCTACCAGCGGGATAGTCGCAAGCCGATCGTCGAGGATGGCACGCTCGAAGATGATCAGGAGCGACGAGACTTTACGATCAATGCGATGGCTATCTCGCTCAACGAACGCACCTATGGCGAGCTGGTAGACCCCTTCTACGGACTGGAGGATCTGCAGGACTATATGATCCGCACGCCGGTCGATCCGCAGGTCACCTTCGATGATGATCCGCTGCGTATGATGCGTGCCGTGCGCTTTGCCTCGCAGCTGGGCTTCTTCATCGATGAAGCGGTCTTTGACGCTATTGTGAAGCTTCGAGAGCGCATTAAGATTGTTTCAGCGGAGCGTATCATCGTGGAGCTAAACAAGATTATGCTCTCGCCGCGTCCTAGTGTGGGGCTATCCCTGATGGAGCAGACGGGCCTACTGGAGCTCATCCTCCCAGAGGTGCAGCTACTGCGAGGCACCGAGACGGTCGTTGGGGTAGGGCACAAGGACAATCTAGCGCATACCTATCAAGTGGTCGACCAGTTGGCCGCAAAGAGTGACAACCTCTACCTTCGCTGGGCAGCTCTGCTACACGACATTGCGAAGCCTAAGACCAAGCGCTGGGATGCGCAGCTGGGATGGACCTTTCACAACCATAACTATATAGGAGCTAAGATGGTGCCACGCATGTTTCGCCGCCTCAAGCTCCCGCTGGACAGTCACATGCAGTATGTTGCCAAGTTGGTTGACCTGCACATGCGCCCCTCGTCGCTCGTCGATGAGGGTGTGACCGACTCGGCGATACGTCGTCTGCTCTTTGACGCGGGCGATGATATAGAGGACTTGATGACGCTGGTGGAGAGCGACGTGACGAGCAAGAACCCCAAGCGTGTACAGCAGGTCCTAGACAACTATCAGCTGATACGACGCAAGCTCCAAGAGGTGGAGGAGAAGGATCGCATTCGCAACTTCGCGCCTCCGATCGATGGTGACGAGATCATGCGTCTCTTTGGGCTCCCGCCCTCGCAGATCGTGGGGACACTCAAGGAGCGGATCAAGAACGCGATCCTCGATGGTGAGATACCCAACGAATATGAGCCAGCTCGTGAGCTACTGCTCAAAGAGGCTGCCGAGCGTGGACTCAAGCCACAAGAGGGTGAGGCCGCACAACCGACTAATGACTGAAAGAAAGACAGAACTATGACAGATCAGACGAAGATAGTCGAAGAGCTAGCGGAGCCACATCACTTTGGTTCACACAATATCTATATGCCCACGGCTCCCGTGGGGCACTTCCTCCCTTATTACCCGTGGCGCACGCTCTACGAGCAGCTGCCCTTCGAGGGGGCTTACCCACAGCTCCTCTATACAAATAGTCAGGCTGACGCACTCTTTGACGCTCTCTCGCTACGCCTTGCCGAGCTGGTGGCAGACGAAAACTTTCACATGGAGGTGTCGCTGCAGTACCCTATGGGTATACCCGTAGAGGAGGTGCGTGAGGGCTACCTGACACTCATTGTGACAGACCCCAGCTTGGATCAAAGGCTCGAGGGCTTGCCCGTGGAGGTGCCACGCGAACTGTGGCTCGACATGCTCGCTATGAGCTTGATACATTACATCCTACAGACGGAGATAGCTCCCGAAGAGCAGGTAGAGGTTGCCCTAGTCGAGATGCCCCACGAGGGTAGCGAGGAGGAGTGCGAAGAGGTACGTCCTCTCTGGGTCAAGCAGTGGGAGCAGACGCAAGAGATGATCCGCAAGAGCGATGGTGCTCACCGCTATCGCTATGGCTTTAGCCTCACCTTAGCCGGTCGCATCCCCAGCAACGTCGAGTAGCGTGCTTTTTTTATCTACCTTTGTATCCAAATAGATAACCGAGGGAGGCTGCCTCACGGCACAAGGACCTCCGATAAGATATAGACGCAATGAATAAGACTCCACTAGAGGATGCTGCAAGCAATGGCGCAGAGAGCACGGGACTAAACTTTATAGAGCAGGTTGTCGTAGCGGACATCCAGAGCGGTAAGTACGATGGACGTGTGCAGACACGCTTCCCACCAGAGCCAAATGGCTACCTACATATAGGTCACGCTAAGGCTATCTGCATCGACTTTGGCATCGCGCAGAAGTATGGGGGCGTGTGCAATCTACGCTTCGACGATACCAATCCGATCAAAGAGGATGTGGAGTACGTAGACGCTATCCGTGAGGACATCCACTGGCTTGGCTTCGAGTGGGGTAAGGAGTGCTACGCTTCGGACTACTTCCCACAGCTTTATGCCTTTGCCGAGCGTCTTATCATGACGGGGCATGCTTACGTCGATGAGCAGAGTGCTGAGGAGATTGCTCAGCAGAAGGGTACGCCCACGACCCCTGGTATCAATAGCCCTTACCGTGATCGTCCTGCTGAGGAGAGCTTGGACCTCTTCCACCGTATGAATGCGGGTGAATTCCCCGAGGGTGCTATGACGCTCCGTGCTAAGATCGACATGGCTTCGGACGATATGCACTTCCGCGACCCGATCATCTACCGCATCATCAAGCGTCCGCATCACCGCACTGGTACAGAGTGGCAGGTCTATCCTATGTACGACTTCGCGCATGGACAGAGCGATTACTTCGAGGGTGTGACCCATTCGATCTGTACCTTGGAGTTCGTACCGCATCGTCCGCTGTACAACTATCTTGTGGAGCTCCTGATGCCCGAGGGCACTACTTACAGACCCTATCAGTTTGAGTTCAACCGCCTCAACCTCACCTACACGATGATGAGCAAGCGCAAGCTCCTCAGCCTCGTGCAGCAGGGACTAGTCACTGGCTGGGACGACCCCCGCATGCCGACCCTCTGCGGTTTGCGTCGTAGGGGCTACACGCCACAGTCGATCCGTGACTTCGTCAGCATGATTGGCTACACCCGCTATGAGGGTACGATTGATCTCTCGCTCCTAGAGCATGCCGTGCGCAACGATCTCAACAAGCACGCTGCACGTGTCTCCGCAGTCCTAGACCCTGTCAAGCTCATTCTGACCAATCTACCAGAAGGTCACGACGAAGCGCTAGAGATGGTCAATAACCCGGAAGATCTATCGGAGGGTACGCATATCCAGCACCTTACGCGTGAGCTCTGGATCGATCGGAGCGACTTTATGGAGGAGGCTTCGAAGAAGTATTACCGCCTGACTCCTGGAGGCTTGGACGTGCGCCTACGTGGTGGCTACATCATCAAGTGTACTGGCTGCGAAAAAGATGCTGAGGGCAATGTGACGGCCGTCCTTGCCGAAGTTTACCTAGACAGCAAGACAGGCATGGAGGGCAGCAACCGCAAGGTCAAGGCTACCATACACTGGGTCTCTACAGCATACGCGCTAGATGCTGAGGTACGTCTCTACGACCGACTCTTCCTAGAGGAAGACCCCTCGGGGGTACCTGCTGAGGAGCTCAAGGATCACCTCAACCCCGACTCGCTCATCGTGCAGCACGCCTTTGTCGAGGAGTGCCTACGAGACGCTCAGGTGGGAGACCACTTGCAGTTCCAGAGAGTCGGCTACTTTACGGTCGATCCCGACAGCCGTCCCGATGCGCTGGTCTTCAACCGCACCGTATCACTCAAAGAGCGTCGCTAGAGAGCTTTCCCCTTAGAAAAGTATGCTGGAACAGCTGACACTCTGGTTCTTCGAACACCTAAACTACTGGACGGTCTTCCTCTTGATGACCATCGAGAGTTCGTTTATCCCCTTTCCTAGTGAGGTGATCGTGCCACCCGCAGCCTTTCTAGCCGCCGCAGATGGGCAGATGAGTGTCGTCGGTGTGCTCTTCTTTGCTACTTGTGGAGCGATCGTGGGGGCGCTCATCAACTATTACTTAGCCATGTGGCTGGGGCGTCCTATCGTCTACCGCTTTGCTGGCAGTAGAGTGGGGCGTATGCTCCTGCTGAGTCCCGAGAAGCTTGACCGCGCCAACGAATACTTCGTTCGCAAGGGAGCTATCTCCACTTTTGTAGGCCGTCTGGTGCCAGCCATTCGTCAGCTCATCTCCATTCCCGCTGGTTTAGCCCGCATGCCACTAGGCACCTTTGTGGGCTACACGGCTCTGGGAGCTGGTGCTTGGAATGCGATCCTCGCGCTCATCGGCGTGCTCCTCTCGCGCGTTCCAGGCATCGAGACGAAGGAGCAGGTGGTCGCTAAGGCGAGCGAGTACAGCCACATCATCGGCTACTCCATACTGGCGATCGTGCTACTGTTGCTGACGATCTACATCGTCAAGCATGTTCGGCGCAAGCGTCGCCGTAATTTGATCACAGACTAAAAGCTCTTAATCATCTCATTTTAGGTACCTTTGCACAGCAAAACAAGCTCAACTATATAAAGACATGAAGAATATATTGATCATTGGCTCGACCGGTCAGATAGGTTCCGAGCTGACAATGAAACTACGTCGTGAGTACCAGAATGGTTCAGTCGTAGCCGGTTACATCGCTGCAATGCCTCCTAAGGGCGAGCTCCTCGAGAGCGGTCCCGCAGAGCTTGCCGACATCACCGACTCAGCTCAGATAGCAGCCATCGTCGACAAGTACAAGATCGATACCATCTATAACCTAGCAGCTCTCCTAAGTGCTACGGCAGAGGCCAAGCCTCAGCTCGCATGGCACATCGGACTAGGTGGACTCTTTAACGTCCTAGAGATAGCTCGTGAGAAGGGTTGTGCCGTCTTTACCCCCAGCTCTATCGGAGCCTTTGGCGATAATACGCCCAAGGACAAGACTCCTCAGGACACGATCCAGCGCCCTAAGACTATGTACGGCGTGACCAAGGTGGCTGGTGAGCTACTCAGCGACTACTATCACAAGCGCTTTGGCGTAGACACCCGCTCGGTGCGCTTCCCTGGGCTTATCTCCAATGTGACGCTACCCGGCGGTGGCACCACGGACTATGCCGTAGAGATCTACTACGCAGCCGTCAAGGAGGGCAAGTTCGTCTGCCCCATCAAGGAGGGTACCTATATGGATATGATGTATATGCCAGACGCACTGCACGCTATGGTGCAGCTCATGGAGGCCGATCCTACGAGACTGGTACATCGCAACTCCTTCAACATTGCCTCGATGAGCTTCGAGCCTAGCCAGATCGCAGCCGCTGTCAAGCGCATCATCCCCGACTTTGAGATGAGCTACGACGTCGATCCCCTGCGCCAGGCTATCGCTGAGTCGTGGCCTAACTCGCTCGACGACAGCTGCGCTCGCCGTGAGTGGGACTGGCAGCCACACTACGACCTCGACACCATGAGTCAGGATATGATCCAGGTGCTACGCGCTCGCTACGGCAAGTAAGCCATCCGAACAGATCCCTAGAGACTGACACAGTCTCCTCCACATGCGTCACTCTTGAGTTTGCTCAGGGGTGGCGCTTTTTGGGTATGACGAGCATGTCATACATCTGTGGTGAAAGTCCATCTGGGGCGTAGTTGCCGACGAACCCTATAGCGACTTGCAAGTTTGACCTATAGGTCCGTTTTGCTGACAAGTGGCAACGGTCAAAACGTCAATGCAATCGTCCACATAGAGCTAAAGACGTATCCATCGGAAGCGGAAATTAAGAAAGACGGAAGGTGAAATCAAATGTGATTAGAGACTCTTTGAAAACGAATTAAACCACCGTATGCCGAACGGCACGTGAGGAGCGGTGGTGTGAGGGGGGAGGAAACGAAAGTAGGTCAGAAAACTTTCGTTTCCCGACCTACTCGATGCAGCAAATGCCTGTCGGCACCGCACTGCGTCATCTGCCGCCTATTTCTTTATCAGCTTCATCGTACTAATCTTGCCATCCACCACAGCCCTCAGCAGATAGACTCCTGCGGGATGGTCCGTAAGGTTGATTTCAACCGTACCCGTGAGGGACGAGGTACTGGCCTTCCAAATCATCTGTCCCGTAGCGGTGTAAACTGTCAGTTCACTGACGCTCGGAGGCAGCGTGGCGCGGAAGATGCCCTCAGACGGGTTGGGGCTGACGGAAATGCACTCCGCCACGATGTCGCTGATGCTCGTCTGGGTGTTGACGATTACCGCATCTGGAGCCGTCTGCTCCGTGTTGCCAACGTTGTCCACCGCCAGTGCGTAGAATCCGTAGGTGTCCGTCCTGCTCTTATCCACGGGATATTCCAGCTTCGGCTCGTTGGTCTCCGCAAAGTATGCGAAGGGCTCGCCATTCTTCGAGACGTAGAACAGGTAGCGGTTGACGCCCGAACCATTCTTGTTGTCGTCCGACTGGCATGTTACCGTCACGTGGTCCGTGCCCGCAACATAACTCACGGGTAGCATCTTGGTGGCGGGTGCCTCGGTGTCGATGACGTTCCTCCACACGTTCGTTTCGATGGGCTTGTTATTGTCGAAGGTCACCGTTGCCCTGTTTTCGATGGCGTCGCCATTCTTTACGCCGTCCTTCAGGTACACGGAGAAGCTCACGTAGCCCTCGCCCTCGGGTGCGTTCACGTTCGGCGGGAGCTCGATGCCCTCGATGTCCCACGTTAGTTTATTACCCTCGCGGCTCATCTGCCAGTAGTACCCGTTGCCCGAATGGCTGGTCGGTCCAAACTGAACCGTCTCGGGATCGAACGCATCGGCGAGCGTATCCTCGATTCTGATGCGGTGGGCAGGTGCGGTAGCTTCTTTTTTGTTCTCAAAGAAGATGGTGTAGGTCATACGCTGTGGCTTGGCGAGGAAGTTGTCCTCCCCGTAGCCTTTCGGGCCCGTCTTCTCGTTCGGGTCCCACGATGCCACTACGCCATCGGCGGGTACCTTGCCGTCAAGGACGCTTGAGCCGTCATTGATCAGGCCGACTTCCTTGTATAGCCAGTAGTACAGCCTGTGGCGCAGTGCTGTGCTTACTGCGCTGATTATGTCCATTGTCTTTCCCGCTTTGGTGACGATGGAGCCACCTGGGAACAGTTCCATCGCCTTCTCGGCAGCGGTGCTTAGCACGCTCTTGGCGGTGAACACTACTGCGCCGTCCTTAGCCTTTTGCTCCAAGGACTGCTCTACGGCCTTGCCTAAGGCCTGCACGTATTGCTGGCGCTCCGTCTCGTTCAGCTCGATTTTCTCGCTTGCATATTCGCTGATGTAGTCGGAGGCGTAGTCGGAGACAACTCCCCCCACGACGGAGCCGATAGCACCGACGACCAGCGCCGTGGTGAAGTGGGGCTCTGTCACGTCCTGTCCCTCAACGAAGAAGTCGAACGAGTATTTCTCATATGGGCTGAGGTCGGGTATAACGAACCACATGACTGGGTCTCCCTCGTTGCCGATGTCGTTCATAGAGAGTTTCTGGATGCCCCTGTTCGTGGGGAGTTCAGCGCGGAGCATTTTGATGTCGTCAGTCCCGCAGACGGAGACTATGAAACTGCCCGTGTTGTTGCAGGAGTGGTTCCTGATGGTCATAGTGTAGCGGCATGGTACACCCAGCCTCACCTTGTTGCGTCCAGTGACGCTGATGCTTATATGGGAGCCCATCGCGGGTACAGGATTGCCGTAGGTCAGGGAATAGCCTCCCGTGCCGGACCAATATGAAACCATTACGTAATATGTTCCCGGCTCCGCATCATTTACCGTAAGTTGGCGTTCTGCCTTGCCAACACCTGTTCCAGCGATCTTCTTCAGGTCATCACCATTCTTTTGGTAGAGAGCAAGGCTATTAATATCAAGTGTGGAGAGCGATTCGGGCTTCACGGATAGTAATACAAGCCCCTTCTTACTGACTTCTATCTTATACCAGTCTTCTTTATCGCGAGTGTCTTCACCATAATATATATAGCCCAAATTTCCTGTCACGGTCTGTCCGTCAGTCAGTAACTCACCTTGTTCATAAGTGTTATTTGGTTCGCTGTCATTGGGGGTGGAGTTGGGGGCAAAAGTATATTTTAGGTTGTAACTGCCTTGATTGTTGTACCTTGTTATATGTACATAATAAGTGCCTGCCGCAAGTTCGCTTATGGTCAGGGTATCACCAGTAACCTCTCTGCACAGAACGAACTGGTTTC
>NZ_CABUAN010000037.1 GCF_902489635.1 uncultured Porphyromonas sp. | reverse complement strand
TCCCCGTTAAAACCACGATGCTGTAAGCTTTGACACAACGGACGCACGAGCCGTGCGTCCCTACAAATCGTTACACGTCATGGCGTCCATTTCAGTCGTTACACGTCACGCCGTTCGACAACGGACGCACAGACCGTGCGTCCCTACAGGGCGACGTCTTGCCGCTCTCTCGCCAAAAAAAACAAGCTCACACCTAGAGTAGCGTGTACTCTAGGTGTGAGCCTATACAAACGCTAGATAGCCGTGGCTATCTAGAGCATGTAACCTATGGGTTAGAGAAGTGGTGCGACGGGGTACTAGTACTCGTCAGATACGGATAGCTTAGCGCGACCCTTGGCGCGACGCATAGCTAGTACCTTGCGACCTGATGCAGTCGCCATGCGAGCTCTAAATCCGTGCTTGTTCTTTCTCTTACGGTTCGATGGTTGGAATGTACGCTTCATATCGGTATGTCTCTGATGCTTATGATTACTATGGTGAAGGACCTACGCTCTATGAGTGAAGGCTTCGGTTGGCAAAGGTACAAAAAATATATTTACCAGCCACCAACCTGCTGAGAATTTCAATCACTGCACATTCCACCCGTTAATGCAATTCCTCAAAAAAAAAGAGTTCTCCGCCCTCTATGCTGTAGCATTAGAGGACGGAGGACTCTTTATGATCGTATCAGCCGATCTGTCTTGTCATCCCTTACGAGATGAGACAGCTGTGCTGATAGTTTTCTTTAGCGTGCTTGAAACTTCATGAGGTCAGAGCTAATATACTGCGTCTTTAGCTCAGAGGCACTACGCATGCTGCTAGGCTTTTTCTCGGGCTCTTGCTGCTCGATTTGTAGGAAGAGACCATACTTGCCACTGTCCGCGTCCTTACTTCCCATGATAACAGCTAGCAGAGAGCCTCCCTCCAAACCTGTCTTATACATTCCAAGACCTACGTTTGTAGGCTTTTTATTCTTGTCAACGAACTGTATGAGATGACCAGATTCTGTGAAGCCATAAGCCATTAGAATGGTTTGACAGAGCTTCAAGCTTTCCTTTTGCTTTTCTGAAGCCTTCTCACTTTCAACAACGGGATCCTCGTCAAATAGAAGGTCTGGATATGGAAGGAAGAAGCAAGCCATCCAAGGACCACCTACTTCCGCTCCATGGGCATAAACAACCTGACCAATGATACGTGGATCTTTTGGCTTTGCATTGTCACCTTCACCTTCCCAAATACCCCGGCAAGTGTAAATAGAGCTGTTTAGATTCTCTTGCTTCCCAGTGTACTTGAAGAACTCCCATCCTTCAGCTTCGTTTGCAGTCTTTACAATAGGCTCCTGCTCTTTCATCTTGGTGAAGATAGGAGCATAGAAAGGAGCAATTAGCTCTCTGAGCTTATCAAATCCATCTGGCAATACCTTGCCAAGTAGACGGCTCTCATCAATGGCACTAGCCTCGATAACCTCGATATTAGCAGTCTTGACAGCGTCGCCAGCCTTGACGGTAACGACGGTCTTGCCGACCTTAACACCCGTTACGACACCCTTGTCGCTAACGGTAGCGATGTCTGCATTAGCGGTCTCGAAGGTGTACTTCGTGTCAGCTGGCTGAACGGTTACAGTGAGCTGAGCGGTCTTGCCGACCATTACCTTGACATCCTTGGGCTCAACTTTGAGCTTGGTCTCAGTCTTGGGCTTTGGCTTGTTGCCACCCGTGTTGTCCTTCTTGCAGGACGAGAAGCACAGCGTGAGTGCTGTGAGCGCTGTAAGCGCTAGAAAGATTTTCTTTGTCATAGTTATTGTGTTGGTTATTAGTGAGTGTCTATTTATAGAGTGAATAGGTCCACCGACCCACTGCTTCTCGATGCAAAGATAACAATTTCCTCTGAATTAACAAGCGATGAAGAATGGGTGATCAGAGCAATCGGAGTGATCGGAGTGATCGGAGCAGAGGAGTAACGCTACTCGTCCGTGCGGTTTCATCCTAGGAGTGGGGGAGACTAGACGGAGACGGGGGCAGGGATGTGCGGGTAGGGGTTGTAGTCGGAGAGGGTGAAGTCGTCGTAGACGAAGTCGAAGAGCGACTGCCCGCGGTCTCGTAGGGTCATCGTGGGGAGCGGGCGTGGCGTGCGGGTGAGCTGCAGACGCGCCTGCTCGAGATGGTTCTTATAGAGATGCGCATCGCCGAGGGTGTGGATGAAGCGTCCGGGACGTAGCCCCGTGACTTGCGCTGTCATCATGAGGAGGAGAGCGTAGGAGGCGATGTTGAAGGGGACCCCAAGGAAGATGTCGGCACTGCGCTGGTAGAGCTGCAGGTCGAGCTTGTCCCCCACGACGTAGTACTGCATGAGGCAGTGACAGGGGGAGAGGTGCATGAGGGGTAGGTCGGCAACATTCCACGCAGAGACGACGATGCGTCGGCTGTCGGGCTGATGCTGTATGAGGTCGAGGGCTTGCTGCATCTGATCGATGGTCTGCCCCGTGTGTGGGTCGAACCAATGTCTCCACTGCGCCCCGTAGATGGGGCCTAGGTCGCCCGCTTCGTCGGCCCACTCATCCCAGATAGAGACTTTGTTGTCGTGCAGGTACTGGAGGTTGGTATCGCCCTTGAGGAACCATAGTAGCTCGTGAATGATGCTGCGCAGGTGTAGCTTCTTGGTGGTGAGCAAGGGGAATCCGTCGGCCAGGTCAAAGGTCATCTGATGTCCGAAGACACCGACGGTGCCAGTGCCCGTGCGGTCTGTGCGTTCGTTGCCCTCGGTGAGGACACGCTCTATCAGGTCAAGGTATTGCTGCATGGTGGAGTGGGGACATTAGAGATTAGAGGTTAGAGATTAGAGTGGACGAGTAACGATGTGTAGGGACGCACGGCCGTGCGTCCGTTGTATCAAAGGTTACAGAGTCGTGGTTTTGACGGGGACGGACGCACGAGCCGTGCGTCCCTACAGGGCGACGTATCAATGTACTGCGTCAAGATCGTTCGACGACGGACGCACGAGTCGTGCGTCCCTACAAATCGTTACACGTTTCGTGCGTCCGTCCATCTTTACAGCCCGCTACGCCTCAGCAGCGGGTGTAGAGGTCTGCACAGCGTAGTGCTGGAGCTGTTTGGGATCGAAGCGACGTATCTGTCCCTCGCACTTGTCCATCTCTCCACTGGCGTACTGTATATATACGTGTGTGGAGTGCTCGTAGAGGTCGGGACGATCCTGCGCTGCGATGAGTAGCAGGTGTGCAAAGATGCAGTGCCCACACATCTCGACGAGACGACGAGCGTGGTAGTCGAGGAGGGTCTGATCCTTAGCCTCGGTGACCAGCTCGGTGCAAGCCTTGGCACGCTCTATCCAGGTGGCTAGTAGCTCCTTCGTCTCCTGCCACTCGGGCGAGACAGCTACCTGCTGGTACTCCTCGAGGCGTGCGAAGTATGTGCCAGTGGTGACGTGGCGGATAGCCGCTACGACCTGTAGCTGCGTGGTACCCTCGTAGATGTTGGTGATACGCACGTCGCGATAGAGTCGCTCGCAGGTGTAGTCCTTCATATAGCCTGAGCCACCATAGATCTGGATGCAGTCGTAGACATTTTGGTTAGCTAGCTCGGTGCTCATGCCTTTGCCAATGGGCGTATAAGCGTCAGCCAAACGGCTGTAGTACTTCTGCTCCTTGCGCTCCTCGGGAGTCAGCTTGCGCTCACGCGCTATGTCGTCGTAAGCCTTGTACATATCCACGAAGCGACTCGTCTCGTAGAGATGCGCACGGGTCGCATCAGCCTTAGCACGGATCAGGGCTAGCATCTCATAGACCGCGGGAAACTTGTCGATGGCGTGCCCATACTGATGACGGTCGGCAGCGTAAGCCTTAGCCTCACGATAGGCAGCCTCAGAGATGCCGACAGCTTGCGCCATGATACCTAGACGAGCACCATTCATCAGAGACATGACGTAGCGAATGAGTCCTAGACGACGCTCACCACAGAGCTCGGCCGGAGCATCCTTAAAGACGAGCTCGCAGGTGGGGACACCCTTGATACCCATCTTGTTCTCAATGCGGCGGACGGTCACGCCCCCCTTCTTAGCATCATAGATAAACATGGAGAGACCACGTGCATCCTTGGTTCCCTCCTCACTACGTGCCAGTACGAGGTGGATATTGGAGTCGCCATTGGTGATAAAGCGCTTGACGCCGTTGAGGTACCACTGCTGGTCAGCCTCGTTGTAAGTAGCCTTGAGCATGACCGCCTGCAGGTCACTACCGGCATCCGGCTCGGTCAAGTCCATAGACATCGTCTCTCCAGCGCAGACACGGGGTAGGAAACGCTCACGCTGATCCTCAGAGCCAAACTCGTAAAGCGTCTCGGCGCAGTCTTGTAGTCCCCAGAGGTTCTCAAAGCCCGCGTCAGCACGTGAGACCATGTCGGCAGCCATAATATAAGGAGTGATGGGCATGTTGAGACCTCCGTAGCGACGGGGAAGCGCCATACCCATAAGACCGGTCTGTCGTACCGTGTCTAGGTTTTGCGCTGTGAGCGGATCGTAAGAGACGCGTCCCTCGTGGAGTGTCGGACCCGTCAGGTCCACCTCGGCCGCATTGGGCGCTATCACCTCGCCACACACCTCACCGACTATCTCTAGTACACGCTGGTAACTATCCAGCGCGTCGGCATAGTCTGAGGGGGCATAGTCATACTGGTCAGCATCGGCATAGTCACGCTCCTTAAGCCGAGCAATGCGCTCCATGAGCGGATGCTGGAGGTGGTACTGTATATGTGGATTGTCTGTATAGAAATTAGCCATGATTCTGTCGTCTAGGGGGATTTACTTAGAGTTTTGCTTATAGTACTTGATGAGCTTGGGGATAACCTCCTCGATACGTCCCGTGATGACGTAGTCGGCGATCGTGTTGATCGGCGCGTCGGGGTCCGTATTGATAGAGATGATCATCGAGCTCTCCTGCATACCAGCCACATGCTGTATCTGTCCGCTGATACCGCAGGCGATGTATAGCTTAGGACGCACGGTCACACCGGTCTGTCCTATCTGTCGCTCATGCTCGGTAAAGCCCGCATCGACAGCTGCACGGGTGGCGCCTACCTCTCCGCCTAGGAGCTCGGCCAGCTCGTGAAGCAGCTCAAAGTTCTCAGCACTACCGACACCATAGCCGCCCGATACGATGATGGGGGCTCCGCCAAGGTTGATTTTGCTCTTGGCAACGTGGCGGTCGATGATCTCGATGACAAAGTCCTCATCACGGACGAAGTCAGCCACCGAATGGTTGATCACCTCGCCCTTGTGGTCTGCTTTGTAGATCTCCTTCTTCATCACGCCTGGGCGTACCGTCGCCATCTGTGGACGATGCTCGGGGTTGACAATGGTTGCCACGATGTTACCCCCGAAAGCTGGGCGGATCTGGTAAAGGAGATTCTTGAACTCCTTGCCCTTTTCGGTATAGTCGCCGATCTCCAGAGAGGTACAGTCTGCGGTGAGTCCGCTGCCTAGTGACGAGGAGACACGAGGCCCCAGGTCACGTCCTATGGTTGTCGCACCGAGGAGGCAGATCTGCGGCTTCTCCTGCTGGAATAGCTTGATGACGATGCTCGCGTGTGGTAGCGTCTGGTAATGCTCCAGACGAGGGTCTACGAAGAGGTGTAGCTTGTCTACGCCGTAGGGCATGACCGTGTCGGCGATCCCCTCAGCGCGGTCGGTGATAGCTATCGCCTCTAGTGCCACGCCCAACTGGTTGGCCAGTGAGCGCCCCTTGGTGAGTAGCTCTAGGCTGACGTCGTGTACGCTCCCATCTTCGATCTCTAGGTATACGAATAGATTGTTCATAGTCTGTCTTATTATATGGGTGTGCAAAAGCGGCACTCTTTCAGCCGATGGTGTGGTTTGCTAATAGGGTTTGTATCAAAGTCTCTAGATCGGCATCGCTGCTGGAGAGGTGCATCACCTCCTTAGCCTTAAAGACGACGCTCTCGATACTCTTGACCTTCGTCGGAGAGCCCGAGAGACCGCACTGAGCGATGTCTGCGCCGGTGCTCTCAGCCGTCAAAATGTCGATAGTCAGCTCCTCGGGATTGCTCTCGAGACGCTTGCGCCAGGTCTCGGGCAGTGCGTCTAGCTCTAGAGACGAGGCGGCGTACTTGTACTTCTGTACACGCTTAGCATTGCGCAGGCGACAGGGTGCTGCGCTGCCCGTGACTGTCAGCAGGAGAGGCTTGTGCGCACGTACTGTCTCCACGCCATGCTCTAGACGGCGGGTGATGGTGAGCTGGTCGCCCTCGATCTTATCTATCTGCTCGCAGTAGGTGACCACGTTGATGCCGAGCTTCTCGCCCACCTGCGGACCCACCTGAGCGGTGTCGCCGTCGATAGCCTGACGGCCACCGAGGATGAGGTCGGGCAGTCCACCCTTGCAGATATGACGTATAGCGCAGGCCAAAGCGTAGCTCGTGGCGAGCGTATCAGCCCCAGCGAAAGCTCTATCGGTCAGCAGGTAACCGTGGTCAGCGCCACGGTAGAGTGCCTCGCGGATGATCTCAGCAGCACGGGGAGGTCCCATGGTGAGTACGGAGACACGGCAGTCGGGGTTTTGCTCCTTGATGCGGAGAGCCTGCTCGAGAGCGTTTAGATCCTCGGGGTTAAAGATAGCGTCGAGGGCGGCACGGTTCACAGTGCCGTCAGCCTTCATAGCATCTTTGCCGACATTACGTGTGTCGGGGACTTGCTTGGCAAGTACGATGATATCTTTGATCATATTTAGGTCGTAGTTGTGGTTTATGCTTGTTTAGATAGTTTGAGTCGCTCGAGGACTTTGTTTTGTCCCACGACTGCCTTGTAAGGCTTGACATAGTTGGGCTCCCAGTAGGCGGTGTCGACATATTGCTCCTTCAGCCAGTAGCTGCGCGCCACGGTGGCGAGCGTCTCGGCCGTTGGCGGAGTGACAGCGGTACCCTCTACGGGTAGCGCGCCGACGTAGACGATACGGCTCTCGGCGGGTGCGTGCCACTCAGATGAGATGGTGACAAAAGTCGCTTTGTCGCGGGGAGTTCCCTCGGCGTCGAAAGTTTGCTGGTAAGCGTTTCCATGCCCCGCATCAAGTAGTGCAATGGTTTCCCCCGCGAAGCGCGGCAAGCCCGTCAGTAGGAGTTGCAGGGTGGAGACGGCAATGAGCGGGATGCTCCGCCCGAAGGCTAGTCCCTTAGCCAGTGCAGCACCTATGCGCAGCCCCGTGTAGGAGCCAGGTCCATCGGTCGTCGCTATGGCTGCTATCTGGTAGCCATGCTCTTGACACCAGGAGATAGCCTCCTGAGTGTAGCGTCCGATGAGCACCGCATTAGATATCTCGGTCTCTTGGTATACCTTATTATATAGTATCTGCTCGCTGTCGGTCACAGCGACGCTACACCCCTGTAGGGCGGTATCGATAGCTAGGAGTACAGGTTTCGTTGCGTTCATAAGCACTAAGGTGCCAGACGATTGATAAGCCACGAATTATCCTCCTGACGCTCATAGAGGAAGCGGTCGTGCAGACGACTAGGCCGGCCCTGCCAAAACTCTATGCGACTAGGCAGCACGGCAAAGCCTCCCCAGTTGTCGGGGCGAGGCACAGTCTGCAGGGCAAACTTAGCGGCCTCCATGGCAAAGTGCGTATAGATGTAGTTGCGGTCCGGTATCGGGTGGCTCTGAGGCGATATGCGAGCACCGACACGGCTCTTGTAGGGGCGTGTGGCGAAGTACTGATCACTGAGCTCCGGCTCTAGGTGCCGCACCGTGCCCTCGACATGTATCTGTCGCTCCAGCTCGTGCCAGAGGAAGGTGAGGCTGACGTGTGGGTTAGCAGCCATCTGCTGGCCCTTACGGCTCTCGTAGTTGCTGTAGAAGATAAACTCCTCGCCGAGCAACTCCTTGAGCAGTACGGTCCGCGAACTAGGGTGTCCATCGGGCGTGCTGGTGCAGACCAGCACTGCCGTAGGCTCTAGGACCTTGGGATCGTCCACTGCCTCCTGTAGCCATAGTCTGACTAGTTCAAAGGGATCGTCCGTTAGATCCTTACGACTGAGGCTCCTGCGCCCGTAGTCACGTCGTATGTCTTCGTAATGTAGATCCATAACTGGTATACTATAGGATAGGTGTTGCGAAGCTCTTGACGAGTCCGCTCACCACTCATTCGCTTACAAAGATACAGAAATTCGCTCTTAACGCCTCCGATCTCGTGAGCATATTTTAGTTTCCTAGGTATGAAACTCTAGTTTCCTAGGGAGAAACTCTAGTGTCATAGGTATGAAACTCTAGGATCTGTCTTAAAAGCAGCTGATCCTACGTGGGGCATATTGAACGCCCACGTGGATACTTACGATTTCCTACGTAGGAATTGAAAAGTTCCTCCCTTGGAACTAAAAAGTTCCTCCGTTGGAACTAAAGAGTTCCTGCCTTGGAACTAAAAAGTTCCAAAAGGGGAATTGTTTTTGGAACTCGTATGTACTATGGAATCAGAACGATACGAGTAGCCCTTTATAGGGACGCACGGCTCGTATCTAGCGAGAGGGCGTCTGTACCCGTCAAAGCGAGACGGGTAGCCGACCGCTTGCGGTCGGACGAATCATAGCCCCCAGTCGGAGGAGCAAAGCTCCGAACGACTGGGGGGCGAGGAGCCATACGAAACAAGCGACCTCCCCTGTGTGGGAGGTCGGACTATGACTGTAAGCTTCGTCTAGTCCGACCCACAAGGGGTCGACCTCCTAGCACGTTCGCCTATCCGTGGGTCGTTCGGGGCTTTGCCCCTCCGACCCACGGCTATGATTCGTCGGACCTCTGCGAGGTCCTTCTGTGTGCGTCTGTCTATTATGCTGCTGGTATTACAGCATTTGATGGCTGGATTTGTCGTGTTGATGTGATTCGTGTAGGGGCGGACCTACGTGTCCGCCCGCAGAATAGACTGCGCTCAGGTGAGGACGGGCGGACACACAGGTCCGCCCCTACGGTGGAAGCATCCACCCCTCCGAGCGGTTCACCCGAAGAGAAGTCGACCGAGCTTGCGAAACGAGAAAAAACTTCGCTTTTTGCTTGCATATGAACTTAGAAAGCAAAGGCGCAGTTTCGCTGGTTCGGGGACGGACGCTCAGACCGAGCGTCCCTACATGGCGCAGTGACGGAGTGCTACTCGTCTCGGTGTACTACAACGGACGCTCAGACCGAGCGTCCATACAAAGGGCTACACGTATTATTGCTACTCGTCTCGGTGTACTACAACGGACGCCCTCCCGCTAGATCTAAAGGTTCCCGCCAACAGCTAACAGCCAACAGCCAATATAGCTAACAGCCAAAAGCCAACAGCCAAGAGCCAAGAGCCAACAGCCAACAGCTAACAGCCGTTACCTAAAGGTTAGCCTCCAATATTATTGTACCTTTGTGGCTAGCTATAATTACGACAAACTAGATGGGTATAGATACGGTAGCACTCATGAGTACTCTGATGCGGATCGGGCAGTTGCTCTTGGCACTGAGTCTCTTGGTCTTTATACATGAGCTGGGGCACTTCCTCTTCGCGCGACTCTTTGGCGTGCGGGTGGATAAGTTTTACCTCTTCTTTGATGTCAAGGGTAAGGCACTCTGGCGTTATCGTCCTAAGGGTAGCGAGACGGAGTATGGTATCGGCTGGCTACCCCTCGGGGGCTACTGCAAGATCCACGGCATGATCGACGAGAGCCTCGACACGAAGCAGATCAAGGAGCCGATGCGTGGCAACGAATTTCGCAGTAAGCCGGCTTGGCAACGCTTTTTCATTCTGATCGGTGGCGTGCTCTTTAACTTTGTCCTAGCCCTCCTCATCTATGCGGGCATATCGTACCACTGGGGCGACGTGGAGATGTCTTCACGGTCGGTCACGGCGGGTATGGTCTTTAGTCCAGCGGCTCAGGAGGTGGGCTTCCACGATGGAGACATTATATGGTCTATCGATGGCCAGGAGCGGGATGTGCTACGTACCGACTTCATGCGTGCGGTGATCGAGGCGAAGGTGGTGACCGTGCAGCGCGATGGTCAGCTGATCGATATAACGATCCCGGACGATATGATGCAGCGTATCTTGCGGGGCAATGAGGGGCTGATGACGATGCAGGTACCCTTTATCGCAGATAGTATCGTGCCAGGCAGTGCGGCTGCCAAGGCGGGGGTGCTGCGTGGCGACAAACTGCTCGCGCTGGACAGCATTCCGATGCCTCATCTGCCGAGTGGGCGTCGCTACTTCTACACCCATGCGGGCGAGTGGATTAGCTCTGAGTGGCTTCGTGGCGCTGATACGGTGCAGCTAGCGATACGTCCCGACACAACGGGCGTGATCGGGGTGATGCTCCGTCCGCTGCAGAGTATTTACGAGGTGCAGCAGGTGCACTACTCGCTGCCGCAGAGCTTTGTCGTGGGGTGGCACAAGGGTATCGGCACCCTCTCGGGCTATGCGCAGGATATGAAGTATGTCTTCACCCCTGAGGGGGCCTCTTCATTAGGGGGCTTGGTCTCGATGGGTAAGCTTTTCCCCGCACAGTGGGACTGGTTTACCTTCTGGCAAATATGCGCTCTCCTCTCGATCATCTTTGCCTTTATGAATATCATCCCCATACCAGGTCTGGACGGAGGGCACCTACTCTTCGTCATCTGGGAGATGATCACCGGGCGCAAGGTAAAGGACGAAGTGCTGATACGAGCGCAGATGGTGGGGATGCTGCTCCTGATAGCATTGGTGATCTATGCCAATGGCAATGACCTCTTTAAGCTCTTCTGACACGATGCCTAGCGACATAACCTATCCCTCGGACTATCTAGACAAAGTAGGCTACTACGACCTACTGGATCTGATCGCCTCGGAGTGTCACAGCTCTATGGGGCGGGAGATGGTGGGTGCGCTGACCGCCTCGACGAGTCCGGACGCTATCCGTCACCGTCTGGAGCGTGTGCGGGAGATGAGACACTTGCTGAGCGTCACGATGGAGCTACCCACACGACGTGTCGCTGACCTGCGGGCTACGCTCGGCACGCTACGTGCTGAGGGTAGCTACCTGACAGAGGAGGAGCTGGCGCAAGTGGCTCAGGCGATCGTGAGCTATGAGGCGTGGTCGAGGCTCCTGACGAAAGTGCAGGACAATGGGACGGGCGACGTCTCACCGCTCTATCCCAGTCTGTCTCGCCTTGTGGTGGGTAGTGAAGGGCTGCAAGAGATCGCGCAAACGATCTTGCGCAAGCTTGATCCGCATGGACGACTGGTGGACAACGCTTCGCCACGGCTTGCCGAGCTACGCCTCGCCCTACAGCGTGAGGAACGTGCCATAGCGAAGCTGATGCGAGGACTGCTCACGGCAGCTCAGGCGGCTGGCTATGTCGAGGAGGATGCGCAGGCGACGATGCGCTCGGGGCGTCCCGTACTGCCGGTGACCGCTATGCACAAGCGTCAGATACCAGGTATCGTGCACGATGAGAGTGCCACGGGCAAGACATTATATATAGAGCCCCTCGAGGTGGTCGAGGCAAACAACCGCATCCGTGAACTGGAGAGCGAGGAGCATCGTGAGGTGATCGAGATCTTGCGTCAGCTTACGGCACCTATTCGGGAGCGTCGTGAGACGTTGTCCCAGCTTTACCTCTCCATGGGGCGCATCGATGCGGTTTGTGCGATAGCTCGCTTTGCCGATGAGATGCACTGCGCCATCCCTGAGGTGCGCAACAAGCCAACCATTCAGTGGTACCAGGCGGTCAACCCGATACTCCAGCATACCCTTAGCCAAGAGGGCAAGAGCGTCGTGCCACAAGACATCTTACTACGCTATCCCAACGAACGTATCCTCGTCATCTCGGGGCCTAATGCTGGCGGTAAGTCGGTCTGTCTCAAGACGGTCGGACTCCTCCAGTATATGCTGCAGAGTGGCATCCCGATCCCCGTACACCCTGACTCGGTGGCGGGTGTCTTCAAGCATCTAGCGATAGAGATCGGCGACAACCAGTCTATGGAGGACGATCTGAGTACTTATTCTTCGCATTTGAAGCACATGCGGGCCATGTCGGCCGCTTGTGGAGCTAACAGTTTGCTCCTGATCGATGAGTTTGGAGCTGGCACGGAGCCGGAGCTAGGTGGAGCCATAGCAGAGGGGCTTTTGGCACTCTTTAATGAGCAGCGGGCGTGGGGCGTCATCACGACGCACTACCGCAACCTCAAGGAGTATGCGACCACGCACAAGGGCATCGTCAACGGTGCCATGCTCTATGATCAGAAGGAGATGAAGCCGCTCTACGAGCTATCCATCGGTCAGCCGGGTAGCTCCTTTGCCCTTGAGATAGCACGTCAGCAAGGGCTGCCACGCAAGGTGCTGGAGTACGCCACCGAGCTGGTTGGCCAGGAGGTGATCCAGAGCGAGCGTTACGTGCAGGACATCGTTCGCGACAAGCAGTACTGGCAGCGCAAGCGCACCGAGATAGAGCATCGGGAGCAGAAACTCGAGCGTCTCCTTGCAGACTACGAGGCGCGTCTGTCGAAGCTCAAGGAGCAGCGTCAGGACCTCCTAACGCAGGCACAGCAAGAGGCGGCCGATCTACTGGACCAGAGCCGTGCTCAGATCGAGCGCACGATCCGTGAGATCAAGGAGAGCCAAGCGGAGCGGCAGCAGACGAAGGAGGCTCGCCAAGCACTCAGTGCTTACAGCGAGCAGCTGGCGCAGGCTGAGACGGTAGAGCAGTCGGGCAGTGTGGAGCGTGAGCTGGAGCGGCTCAAGCGTCGCAAAGAGCGTAAGGAGCGCAAGCGCAAGCAGGGTGGCACTCCAGAGCGTGATACGCAAAGTTCATCGCCTGTCAAGCTCTCTGTGCCAAAGCCTCCCAAGGAGGGGGATGAGGTGCGGGTCACGACGATGAATGTGGTGGGCGTCCTCTCTGAGCTCTCGGCCAATAGTGCCACGGTGGTGGTCAATGGTCGTATACGTATCTCTTGCAAGCCTAATGAGATCGTACGGCTCGGCAGTGAGCGTAAGGAGGAGCAGGCGCAGGCCACGGCGCAACCTACTCGCACAACCAATGTGGTGGAGCATCTGCATGAGCGTCGGCTAGACTTCTCCGACCGACTCGACGTGCGGGGTATGCGTGCCGCAGAGGCGATCCAAGCGGTACAATATTTCCTCGACGATGCGATCAGTCTAGGCTTCAACCGTGTGGAGATACTGCACGGCACGGGGACGGGTGCACTACGGGTCTCTATCCGCGAACTGCTCGACCATTACCCCGGGGTGAGTCACTATCATGATGAAGATGTGCGGTTTGGCGGTGCAGGCATTACAATCGTTCATCTGCAGGGGTAGGGGACTTCTCTATTTAGCTCTCTTGCTCCTCCTGCCGCTACAGGGGTGGGCGCAGAGCGACTCGCTCGTGACGGGCGAGCTGCCCCTCGAGTGGCTCGTGGAGCGCTTGCCGAGTGACGAACTTGCCGAACTAGAGGAGGACGACTTGCTCGAGCTATTTCCACAAGAGCCAAAGACAAAGGAGCTACTCGACCTGAACCGGGCCACCCAGCAGGAGCTGCAGGAGCGCTTCCCTTTTCTCAGCAGTTACCAGATCTATCAGCTCAGACGCTACCGTGATGAGCGCGGAGGCGAGCTGCAGTCTGTTTATGACCTCAAGTGGGTCACGGGGTGGAATCGTGAGACGATAGCTCGTGTGGCACCCTATGTGATGGTGCGCCCCTTCGCTGGGGAGCCTTACGCAAAGCCCGCTACACCAGTCACGGGTGAGGCTTACGTGGCGATGAGTTACCCCAAAGCTTCGGAAGCCGTCTCTGATGCGTGGTACGATCCGCTCAAGCTGCGCTCAGCTATATCGCTCAGACAGAAGGGACAGTGGCAGGTGGCAGCTCAGTATCAGAGGTACCCACAGGAATTGGCGAAAGATGGCACCTGGCGTTACTTCGCTATGTATGAGCCTCGCCTGGCTTACCTCGACAAGGTGGTACTTGGACACTTTAAGGTGGGGTGGGGTGCTGGTCTTCTCGCCGCTCGATCCGTCTGGGCAAGTGCTAGTGCGCTGCCACAGCTCGCTCGTCCTAAGTCGATGCTCTCGCCTTCGCTCAGTGCGCTGCGTGAGCGTGCCTTGCGGGGCCTTGCGAGTGAGGGGCATTGGGGTGCGTGGCGTTACTCCGCTTTTTACTCTTACAGTCGGCTCGATGGCTCGATCGATGAGCGACAAGGCTTGATCGAGGCTATCAGACCCAATATGCGCTACGACACGCCCGAGCGACGAGCCCAGCGTGCAGTTATCCCGATGCAGACGGTGGGGGCGCAGCTTGCTTACACGATGCCACGGGCTCTACTTTCGCTGCAGACGCTCTATGCCGACTGGATGGGGTATGACTTAGCTTTTATGCCTGGCTACAAAGCTCTGGAGAGCGACACCCCGCTGCAGTCGCATTGGCTTACATCGCTTGCCTACCAGTGGCAGAGTCCGTCGCGTCGCTTGGAGCTGCAGGGCGAGCTAGCTACTGAGCGGCTAGAGCATCTGGGCTTCATACAGCACCTGCGCTACCACACTCCTCGGCAACGAGACCTCGGCGTGACACTATATTATATGTCTCCCCACTTTGCCTCCTATTATGGTCGCAGCGAAAGCCACTACGCCCGCCTGGGCAACGATATGGGCTTACGTCTCTACGGCACCACGCGCCTGCTGAAGCACTCAACCCTGCGTGCTATGCTGGAGCTATACGAAAGCCTCGAGCCGCGCTACCGCAAGCTCGAGCGCAGTCGTGGACTCCTGACACGCCTCTACCTAACCACCCGCTACAACAGTCAACTCGAGCAACTCTGGTACGGGCAGCTGGGACGCTCCAATGAAGAGGCTCTACGCTGGCGACTCAGCAGTACGCTACGTTATAGCCTAGCGCCCCTCTCACTGCAGCTTGTCGGCACCATACAGCAGCGGCGCCTAGAGGGACAAGATGAAGCGCAGTGGGGTAGGTCGCTCACGGTTGTGGCGCGCTATCGTACGGGTGTGCGCCGTCCGCTGAGCATTGCGCTCTCGGGTCATTACTACCATGCTGATCACGTACGGGTCGCGAGCTACGCTTACCTACCCACCACGCGCTACGCCTTCGGACTATACAGCGCCACGGGTCAAGGCATTGCCACAGCACTGCTCCTGCAGTGGCAGCTAGCACCGCACTGGACCCTCTCAGGCTCCGTGCGCTACGATCGCAACCTAGACGATGGCCTGCCCCGCTGGCGCGCCGACAGCTACCTCGCCTACCGCTTCTAAGTTTCTGGGCGGGTTGGGGTGATCCTCTCCGAGACCTTTTTTGTACCTTTGTGGCGAATCTACGGTGGTCAGCAGGGTGGATGCCTTGATTTCGCCTCCGTGGACTACAGATTGGGAAGGGTAGTGCCCTCCTCGTGAACTATTTGCTCCTACTATATTTATCTATTTCATAGAGTGATATGATCAATCGGTCTATCGTACGCATCCGCGTCTTCCAGCAACTTTACCAGTCTATCTCTAGCGGTCGTCTAGATGTGGCACTTGCGGACCAGTCGCTCACGACCTCCCTACGTCACACTTACTACCTCTACTACTATCTGCTAGATCTGATACGTGCGCTCGCAGCCTATCAGAGGGAGCTACTAGAGATACGTGAGCGACGCTTCCTCAAGTCGTCGGATGAGGTGACTCCTCGTAGGCTCTCCGATATGACCCTCGTCAAGGAGATCGCGCGCTGTACGGAGATACAGAATCCGCTCGACGAGATGCAGAGGCGCTGGGAGCAGGACGAGCAGTTGCTCCGCACGCTCTACAGCATGGTCGAGGAAGACCCCTCGTACAGCGCTCTGCCTGAAGATGTCTCTACGCTCTCTATGCAGGAGCAGTGTAACTACTGGAGCAATATCCTCAAGCAACTCTTCCGTACGGCGGAGTTCAATGAGCATCTTGCGGCAAACTCCTTTTACTGGGCCGATGCGACCGCTATCTGCGAGCGTCTAGAGGTCGAGGAGATGCCTACTGTAGAGCAGGTGGAGGCGACGGTAGAGCGTCTCAAGGGGTCGGACGATTATCGTGTCATCCCCTTTACCAATCAGCCTGTGGTGACGATACAGGACTTTGCGCTGAAGACTTTGCGCCGTGGTGCTAAGGATGGCTTAGAGCTACCGGGCGACTTGCTCCCCATGTTTCACAGTGATCGGGATCGACTCTATGCACATCAGCTCCTCTCGGAGACGCTCTTGCATCGTGAGGAGTATGATGAGATGCTGACGCCACGACTAGATAACTGGGAGCAGGATCGTGTCGCACTGGTCGATATGATCTTGATGGAGATGGCTGTGGCGGAGGCTCTCAGCTGCCCGGACATAGCACTCGTCGTGACGATCAATGAGTATATCGAACTGGCCAAGGTGTATGACAACGCTAAGAGTGCCTCCTTTATCAATGCTGTGCTAGACAGGCTCTTTAATGACTTGAAGCGTGAGGGCAAGCTCATGAAGTAAAAAGCTTACTCCTACCCAATCCTACGATCATGCAAGTAAGAGGTATGCGTCTGCGGCCGAAGATCATGCACATCTTTATGGTGAGGTCCTTCTTGCCTCTCCTATTGATGACCCTGCTGATCTGCTGGTTTGTCGTCTTGATGCAGTTCCTCTGGCAGCATATTGACGACTTGGTCGGCAAGGGTATGGATGTGGGGGTGTTGCTGGAGGTAATCTTCTACGCAGGGCTCTACGTCTTGCCTACAGCTGTGCCGCTGGGCGTCTTGCTGGCATCGCTGATGACCTTCGGTAATCTCGGTGAGCGACTGGAGCTGCTGGCCATGAAGTCGGCAGGCGTGCCTCTGAGCAAGATCATGAAGCCACTGGTGATCCTCGTGACCTGTATCGCTCTGGGGCTCTTCGTCTATCTAGATAGGGGTGTGCAAAAGGCTAGTGTGCGAGTCTATCAGATACTCTTCTCGGCACGCTATGCGCGTCCGGAGCTAGAGCTACCGAAAGGGATCTTCTTCAACGGCATCGATGGCTACAGTATCTATGTAGGGGACAAAGATGCGGCGACGAGCAACCTATATAATGTAATGATCTATGACCTCTCCGAGCAGCGCACGCCTCGCATCATCCTAGCCGATACGGGCCGCTTGCTGATGGACGAGAGCAAGCTCTTCCTGATCATGTCGCTCAGGAGTGGTGAGAGCTTTGAGCAGCTCAGCAGTCAGACGACGCTGATCCCCGGCAGTCAAGCGTCCGATGAGCGGCCCGCCTCCTATATTAAGGAGCACTTTACGGAGAAGGTGATCTTCATCCCCTTTGATGCCAACTTTGAGATGATGGGCGATGACTACCTCAAGTCTCAGTTCGTCGGTAAGAACCTCCGAGAGCTTATTAACTACAGCGATAGCACCCGCATGGCGACAGACAGCGTGGGGCGTCAGGTGGGGAGCAACGTACTCTTTGAGATACATACCAAGCTCCCGCCGGTTGTCTCTACGGAGATGGGCTCGACAATGCCCGGTGCTAATCTACAGGCTGCTGCGTGGTTACAGCAAGATCAACTCTCGCATCGTCCCTTTGCGCCAGTCACGGCCCGTCGGTTGAGCCATGATGAGCTGCTAGGGGCTGAGACTAGTCACGCCTCGCCGCCACCCTATACGATAGATACGCTGATGGATAGAGCCTCCGATCAGGATAAGTTGATGGGCTACAAGCAGGCTCTAGAGTGGCTCGAGAGTCTCTCCTCGTCGGTGCAGATTGCCGACACTTACTATGACGATGCCGCCTCGGACTACCGCGTCAATGCGCAGGAGATGCACCGTAAGTTCACCTTCCCTGTGGCTTGTCTGCTCTTCTTCTTCGTGGGTGCTCCGCTGGGAGCTATCGTACGCAAGGGTGGCGTGGGTACGCCGATGGTTTTGGCGGTGCTTATCTTCATTATCTACTACGTCATCGACACCTTTGGTCTCAAGATGATCAATAGCGGGCAGATCCCCGTCTGGGCGGGTATGTGGCTGTCGAGTGCCGTGATCTTACCGCTGGGAGCCTTCCTCACCTACAAGGCTTCGCGAGACTCAGCTACGCTCAATGCCGATGCCTACGTGGTCCTCTTCCGTCGCATCTTCCACCCGAACTACTCAAGACAACTGGAGTACAAGGAAATTATCATGCAGCCCGCCACCTCTGAGGAGGTGCTACGTGAGATAGGGCAGCTACAAAGTCAGATGGACGCACTGCTCGGTATGACTTATGCCCAGAGTAGGGGGCTGAGGCTGGATCGCCTGCCCGACTTTGCCAAGGCCTACCAGCAGCTCTACGAGCAGCTAGAGGAGACTGTCGAGACGCTCCACAACTATCCCGACAAATATATCTTTGCACAACTCCTGAGCTTACCTATGCTGGGCAAGACCTTTGCAAATACCCTTTGGCAAAATAGGTTATGTGTCTGGATTTGCATACCTTTGTTACCGGTCTCCTTGCTCCTGATGCTATACCTAGGCATCGCCCTACGGCGCAACAAGAGACAGCTGCATCAGATGCCACCCATATTGAACCATATTGTCAAGCAGATCGATTCGCAGACAGCGTGATCTGCTCCTTATATATAGTATTCCTAGAATATGAACCAAGACTTCAAACTAAACTCCATCGAGGAGGCTATCGAAGATTTCAAAGCGGGCAAGTTTGTCATCGTTGTCGATGACGAGGATCGTGAGAACGAAGGCGACTTCATCACGGCCGCCGAACTGATAACACCCGAGAAGGTCAACTTTATGATGCGCTACGGGCGTGGTGTACTCTGTACGCCTATCTCCGAAGAGCGTGCAGCCCAGCTCGAACTCAATATGCAGGTGCATGAGAATACATCGCTACACGAGACCCCCTTTACCGTGACGGTCGACCTCATCGGTCACGGCTGTACGACGGGTGTCTCCATGTATGATCGTGCTATGACCATCAAAGCTTTAGCAGATCCTAATACCAAGCCGACAGACCTAGCTCGTCCTGGTCACGTTAACCCGCTGCGGGCGCGCAATCGTGGTGTGTTGCGTCGTGCGGGTCATACGGAGGCAGCAATTGACCTAGCGCGTCTCGCTGGTCTCCAGCCTGTAGGCGCACTCATCGAGATCATCAATGAGGATGGTACCATGGCGCGTCTCCCTCAGCTTGTCGAGATCGCTAAGCAGTGGGATATGAAGATCATCTCCATCGAGGATCTCATCGCTTATCGCCTCAAGACCGACTGCATCGTCGAGGAGGGTGTGAGAGCTAAGCTTCCGACCGAGTGGGGTATGTTTGACATCATACCATTTCGCCAGAAGAGCAATGGACTAGAGCATATTGCCCTCATCAAGGGTGACATCTCTACCACTAAGCCCACCCTCGTACGTATGCACAGCAGTTGCGCTACGGGAGACATCTTCGGCAGTCTGCGCTGCGAGTGCGGAGAGCAGCTCCACAAAGCTATGGAGATCATCGAGCAGGAGGGCACAGGTGTCGTCGTCTACCTCAACCAAGAGGGACGTGGCATCGGCTTGATGGACAAGATCAAGGCATACAAGCTTCAAGACGAGGGACTAGACACGGTCGATGCCAATCTGCACCTCGGGCATAAGGTGGATGAGCGTGACTATGGTGTCGGTGCTCAGATACTTCGTGCTATTGGTGTGACCGAGATGCGACTGATGACCAATAATCCAGTCAAGCGTGTCGGCCTCGAGGCTTACGGGCTGAAGGTCGTGGAGACTGTGCCTCTAGAGATCAAGCCCAATCAGTACAATGCCCACTACCTGCATACCAAGAAGGTGCGTATGGGACATGACCTGCACAACGTCAAGTAAACAACGTATAATCAAACCACAATAAAACTATGAAGAAACTCATTCTATCCACCCTGCTACTACTTGGTGTGATGACCTCTGTCTTCGCACAGGAGAAGTATGATATACGTCTGAACCTGGAGAAGGGGCAGACCTTCACTTATCAGGTGACAGCCAACAATCCTATGACCATCTCTATGATGGGTCAGCAGATGGATATTAAGCAAGCCCAGACCATCTCCTATACCTATAAGGTGCTTGACATCAAGGATGGCAACTACCTGATGGAGATCAACATCGATCGTATGCAAGTCTCCTCCAGCTCTATGGGGCAAGAGATGAATGTAGATACCGACTCAGAGGCTAAAGACGAAGTAACTAATCAGATGCGTAAGGTAGTCAATCAGAAGGTTACTCAGTGGGTGGACGCTAAGCTTAAGCCCATAGGAGAGCCTGAGGGCGAGAATGTAGATGACCAAGTCAAGAAAGGTGTCCTCTCCATGGCTATGGTTCCAGCATTCTTCCCCGCAGAGCCGATAGCACAGGGGGAGTCCTTCACGGTCAATAATCCACTTTTCACTGGCGAAGATGCTAGTACAAAGTACGAAGGTGTCGTCACGCTGGTAGCTGTATCTGATACAGACTATACATTCCGTGCTAATGGTAAGACGACCGCTTCTTTTGAGGGCTTGGTCATCGAGGGCAATGGCATAGACAATATCGTACTCGACCGCAAGACGGGTATGATCAAAAACACCTTCGGTACGATAGCTCTCAAGGGTAGTGGCAACGTACAGGGTACCCAGGCTGAGATCTCATCAAACACGATCACCTCGATCCGCCTACTCTAACGCTTCTGTATAATGCCCACTAGCCGTATACTAAGATGGTTTGTATAGGGCATACTGTGTACGCAACGTTAAACAGTCATAGACAATCCACACTCAAACGCGATGAAGAAGTTTATTCTATCCACCCTACTACTCCTAGGTGTGATGACCTCCGTCTTCGCACAGGAGAAGTATGATTTACGTCTGAACCTCGAGAAGGGGCAGACCTTTACCTATCAGATGACGCTCAACTATCCTATGACCATCTCTGTGATGGGTCAGCAGATGGAGATCAAGCAAGCCCAGACCATCAACTATACCAATAAGGTACTGGACGTCAAGGATGGCAACTACCTGATGGAGACCAATATCGATCGCATACAAGTCTCTACCAGCTCTATGGGACAAGAGATGAATCTGGACACAGACTCAGACGCTAAGGACGATGCAACCAGCCAGCTACGTAAGATGGTCAATCAGAAGATCACTCAGTGGATGGACGCTAAGCTTAAGCCTCTAGGTGAGCCTGAGGGAGAACTTGTGGATGACCTAGTCAAGAAGGGTATCCTCTCTATGTCGATGTTTCCTTCATTTTACCCCGCAGAGCCGATAGCACCGGGTGAGTCCTTCGCGGTCAATAGTCCTCTCTTCACAGGGGAGAATGCTGATACGCAGTATGAGGGTGTCGTCACACTGGTAGCTGTATCTGATACAGACTATACGCTTCGTGCCAATGGCAAGACGACGACAACTGTAGAGGGCTTGGTCTTAGAGGGCAATGGCATAAAGAACATCGTCCTAGATCGCAAGACGGGTATGGTAAAGAACATATTCGATACGATGGCTCTCAAGGGTAGTGGCAACGTGCAGGGGGTCCAAGCAGAGGTCGCCTCAAACGCGATCTCCTCGATCCGCCTACTCTAACGCTGCGCCACAAGCTACGGGCGTCAACGCCCCTCGTGTATATAATAAGGAAGGCATCTGCTCCTCGTCTGGGGCAGGTGCCTTCTCTTGTTACGCTGCAGGGCTGGCCCGTTACAAAAGAGACTGTTGCATAAAGGCGAATCGCTGTGTTGCTTTCGGGATTCGGCTTCGGTCACATACGGAGGTATGTGAGCTTCAGACCTCACCCTCAGCGCCTTGCGCTTCATCCTTTCTGCAAAGTCTAGATAATCTTGCAAGCAAGATTGTGAGACTGTTGACTTTTGCAACAGTCTCAATAATTTAGAACCGACTACATATCAAAACAGGGCTGTGTCGGGGAAAACTGATTTCCACGTGGATATTTCGAAATCTCCACGTGGATATTTTTTATTTCCCAGGTAGGGAATAAAAAATTCTTCGGAGGAATCAAATGAAACTT
>NZ_CABUAN010000036.1 GCF_902489635.1 uncultured Porphyromonas sp. | reverse complement strand
AAATGAAACTTCGGAGGAAATGAATGACGCCCACGTGGAAAATAAAAAATATCCACGTGGAGATTTCAGATTTTCCACGTGGATATTCGAGAAAGGAGGGAATCGGACGAATTTCCCCGTAAAGATATGTAAAGCAACAAGAGGTCAGAGGGTAGAGATCGGAGTGGATCGGAGCTATCAGAGGTATCAGAGACATCGGAGCTATCGGAGGGCTAGGGACACTAGCTAGTGCCCCTAGCCAATAGTCAACAGCCAACGGATGCAACAGACGCCCCCCGACTAGACACTAGCCGTGAGTGAATCCTGTAGGGACGCACGAGAGTATCTAGCGGGAGGGCGTCCATCCCCGTTAATACCACGATGCTGTAACCTTTGACACAACGGACGCACAGACCGTGCGTCCCTACACGGCGACGTAACAGACGCAGTAGCACTAGCCAATAGCCAACAGCTAAGAGCCAAGAGCCAAGAGCTAAGAGCCAAGAGCTAACAGCCAAAAGCTAACAGCTAATTTCGTGGAGCGTTGGTTGGTTCGGAAATATTGTGTACCTTTGCATCGTCTAAGGGGGTAGCCCCTCTGTGGATGGCGAGGTAGCTCAGCTGGTTAGAGCGTCGGATTCATAATCCGGAGGTCGAGGGATCGTGCCCCTCTCTCGCTACAAACGAAAAGAAGAACAGCACCTTGACTGCGGTCAGGGTGCTGTTCTTCTATTATTTACTTGGGGACTGCTACTTGTGTGCGATCACTTCGATCTCGACGAGTCCGCCCTTGGGGAGGGTCTTGACAGCAACGGCAGAGCGTGCTGGGAAGGCACCTGAAAAGTGCTTCTCGTAGACTGCATTCATCGCAGCAAAGTCGCCCATATCAGCGAGGAAGCAGGTAGTCTTGACAACCTGATCGAAGGTGAAGCCAGCCTCGTCGAGGATAGCCTTCAGATTGCGAAAGACTTGCTCCGTCTGTGCTGAGACATCTTCTGATACGAAAGCACCAGACTTGGGGTCCAGACCAAGCTGACCCGAGGTGATGAGCATGTCGCCGAAGGCTATTGCCTGGCTGTAAGGTCCGATAGCTGCAGGAGCGTTTGGGGTGGAGATTACTTTTTTCATAGTATACTTCTGATTGTATTGTGAACTTTTATAGGTTTGCGTTGTGCTGACGAACGACCTCGTAGAGCATGATGCCGGTAGCGACCGATACGTTGAGCGAGGAGATCTGTCCCAGCTGTGGTATGGAGACGCGGTCGGTGAGTTGCTTGAGGACGCCCGTGGAGATGCCTTTTTGCTCCGACCCCATGACGATGCCCAGGGGTGGCGTCATCGGGAGGGAGGTGTAGTTTGTCGTGGCGTCTACATCGGCGCCGACGAGCTGTAGCCCGCTATCCCGGAGGAAGCGGCAGGCGGTCACGAGGTCACGCTCACGGCAGACGGGGATGCGCATGAGTGCTCCGGCGGAAGCGTTGACCGCATCGGCCGTGACGGAGACGCTGTCTCGCTCGGGGATGACGATAGCGTGGACACCTGCGCATTCGCAAGTACGCGCAATAGCACCAAAGTTGCGCACGTCGGTGACCCCGTCGAGCAGTACGATAAAAGGCATCTGCCCCTCGTCATAAAGCATCGGTATGAGCGACTCTAGACGGGTGTAGGTGATGGGCGAGATGAGCGCTACGACCCCCTGGTGGGCACCCCGTGTGAATCGGTTGAGACGCTCAGCGGGAACCTCCATGACAGGTATGCCCTGAGTGCGTGCGGTGCGTTTGATCTCTAGGAGTTCGCCCGTGGCGGCTCCTTTTTTCATATAGATCTTGTCTATGTCGCTATGAGAGGCGAGGCTCTCTGAGAGAGCGTGTATGCCGTAGATGAGTTTTTGCTTAATCATGTGCTGTAAGTAATGTGTGTGCGGCAGCGATAGCCTCGGGGGTGATCTGGTCGCCACTCTGGAGGCGCGCTATCTCGTTGATGCGCTCTTCGGGTGTGAGGAGGCGCAGGTGCGAGTGGGTCTCGCCGTTGGTCTCCTCCTTATATATGAGTATATGCTGGGTGGCTGCCGAAGCGATCTGCGGCAGGTGGGTGATGACGAAGATCTGCTGGTGCTCGCCCATCGTGTGGAGCATATCGCCTATGCGAGAGGCTGCGATGCCTGAGGTGCCAGTGTCGATCTCGTCAAAGACGATAGCGGGCGAACTGGTCAGCTCGGTGGGGATCGTGGCGGCCTGACTGCGCAGTGCCTTGAGTGCTAGCATCAGTCGGGCTATCTCGCCGCCCGAAGCGATGTCGGTGACAGGGCGGAGCGGCTGATCGCTGTTGGCTGAGAGGAGGAAGTCGACCTGATCCATGCCTCGCTCGGTCGGTTTGTCGAGGAGCTGGAGGGCTATGTCAAAGCGAGCGTGCGGCATCTCCAGCTGGCAGAGCGTCTTGGTGACGCTCCGTGCGATCTGTGTAGCGACCTTGGCGCGCGCCTCGTGGAGTTGCTTGCCTAGGGTTAGCACCTCTGTGCGCTGCTGGAGTACTTCGGTGCGTAGTGCGGCTAGCTCCTGCTCGTACTGAGCGGTGTGAGCGAGCTTGGCACCAAGCTCTTGGCTGTACTCGACGAGCTCTTCGGGGGATAGGAGGTTATGCTTTTTGAGCAAAGCATTGACCCCGCCTAAAATCGTGTTGATCTCCTCTAAGCGCGCAGGATTGTAGGCGACCTCACCCTGCAGACGGTTCAAGTCGCTCTCAATGTCGTCTAGCTCGATGACGAGGCTCCGCATGCGCTCCGTGTAATTGGTCAGCTCGGGAAGGTAAGTGGCGGTCTGCTCCATCTGCTCCTGCGCCGTCGTGAGCTGATCAACGATGCTGTGCGGTCTATCGAGTAGTGCGAGGATGCTCTGCAAGCCTTCCTGTATCTCCTGTGTGTGGGTGAGTCGCTCCGCCTCGTCGGTAAGGTCGGTGAGCGAGTACTGCTCGAGCTTGAGCGCAGCAATCTCCTCGTAAGCTCGGCTGTTCAGCTCAAACTCCGCCTCGGCCAGCTGCGCCTCTGCGCGTAGCTTCTTGAGTCGTATGGCGTTGTCGTGGTACTGCTGATAGGCGCTGTGGTACGCCTCGACGAGCTGCGTCTCGGCACCTAACTGCGAGTCGATGAGAGCGATCTGGTAGGCACCCTCACGGAGCAAGAGGTTGCGATGCTGCGAGTGAACGTCCAGCAGGAGTGCGCCCAGCTCCTCCAGTTGAACGAGGGTGACGGGCGTATCATTGACAAAGATGCGACTACGTCCCGTCTGTCGTATCTCACGACGTACGAGACAGCTCTCCTCGGTCTCTAGCTCCTGCGCTTGCATCCATTCGATAACCTGAGGGCTGAGCTGCGTGAACTCCCCCTCGATGACCGCCTTCTGGCAGCCCTGACGAACGGTCGATATGTCGGCACGCCCCCCAGCCAGCAATTGTAGGGCTGAGACGAGGATACTCTTGCCCGCACCCGTCTCGCCCGTGACCGCTATGAGTCCCGTGGGGAAGGTGCAGCTGAGCTCCTCGATGAGAATGTAGTCCCGTATGTATAAGCTGTGCAGCATGGAGTGTAGTTACTTCTTCAGGGCTGAGAGCTTGCTATCTTCCGTAGGGAAGATCTTGGAGAGGGTCTTGTAAGCAGCCATGCGGCTATCCTGTGGAGCACCTTCGACCAGAAGGGGCAGCTCGTCAAGCTTGGTCTGTGCAAAGATCTGTAGGAGCGGCGACATACTATTGGCCTGCCAGGTCTCCTCAAGTAGGGAGAGCTGCTCTAATATATTGGTGTAGCCACGACGTAAGTTGCTCGTGAGGAGGTCTAGTCCCTGGCGATGGTACTGGTACCAGTAGTTGCGCCACGGCTGATGCGCCGGATCGTTGTAAGCTTGGCTGATAGCGTAGCGGTTGTTGTCGCTAGCGTAAGCTTTCCAGCCTGACCAGTCCATCATCTGCTGAGCCGTCGCCACCAGCTGCTGCATCTGTCGGGCAGCGTAGTCGCCCCCGAGAGGTGCAAAGGAGTCAAAGTCCAAGGCTAAGATCAGATAAGCGTAGAAAGCGACCGTCGCCACGAGGTTGTTGTCAATCTGTGTGGGCGCATAGACGAGTGGCTGGTAGGGCGCGTACTGGAAGTTTAGCTCACGGTCTAGATGCACCAGCAGCGGGGTCGTATAGGAGGCTCCGTAGACGGGACGCTGTGCGGATATGCTTAGCTCGGCGGTGTAGAGACCATCGTCAGAGACGCTCACGAGGTTCAGCCCCCAGGCGCACTCGATCCGCTCCATTGGCGAGAAGGTGGCATTCGTCCATCGCGTCTGATTGATCATCTCGGTCAACTGCTGGGTCAAGTCGGACACGATCGCCTGATCGGCAGAGGAGCCGAGACGATCCACGTTGACCGTGACACGCGCATTCAGCTCCTGAGCTAGGCTCTGTGCAGGGAGCCAGAGGAGTAGTGCCACTAAGAGACTGTTGCATAAAAGCGAATCGCGGCGTTGCTTTCGGGGTTCGGCTTCGGTCACATACGGAGGTATGCTCCCTTCAGACCTCACCCTCAGCGCCTTGCGCTTCATCCTTTCTGCAAAGTCAGGACAATCTTGCAAGCAAGATTGTGAGCCTGTTGACCTTTGCAACAGTCTCACTAAGGCTAGGAGAAAACGCTTCATAAGATCGAGCTTCATAAGACTAAACGAGCTGTGTGCGATGCTTGAGTACGAAGTCTACGATCTGCTCCGCCACGACCGCCTTGCTCTCTAGTGGCAGGTCGCATCGAGCGCCCGCTTTGTCTAGGATTAGCACCTTATTGGTCGGAACTTCAAAGCCCGCACCGGCATCGCTCGTCGAGTTCAGCACGATCGCATCGAGATGTTTGTTGTGCAGCTTACCCTCAGCTGCGGCTGTATCCACAGAGGTCTCCAGAGCAAAGCCTACTAAGTACTGTCCTGCACGGCGCTGCGCTCCAAGAGTCGCTGCTATGTCGGGATTTTGCATCAACGTGAGCTGCATCTGCTCCCCGCCACGACGCTCCTTCTTGATCTTCCCTGACACACGCTCTTCGGGTCGGTAGTCCGCCACTGCCGCTGCAAAGATCGCTATCGAGCTACGCCCGAAGGTCTCCTGAGCTGCTGCCAGCATCTCTTCGGCTGTCATCACGGGGTGTACGACAATCTGCGGGTTGGTGGGACGGAGATGCGTTGGTCCCAAGACCAAATGTACCTCGGCACCCTGACGTGCCAAAGCTTCCGCCAGTGAGATACCCATCAGTCCCGACGAATGGTTGCCTATGAAGCGCACATCGTCGATCGGTTCGTAGGTGGGTCCTGCTGTGATGGTGACGCACTCCCCTGCTAAGGGTAGCTTCTCCGCTTTAGCGGTGAGCATTGCGACCGCCTGCTCTAAGATTTCCTCCGGCTCCTGCATACGTCCCCGACCGGTCAGTCCACTAGCGAGAAAGCCCTCGGCGGGCAACGCTTGTGCGACCCCGTCCTGCGCCAGTATCTCCAGATTGCGGGCGGTCGTCGGGTGAGACCACATGTCTAGATCCATCGCAGGGGCGATCAGCACGGGAGCGCGCATCGCTAGATAAGTGGTCACGAGGATGTTGTCGGCAATGCCGTGCGCCATCTTACCGATCGTGCTAGCCGTGGCGGGAGCTATGATCATCAGGTCAGCCCAAGTGCCCAGCGTCACGTGACTATGCCACGAACCGTCACGACGATTGAAGAAGTCTGAGACCACCGCATGCTGCGAAAGCGTGGCGAGCGTCAGCGGCGTGATGAACTCCTTAGCGGCGGGCGTCATGACCACCTGCACCTCGGCACCCTCCTTAATCAGCAGGCGTACGAGCGAGGCACTCTTGTAGGCGGCTATCCCGCCGGTGATCCCTACGACTATATGCTTATTTTGTAGGCGCATGGCTATCTCTCGTGTGGCGTGATGGCACTAAGGCTTCATCTGCTCCTTGATCAGGAGGAACTGACGCTTTGTGTCTCGTGAGAAGTCCGCTTGTAGTAGCCAACTGAGGTAGCCGGGCTCTTCACGTAGGACCTCCTCGACAGAGCGTCCCTTGTGCTTGCCGAAGTTAAAGACCGGCACATCGTTATCGTCTCGCACAATGCGCCCAGCGAGGTCTACATTGCGATGATAAGTGGTCAGGTCGGAGAGTTCCTTGACACTGCTTGGCAGTGCGTCGCCATACTTCTCCAGCTGTGCCAGTAGCACATCGAGCGTAGCGATCGTGTCTGCCTCAGCGCCATGCGCTCCGATATGCTCACGATGACAGTAGAAGCGCACAGCACCCTCGAGCGTCCGCGGCTCCATCTTGTGAAAGATCGTCTGCACATCTATATGTTGCCTAGAGAGCAGGTCCACCTCGACACCAGCACGGAGGAACTCCTCCCCGAGCATCGGCAGGTCAAAGCGCTGCGAGTTGTAACCCGCCAGGTCGCATCCATCGATCAGCTCCGCTAAGCTCTTAGCACAAGCTCTAAAGGGCGGACAGTCACGCACATCTTCGTCCGTAATGCCATGTATTGCTGTGCTTTCGGGCGGGATAGGCATCTCCGGATTGAAGCGTCGTGTCCGCACGATCCGCTCTCCATCGGGCATCAGCTTGAGAATGGTTAGCTCGACGATACGGTCATTCGTAATATCCAGTCCCGTAGCCTCTATGTCAAAGAAGACTAGCGGGCGATCCAGCTGTAACTTCATAGTCTATGCGAATTCGATGTCCTTAGATACGTACGGGAGCTGTGATACCTCTCAGGTCCGTTTGGTCAGCCACCTTGGTCGGTGTGATCATAATCGGCTGCGTGGCATTGGTAATGTGTAGCTGCAAGCTCTCAGCGTTGAACGCCTTGAGGAACTTAATGAAGGTGTTCGTCTTGAAGGTGATCTGCATCCCCTCCATCTGCTCGGGATAGTCCACGGGGATACGCTCCTCGACATCGACGCCAGGCGTATTCGCGCCCTGTGCGTAGAAGCCGCCCTTCATCACCATCGCATGCTCCTCGAAGGTGATGCAGATCAAGCTTGCGTCAGCACCCAGTCCGACGATATTGCTCAGATAGTTGACACGAGTCGTGGCGCGTTGCAAGACTTGTCCGTCGATCTCGATCATATAGGTCATCGCGTCGGGGAGTAGCCCATTGTAGTTGGGGAAGTCCAGCACACTCACCTGCGAGACCACATTGTAAGTGCCGAAGCGCACCTCCACCTGCTTATTATTGAATATGACGAGTGCCTCCTCATTGGCAAAGTTCGGCAGGATAGACTGTAGGAAGCTAGAAACCTTGATCGGGAGCGTGAAGCTCGGATCCCTCAGCGAAGCTTGTGCTACCTCGCCCTCCTTCTCGACAATCCGCGCATCGTAGTCTATGTAGCGTACGAGCTGCACATTGTCTGTTGCGCAGAGCTCTAGACGATCCGTGAGCATGACGAAGTGCACACCGTGTAGCTGCTCACGCGACGTATCGGGATAGGCAGCCGGTAGAACCGCCGAGATACCAGCCAGGAGGCTAGAGCTATTCATACTCATCATCGCAGCCCCCTCGGTATCCTCGGGAGACTCTCTAGAGACGTAGAGATCAGCATCGCCGATGGGTATGTCTAGGTATCCTGTCGAGTGGATCAGGTGGATAAAGCGTGCGCCCTCTTCGGTCGTCTGCATCTCCATGGTCAGTGGCTGTACAGGCAGCGACTTGATGTAGTCCAGTAGTGGTGTGGGAGCTATGAGAAAGTGCATCTCGCCATCACACTCCAGCGGAGCGATCACACCAGTCGAGCGCATCATCGTATCGCCTCCCGTCACGGAGATCCGCTCAGGAGTCACCTCAAAGAGGTAGTTGGCCAGTGCTGGCATAGAGACATTGCTCGCAGGGACAAGGCGCCCTACATTTTGCAAGAGCGTGGAGAGCTCGTTGCTATTGACGGTAAACTTCATATATGATTCCTATCTACTGATTATACCACAAAGATAATAAAAAGATATCAGCTACTGGCTAGTGGCTAGTGATGCCAGAAAGTAGCTTCTAATCTCTAACCTCTAATCTCTAACTTCTTTTTCGTATCTTTGGCAGAGCAAAGGTAGCGACGACGCTTGAGCAGCCGCAAAGGATGGCCGGCGTAGCTACCGTAAACCTCATGAATCTCTAACGCTTTTAACTATAGAACCTCTATGACAAGAGTGATCATCATCGGAGCTGGTGGCGTAGGCACCGTAGTAGCTCACAAGGTGGCTCAGAATGCTGAGACCTTTACCGATATTATGCTGGCGAGCCGCACTAAGTCTAAGTGTGACGCTATCGCAGCACAGATACAAAACGTCAAGATCCAGACCGCTCAGGTGGATGCGGACGACGTAGAGCAGCTCGTGAAGCTCTTCGAGAGCTTCCGCCCAGACATCTGCATCAACGTAGCACTCCCCTACCAAGATCTCACCATCATGGAGGCGTGTCTCAAGGCGGGCGTTAACTACCTTGACACGGCAAACTACGAGCCCCTCGACGAGGCTAAGTATCAGTACAGCTGGCAGTGGGCTTACCACGACCGCTTTAAGGAGGCTGGGCTGACCGCCGTCCTAGGGTGTGGCTTTGACCCAGGCGTGACCAGTATCTTCACCGCTTACGCTGCCAAGCATCACTTTGACGAGATACACTACCTCGACATCGTGGACTGCAACGGTGGTGACCACCACAAGGCGTTTGCGACCAACTTCAACCCAGAGATCAATATCCGTGAGATCACCCAAAAGGGTAAGTACTACCACGAGGGCGAGTGGATCGAGACGGAGCCTCAGGAGATACATCGTCCGCTGCACTACCCGGGCATCGGCGTTCGCGAGTCTTACCTCCTTTACCACGAGGAGCTGGAGTCGCTCGTCAAGCACTTCCCCACAATACGTCGGGCGCGCTTCTGGATGACCTTCGGAGAGGAGTATCTCAAGTACCTCGAGGTGATCCAAAACATTGGTATGGCGAGCATCGAGCCGATCAACTACAATGGCCAGGAGATCGTGCCGATCCAATTCCTCAAGGCTGTCCTACCCAATCCTAAGGAGCTGGGTGAGAACTATACGGGCGAGACCTCTATCGGCTGCCGCATCCGTGGCGTCAAGGACGGCAAGGAGCGCACCTATTATATATGGAACAACTGCTCTCACCAAGCAGCCTACCGGGAGACCGGCACGCAGGGTGTCAGCTACACCACGGGTGTTCCCGCTACGACGGGCGCGTTGATGCTCGCCAAGGGACTATGGGGTGGCGCTGGCGTCTTCAACGTCGAGCAGTTTGACCCAGATCCCTTCCTCGCGGAGGTGGCTCGTCAGGGCCTGCCCTGGCATGAGTCCTTCGACATCGACATCGAGTTCGAGAAGTAAAGCTCACATCTAAATAACGAGTAACCCTTTGTAGGGACGGACCTATGTGTCCGCCCGTTCTCGTCACAGCGATACGTGTAAAGTTCGTTACGTGTGACGATGATACGAGCAACTCTTTGTAGGGGCGGATCTATGTGTCCGCCCGTTCTCGTCAGAGCGTTGTATGCTATGCGGGCGGACACGCAGGTCCGCCCCTACACAAACCACATCAACACGAAAAGTTCAGCCATCAGACGCTGTAGCACCAGTATTTGTAGTTGTATGCTATGCGGGCGGACACGCAGGTCCGCCCCTACAAAGGGCTACTCGTATCGATCGTTATGACGAGCGAGCTTGCGCCGGTAGACTTGCGCTGAGCGGGAGGGCAGATAGAGTCGCAACTCGGTGCCACCCTCGGCGGTGGTGCGGGTGTGGTGCGTGACGCTGGCATCGATACGTCCGAAGCCTCCGCAGGCGACCGCATCGCTGTCGAGGAGTAGCTCGTATTGCCCCGCAGGCACGCCCTCGATGGGATAGTCGACGTAGCTCTCCGTGGGGCTAAAGTTGAAGGCAAAGAGGTAGCCGTCACCTCGCATGAAAGCGATCACCTGTCGCTCCGTGTGGCTGTGGTAGCAGTAGTCCGAGAGCTCCGCAAAGCGAGGCGTCAAGCTACAGAGCGAGAGCATTCCTTTGTCAAAGCAGGCTAGCTGCTTGTAGCGCAGTAAGTCATTAGCCTGTAGCGACCACTGACGACGAGCGTACTGGTAAGAGTAACCATTGCCCTCACGAGGGAAGTCGATCCACTCGGGATGACCAAACTCATTGCCCATGAAGGTGAGATAACCACCGCACATCGTGGCGAAGGTCATCAGACGGATCATATTGCAGAGTGCTATGCCACGCATCACCCGATCGTTGTAGTCGCTCTGCTGCATGTGCCAGTACATATCGCTGTCGATGAGTCGGAAGATGATGGTCTTGTCTCCGACGAGTGCCTGATCATGGCTCTCAGCATAGGAGATAGTTCGCTCCGTAGGACGGTGATTGCGCAGTTCGTACCACATATTCTCCGGATTCCACGCTTCGTCGGGCTGCTCTTTGATCAGTTTGATCCAGTAGTCCGGCACATTCATCGCCAGGCGGTAGTCAAAGCCGTAGCCTTCGGTGGCTTGACTCTCGCACAGTCCCGGCAGTCCGCTCACTTCTTCGGCAATAGTCGTCGCCGAGGGCTTGACAGCGTGGATTAGTTCGTTGGCGAGCGTCAGATAGGTCAGCGCATCTCGATCTACATTGCCATTGTAGTAGTCCTCATAGGTGAGAAAAGGTCGCCCCAAGCCGTGATCCTCATAAAGCATCGAGGTGACCCCATCGAAGCGGAAGCCATCGAAGCCGTACTCCGTGAGCCAGTAGTGGCAATTGGAGAGGAGGTAGTGGACCACCTCGCCACGGCCGTAGTCGAAGCAGAGCGAGTCCCACTGCGGATGCTCGCCACGGCTCCCCTCGTGAAAGAAGAGCGTCCGCGTGCCGTCGTAGCGGGCCAAGCCTTCAGCCTCGTTGCGTACGGCATGCGAGTGAACTAAGTCCATAATCACGTACAGACCTAAGGCGTGCGCCTCATCGACCAGGCGCTTGAGATCGTCGGGCGTGCCGAAGCGACTGGACGGAGCGAAGAAGTTGGAGACGTGATAGCCGTACGAGCCGTAGTACGGGTGCTCCTGCACCGCCATGATTTGGAGCGTGTTGTAGCCCGCTGAGACGATGTAAGGCAGTCGCTCCGTGCGAAACTGCTCGTAGCTCGCCACGCCCATCTCCTCACCACTCATCCCTATGTGACACTCATAGATGAGCAAAGTGTCGGGACGCTGAGGTGCTGGTGCCTGCATCAGGTAAGGCTCTTCAGGAGCCCAAACACGAGCGCAGAAGCTGTAGTCACGCGGGTCCTGCACCACATAATGTGCGTAAGCCGGGATGCGCTCTAGCTCCTCGTGGTCGGTGCAGATGAGTAGCTTGTAGTAGTCTAGATGGTGCAGCGCTGTGGCGGGTAGCTCGAGAAGCCATTCGCCTGGTCGCTCTTCATTGGCAACAAATCGATAGTCTGGATCTTGACGCCACTGGTTAGCGTCACAAAGCAGGTAGACCTCCTGAGCCGCTGGCGTATATTCGCGCAAAGTCCAGCCAGCATCGGTGCGATGCAGGCCAAAGTAAAGGTGTCCGCATGCCCAGCTAGAAAGTTTTTGCGAGCCAACAAAGAGCTGCCGACGCGCTGCGATATAGCTTTGCCACGCCTCGATCGTCTCATAGTAAGGCGCGAGCCACGGATCTTGCTGCGCCCAGAGTGGAGTGCTCGGTTTTGGCTTAGCTTGGCGAGGGGTGACTTTCTCACGTTTCATAGTTAAGACGCTTTACCAAGGTAAGAGACGGCTTCTGTAGTCGGACGATGTATCGTCGGCAACTCAATGGTCGCCTCGTCGATGTCTAGAATGAAGTAAGAGGGCAACTGCTGGAGCAGCTCTTGCTGTGCTGGCGTGAGGGCTGCCCACGCATCGTAAGCGATGAGCGCGAAGTCGTAATCGCTCAGATCAACCTGCTCAGCAAAAGTCTCTCTACTCCACGAAACACGATCCGCCAGCTCTGACGCAGGCTTGGCGAGATGTGACGAGAGTGGCATCAGCGTGATCGGACTATCAGCACGCTCCGTCACCTGCTCGGCAATGAGTAGTAGCTCTTTGTCCTCAGGTCGCTGCATCAGCACGAGCGGATGCGCTATCGGGGTCTGACCATTGTCCACATAAATGCCCACAGAGCAAGGTGCCTCGTGAGCAAAGGTGGCGATAATCTCCTCAAAGGAGTGCGAACTCTGCTCTTTCTTAGCTTTGCGACGGCGACCGGTCAGCAGACCCCATCTACGGGTTAGCTTATTGCTATAGGCGACTAGGTCGCGGTCTTTCTTGTCTTGTGAAAGATTGACACTAGCCCCGAGGAGGAGCAGGTTGCTCTGGATATGATTAGCGTGCGAGAGTACCGCCTCGGGGACCGACTCGGCAATCTCATATTTACGCTCCACGGAGAGGTCTAGCTGCCTGGCCATCTCCATCGGAGCTGCGAAGCTACTGGCGTAGTAGTGGTCCGCATCGATGGTGCTAATGTCCGTATCGGTGGTGACGTGCATCAGCGTACAAGCCACTTGTGGAGAGGTACCGCCGCAGAGTCTATGGAAGAACTCTAAGAGCGTCACGCCCGTCTCAGCACGACCGAACGAGATGAGCACCTGACCTGTCGCGTGCTCCAGGCTTTGCGGCGTTTTCTTCTTCTTGAGGAGCCAGTCGATCAGTTGTAGCGTCGGAGCGGTCATGACGGTCGTCACGAGGGTCATCATCACGAGGATGGTAAAGAGGACGGTCGAGAGGATTCCCAGGTCCAGTCCGATGCGTAGCACAACCAACTCCATCAACCCTCGGGTGTTCATGTAAGCACCGAGGTAAAGGCTCTCGCGGCTTTGTATGCCACAGCTTCGTGCTGCTAGGTAGGTGCCGCCCATTTTGCCAACAACTGCCACAAGGGTGAAGATGCCAAAGAGTGCCCACAGCTGAGGCGTATTCACCAATCCCAGCTCTGTGCGCAAGCCTGAGCTCACGAAGAAGAGCGGCAGGAGAAGCAAGAGGGCAAGGTCCTCGACTTTCTCCTTGACAATCACTCGGAAGTCAAGGTTCTCCGGCATGACCAGCCCCAGCATGAAGGCGCCAAAGAGGGCGTGCATACTCATGATCTCGGTGAAGTAAGCACTCGCCATGAGGAGGATGAAGATGAGCCCCATGAGCGACTTGGAGAGTACCTCACGATGTCTCACGCGCCGCCCGAGGAGTCCGAAGAGTGGTCGCAAGATGCCAAAGATGACCGCCAGATAGAGTGCCAGGAAGAGCATGTTGTAGAGGGCACTCGTGAAGCTTCCTCCCTGGCTGACCGCCATAATGGCCGCCAGCATGAGCCACGCCACGATGTCTCCCATGGCTGCGGTCGAGAGTGCCAGGCGCCCCAGGTGACTATGCGAGAGCGAGCGCTCCTGAATGATGCGCGCCAAGACGGGGAAGGCGGTGATGCTGAGCGAAATGCCCACAAAGAGGGAAAGCGACAAGAAGCTGCTCCCCTCGCTCAGCAGCTCAGGGCGACTATAGAGTCCATAAGTAAGGATGATCCCTAGGATAAAGGGGAAGATGATCCCCGACTGACTGATGATGAAAGCTTGCTGCGCCTGACCCTTGAGATCTTTCATACGCAGCTCCATACCGATGGTAAACATAAAGAGGATCAGTCCGAACTGACTGAGCAACTCTAGATTGCCCAAGCTATGTACGGGGAAGAGCGTCTCCATCGCTTCTGGCCAAACGGCTCCCAGCAAGCTCGGGCCGAGCAATATACCAGCTAGGATCTCTCCGATGACCGTCGGCTGGTGCAGTCGTGCGAAGATCCACCCGACGACACGTACCACGAGCAGGATGACAACCAGCTGGATCAGCAGCATCCCTATGTCTGAAGCGGCATGAGCGCGTACCGAAGCGACAAACGATTGCCACGGCGAAGCCTCACCCGCAGGCGAAAGGGTGGGCAATTCGGGAGCCATCACAGCCCCTTCGGGCACTTCGCTCAGGAACTCAGTCGTAGCTACAGGAGGCGTGACGAGAGCCTCTGAGGAGCCACTCATAGCCTGATCAGTAGCAGCGACCCACCACAAGAGTGCCACGAAGATGAGCATTAGCCCACCGTAGAGCCACCACGCTTGCTGTCGTTGTTGTGTATTCATCGAGGATACGCCTATTTCGTTTAGCAGTAAATGTAGCGACAAGACCACACGAGCAGTCTCCGTCTTATGGGACAAAGATACGAAAACAGGGTTGTCCGATGAAAAGTTCCTACCTTGGAACTAAAAAGTTCCTACCTTGGAACCGAAAAGTTCCAACGCTGGAACTAAAGAGTTCCTACCTTGGAACCGAAAAGTTCCAACGCTGGAACTAAAGAGTTCCTCCCTTGGAACTAAAAAGTTCCAAAGGAGGAACCAACTTTGGAACTCGTATATACCACAAATAAAGCAGGTTACTGCGTCAATGCGAGACGTGTAACGAAGTGTAGGGACGCACGGCCGTGCGTCCGTTGTAGAAGGACAAGACATATAATTCAGTAGCCTTTAACGGAGACAGACGCACCCAGCGTACTACTTATTTAGATCGAGGGAGATGCCGAGGCGGATGACGGGCGGATTGATCGGGTAGTGCGCCGCGGAGAAGCGCTCCGAGGGTGAGATAAAGAGGTCGCCGAGGTTGTAGTACTCGACAAAGAAGCGAGCCCGCTTGAGCTGAAAGCTGACGAAAGCGTTTAGATGGGGGAAGTTGCCATACTTCGTCTCCGTCTGATTGACAAACTGCATGACCGCTGGCTCGTAGTAAGGTGCATAGTATAGCGTGTGCCAGCGACAATCCACGCCGAGCATGATGCGCAGGACACGAGCGTAGAAGAAGTCTGTGTAGAGCGACCCGTATAGGCTCAGCGTCGGCAGAGGCATCACCTCCTGACGTGTGGAGAGCTGGTAGAGGGCTTGCAGTCTCCAGGCGAGCCAACCCCACTTATAGCCATGCAGCAGGCGTGCCGAGAGGATCTGTATCGGGTCAGCACACTGCTCGACAACCCCTTGCGAAGTCCAGTAGAGCTGGTTCTGCAGGGTGGCGGTCTCGACGCTTAGCGAGGTGCCTAGTTTGTCGAGCGTAAGGCGCCCTCCGAAGGCTAGCCGCCGCTCATAGCCGAAGTCTCTGTCCCAGCGGTGGAAGGTGCCGTGAAAGTGCCGGATGAAGTAATCCGGACGACGATTCTCGAAGTTGCCCCAGGCACGCAGTCCTACGGGGAAGCTCCAGAGACGGAACGAAGTACTGATACCGCCTTGCGCCAAGATGGATCCGATGTTTTCGCCTAGGAGGGTACTCTCGAGCTGCGCATCGAAATTGAGCAAGTGTCCCGAGGTACGCGCTATGCGTCCCCCCACGACCACGTCCATGGTGCTGTGCCCAGGTCGCTCCCGATAGAGCGAATCGGGGGTGTAGTAGTATTTGTTTTCCAGCCGCACATAAGCCTCTAGACCAAACTTAACCCATGGTCTGAAGCCCTCACGGAGCGAGAGGACAAAGCTATTGTCCAGCTGCCACCGTCGGGTACTATCCTCAGGCAATACGTAGAGCGAGTCGAGCGCACCCGAGGGACCTTTGTGCATATAGGAGTAGTGGTTGGGGTAGTGCTCCCAGGTAGCTTGGTTGCGGTTCACATACTGATGGATGCCTTGCCTGAAGCTCAAGATATGCCCCACACTAGCTATCGGCACGAAGCGCACCGTATCGGCTTCAGTGCGACGCTCGCCAAAGATGGTCAGCGAGTCACTGGCACTGCGAGGACGATAGGAGCCGAAGTTGTAGCGATGCGAGAGGAAGAAGTGAGCATCGTCGATACCATTCCAAACACGCTCTGCCTGACGAACGGGTATCTCGTGGCTCTCCAGAGTGCGCCGGCCAGAGTTGCTCCGTGTAGGGTCATTGACATAGCCATCCTCGAGGATACCTCCATTCTCCGTGATACGTGCGAAGTTGCCCCCGCCCGAGAGATACGCCTCGTAGCGGTCTAGTGTCAGCGTCGCAAAGAGCCGATAGTCACAGCTCTTGGTGCGGTTACCTATGTAGTAGCCTGGCGAGTAAGTGTAGTTGAAGTCGGCTCCCATCGCTAGCCGCTTGCTGAGGTTGAAGGCGATCGTCCCGTCAAACTGCTCTTCGCGTCTCTGGGCATCTCCATTGCGCTGATAGAAGAGCTTGGAGAAGGGAGTCTTCGTGCGATAGAAGAGCCTGTTAGACTCGTCCCATACGAAGCCCGAGAGCGTCTGATCGAAGAGGAAGCGATGCTGCGGGCGCAGACGGTTGAAGTAGTCCATATCGACCCACGGAGAGCGCAAGTTCCCTAGGTAAGCCATCACGATGGAGCGGCTCTCCGCTTTCACCTGATCGTGAAAAAGCGTGCTCAGCGTATCGGGACGTGCCGCATAGAGCGCTCCCGTGTAGGGATTGATCAGATAGCTGTGGAGCGTCTCGCCACGATAGATGAGTTCGTGGGGATCTTTGTCAAAGCCGGGTAGCGGGATGTCGTAATCGTAGCGCGACTGCGCCCTAACGGCTGTCGCTAGGAGGCTCCACAAGACGAGGAGGCTGAGAAGGTGTCGGACTAGCTTGCTCATAGCTCAGGTGCAGTGATCAGTATACCCCCATCAATGGGTAGGACACGGTAAGGGAGGAGGGGGCTTTGGGCAGGCCCTTGGATAGGCGTTCCCCCGCCATAGACAATGCTAAAGCGACTATGACACTTCGGACAGACCGCCTCGAGTTTCTCATTGACCATCAAAGCGTTTGTCGGGTCCAGCTCCTTAGGGCAGGCAAGGTCGTAGGCGTAGTAGTAATCGGCCGTGCCACTTCCTGCGAAGCCGTGAATGACCAGGATGCCTCCGAAGCCGATGGCTGAAGTTGCTGTCGAGGGCTTGGTGATGCGTAGGTACCCCCCGACGGGTATGAGCGCACGCCCCTCGGCACTACCGAAGTAGATCGGATAGTGTATAGGACGCAGGGGCGTGGCGTACTGCACCTCGCCTTGACACCCCAGTAGTAGGAGCGTCATGAGCGATAAGAGCATTATGCGGGTACCCTGCATCCTTGTCTTGATCTTAGCTTTAGACTATGCGTCGTAGCGCATCTGCCCCAACATATTGGCAATGTACTGCACAGCCTCCTCTAGGTGTGGTTTTACCATGCCAGCGACAAAGGGATTGAGCTTAGCATCTAGCGAGACGACTAAGGTGCTACCTCCCGTCTCCTGGGGTGTGATCCGTATGGAGACATTGGCGGGCATCATGTCGTGCTCGATCTGGTAGCGCACCTCCTCGGTGGGGATACGCTCCGAGACAACGAGTGCGAGATCTGCCGGGAACTTCATCACCTGCGCCTGCACCTCGCAGCGATCGCTAGTGAGTGAGGAGACCGTGACTTGCTTCTCCTCGAGGAGCTGTTGCACCTCCTCGAGATTGGTCAGGTCGCTGATCTTACGATAGATCGCCTCACAACTATACGTAGAGGCGACGGGCTGACTTTGTATCGTCATAGGAATGGGATGTATAAGCTTAAAGGTGTCGTCAATGCTATCGTCCCCACTGGCTCGGGTTTTCGCGCCACTGAGCAAGCATCTCTAAGTCATGCTCAGAGACGTAACCAGCAGAGACCGCTTGGCGAATCACTTCGTTGTAATCGGTCAGGGTGCGCATCTCCACGCCAGCCTTGGCGAAAAGCTGCTCGGCCTCAGCGAAGCCATGCGTATAGACCGCCATGAGTCCCTCGACCTGTGCGCCTGCTGCTTGTAGCGCCTCGACAGCCTTCATACTGCTACCGCCCGTAGAGATCAGATCCTCGATGACTACGACACGAGCTCCCTCGGGTAGATAACCCTCGATGAGGTTTTGCTTGCCATGATCCTTAGCCGAGGAGCGTACATATACGAAGGGCAACCCCAGCTCGTCTGCCACCAAGGCTCCCCACGAGATAGCTCCCGTGGCAACGCCTGCTACCACCTCAGCATCGGGGTAGCGATCGCTCACCTGGATGGCAAAGGCTTGCTTGATGTAGCTGCGATGCTCGGGGTAAGAGAGCGTCTTGCGGTTGTCACAATAGATAGGGCTAAGCCACCCAGAGGCCCACGTAAAGGGTGCGTCTGGACGAAGCTCGACAGCCTGGATAGCGAGCAAACGATGAGCTACCGACTGCGCGATAGTGCACTGCTGATCTGAAACTTTTGATGTCATAAGAGGATAAGTATCTTAGATATGGCACAAAGGTACGAATTTAGAGGTTAGAGATTAGAAGTTAGAGGGTAGAAGTTAGAGATTAGAGGGAGTCGTCTCTGCACCACTGCCTCAAAAGCAGTCGGAGCCTACCCACACGATCGTGGATAGGCTCCGACTTTGGTTTTACCTTGCTCTACCTTGAGAGAGAGCAGAGGTGTGCTTACTTCTTAGCTGCTGCGAGCTTCTTCTGATGCTGTCTACTGCGTACTAGGTAAGCAATAGGCGACGCGACGAAGAGCGTACAGAAGATACCATAGACGATACCGATGAGTAGCGCAAAGGTAAAGCTACGCATAGAGGCTCCACCGAGGATAAAGATGATGAAGACCACTAGGAAGGTTGAGAAGGAGGTCTGCACCGTACGAGCTAGCGTACTGTTGAGTGCCTCATTCATCACCAGCTTCTCCTCGCGGTTCGGATAGTTGTGTAGCGTCTCACGGACACGGTCGAAGACGACGACCACGTCGTTGATCGAGTATCCGATGATCGCTAGTAGTGCTGCGATGAAGTTTTGATCCAGCTCCATCGTGAAGGGCATAATCTGCCAGAGCAGTATGTAGCTCGCCACGATAAGTAGCGTGGTCGTAGCCACAGAGGCAAAGGCTCCTAGCGAGAAAGCCCAGTTGCGGAAGCGGAGCAAGATGTACAGTCCCATGAAGATCAGGGAGAGAATCACCGCTATGATAGCCTGACGAGAGATGTCCTTAGACATACTCGGGCTGACGCGCTGTGAGCTGACGACATAGTTGTCGACAAACTGCTGCTGGGTGGTACCCTGTGGGAGGAACTTCTGGACTCCCTCGAAGACCTTACCGATGACGAGTAGCTCCTCGTCTTCGCTCTCCTGAGTCATGCCGATACCATAGTTGGTTGAGATACGAACCTGGTTGCCCTCCGTACCGATTGAGGTGACAAGGACATGCTCCTCAAGAGGCTTCGTGAGAGCCTCACGCACCTCAGCCGAAGAGACGGGCTGCTCAAAGGCGACGATATAGTTGCGACCTCCAGAGAACTCGATACCTCTATTGAGACCCCATACGAACGAGCCAATGAGACCGAGCACGAGGATAGAGCCAAAGATGATGAAGCCCTTGTTGCGGTTCTCCAGGATCTTGTAGGTGGGGTTGTTGAGCAGGTTGCGTGTGAGGAAGGTCGTATAAGTGACCTTGTCCATGCGACCCTTCTTATCAAGCGCCTCAACGACGATACGCGTTAGGAAGACGGCGGTGATAAAGGAAGCGATGACACCGATGATGAGCGTCGTAGCGAAGCCACGGATAGGACCTGTACCAAAGGCATAGAGTACACCACCCGTGATGACGGTCGTCAGGTTGGAGTCAAAGATTGCTGAGAAGGCATTGCCATAACCATCCTGTATAGCACGTGTCATAGACTTGCCAGCACGGAGCTCCTCCTTGATACGCTCGAAGATCAGAATGTTTGCATCCACCGCCATACCGAGAGTCAGCACAAGTCCCGCAATACCGGACAAGGTCAAGACACTGTGGAAAGAGGCTAGGACACCAAGCGTGAAGAAGCTGTTGAGGATCAGAGCACCATCGGCGATGAGACCTGGGATGAGACCATAAGCGAGGCACATATAGATCATCAGCAGGATGATGGCTATCGCAAAGGAGATGATACCAGCCTTGATAGACTCGCTACCGAGGGTCGGGCCGACGACACTCTCCTGCTCGATCTCGACAGAAGCCTCCATACGTCCAGAGTTAAGGACGTTAGCAAGGTCGGTCGTCTCGTCGACGGTAAAGTTACCTGAGATCTCAGAGCGTCCGCCCGTGATCTCCGAATTGACATTAGGAGCTGAGTAGACGACACCATCGAGGACGATAGCGATGCTTCGGCCGATGTTGTCACCCGTCAGGCGAGCCCACTTGCGGGCACCCTCATCGTTCATAGTCATAGTGACGACGGGACGATTCTGACCAAGGTCGTTGCGCACCTCACTACGTGCCGAGGTGACCACCTCACCACCTAGATCGGGGAGAGCATTGCGGTTACCACGGATAGCGTATAGTTCGTAGAGGTCTGTCTCCTTACCTGTCTGCGGATCCTTGATAGGCGAGTTGCCCCAGAGCAGCATCAGATCCTCGCGGATCATCTTCTGCTTCTGTGCCTCCTCGAGCATCTCATCGATCTTGTCTAGATCAGCGCGACGCGCGTAGCCCACGATGGTACCACGATTGGTCACGTTGAGCTTGCTAAAGAGGACATTCTCTACACCTGTCGTAGCTGGCTTCTGCACCGCGGTCGAGTCTGCTGCCGTAGCGGTCGAGTCAGCTGCTGTAGTAGTCGTGTCAGCAGGCGTTAGGTCCTTGCCGTTCGCCATAGCGGTGAGACGGTTGTTAGCGTCGACGAGATCGCTAGCGATCTCATCATAAGTGTAAGTACGCCAGAACTGCAGGTTAGCACTGCGCTGCAGTAGCTCTCGAACACGCTGAGGCTCTGTAACGCCAGGGAGCTCGACAAGGATACGTCCCTGGCCCTCGATGCGCTGTACGTTTGGAGCGACCACACCAAAGCGGTCGATACGCGTCTTGAGGACGTTGATGGCAGCGTCGATAGCACTACTATACTTCTCCTGAAGCACCTTGATGACCTCCTGATCGCTAGACTTAGGGGAGATGACATCACGGAGGGGGCCATTGCTAAAGATGACAGCGAGCGAGCCTGAGGGTTCGAGCTCCTTGTAAGCCTTTACGAAAGTCCCTACGAAGTCATTACTGCCCTCCTTAGCGGCCTTGTCTATAGCCTCGATGAAGGCTGGCGACTGGTTATGTCCTGAGAGGTTGCGTAGGAGGTCACGTCCATTGACCTTGAGGACGACGTTCATACCGCCCTTGAGGTCTAGTCCGAGCCCTATCTGCTGGTTGCGGGCTTTCTTGAGCGTGTAGCCAAACCACACCTTCTCGTTGGCCATTGAGTCGAGATACGCTTTGCCATCCTCGCCAGCTGCGGTCATCGCCAGCGCCTTCTGATCGTAGTGCCTTACCACAGGGGTAAAGGAGATGTAGAAAGCGCAGATGATCGTCAGTAGAGAGGCGAAGAGGATCACAAATCCTTTGTTCTGCATGAGTATATTTGATATATCGTTATTATTTCACGTAGTCTAGATTGCCACAAAGTTACGCTAAAATATACTACTGGCAAACAGATACCCCTCCGATTGTCCGAAAAAAGTCCTCCACATCGAGCTACGGAAGTACCCAAACGTCACTATGAAGCAAAACGACAACCCCTCCGCCTACACCCATTCCTCACAGCTCTTAAGCTGTCGGGAGTGTAGAGCCATCGCCTCGACTCTTCCAATAGGCCTCTCGATCTCGCTTGAGCTTGCTCGGGTTTATGAAGTCATAGATAAACCAAAATAGGGGGGCCAACATAAAGCCAGGTATCATAAGTATCCACGCCCACCATGGTATGCGGTCGTTGTTGTTCTCATAGTACCCGCCCTTCTTGGTCATACATCCGTGCCAGATACCATCCTTGTCGCCTTGTATCGTGAACCACAGCTCTTCGCGTTTGCCCTCGGCTCTATCCTCAGCTTGGATAGCCCTCATACGCTCTAGTAGCTTGCCCTTGACCTCTGCCAGGTCGGGTCCTTCTTCGATAGTGTCGGGTATCACGACCGCTCCACGTCTTACGAATCCCTTATACATCGTATTTGCGGAGCCTTGGGTCTGTTGTCTTTTCCTTCTACACATGTTTTCGAGAATTGTTGCTCCGCTAAGTTAGTGAAATGTTCTCAAGCAAAAGAGACGGCATATCGCCCCCTCTAAGCATAAAAAAACAGAGCGACTCTTGCCGCTCTGTTTATCGTCTGTCATTGGAGCGGAAAACGAGGCTCGAACTCGCGACCCTCAGCTTGGGAAGCTGATGCTCTACCAACTGAGCTATTTCCGCATGGCACCACCCTCGGGCGACTATCCTGCGACTACGCTGCCATAGCCACCAGTCCCCTCGGATTGTGGAGGCAAAGGTACAATAAATTTTGGAATGGAAAAGTACCTGTAATCTTATGGTCAGGGCAAACTCAACGCCGGCTCGTTACGATAATTTAGAGTCGACTACATATCGATACGGAGCGGTGTCGGGGAAAACGGATTTCCACGTGGATATTTCGAAATATCCAGGTGGAGAATTTTTATTTTCCACGTGGGGAAGAAAAAATTCTTCGGAGGAATCAAATGAAACTTCGGAGGAAATGAATCACGCCCACGTGGAAAATAAAAAATATCCACGTGGAGATTTGAGATTCTCCACGTG
>NZ_CABUAN010000035.1 GCF_902489635.1 uncultured Porphyromonas sp. | reverse complement strand
AAATCTCCACGTGGATATTTTTTATTTCCCAGGTAGGAAATAAAAAATTCTTCGGAGGAATCAAATGAAACTTCGGAGGAATTGTTTGACGCCCACGTGGAAAATAAAAAATATCCACGTGGAGATTTGAGATTTTCCACGTGGATATTCGAGAAAGGAGGGAATCGGACGAATTTCCCTGTAAAGATATGTTATTAGAGATTAGAGGTCAGAGGTTAGAAATTAGAGGGTTTCGTGGAGGCTCTGCTCTTTATTTTGTAACTTTGTGGCGCTAAAGACTGCACATCAATATAAACTTATCATACACCTCTATGGAACTACTTCAAAAGAACGTACAGCGCGCTAAGGCTAACAAGCAGCGCATTGTACTCCCCGAGGGTCTCGAGCCTCGCACCCTCCAAGCTGCTGATCGCATCATCGCTGACGGCATCGCTCACATCATCCTCCTAGGCAACCCCGCCGAGATCCAGGCTAAGGCTGCTGAGCTAGGGCTTAAGCATATCGATCAGGCTGAGATCATCGATCCACAAAACCACGCTCGCCGTGAGGCTTATCGTGACCTCCTGATGGAGCTACGCAAAGCTAAGGGCATGACCCGAGAGCAGGCTGACGAGCTAGTGGTCAATCCGCTTTACCTTGCCTGCCTAATGATCAAGTCTGGCGATGCTGACGGTGAGGTAGCTGGTGCACACAACACGACGGGCAACGTGCTCCGCCCCGCACTCCAGCTCATCAAGACACGCCCAGGACTCAAGGTGGTCAGTGGCGCATTCCTCATCTTCTCTCCGCTCAAGGAGTATGGCGAGAACGGCTTCTTCATCTTTGCAGACTGCGCCGTCACGCCCAATCCTGACAGCAACGAGCTCGCACAGATCGCTATCGCTTCTGCTGACACGGCTCGTAGCATCGGCGACATGGAGCCACGCATTGCCCTCCTGAGCTACTCTACAAAGGGCTCTGCCAAGAGCGAGATGATTGACAAGGTTACCGAGGCTTACAAGATCGCTAAGGAGATGGCTCCTGACCTACTCATCGATGGTGAGCTACAGGCTGACGCAGCTATCGTGAGCAAGATCGCTGAGCTCAAGGCTCCTGAGAGCCCCGTAGCTGGTAAGGCTAACGTCCTCGTCTTCCCGAACCTAGAGGTGGGCAACGTCGCTTACAAGCTCGTCGAGCGTCTCGGTCGTGCTACCGCTGTCGGTCCTATCCTACAGGGTATGGCTGCTCCAGTCAATGACCTCAGCCGTGGCTGCTCTGTAGACGATGTCTACAACGTGATCACGATCACTTGCAACCAGGCTATCGCAGCTAAGAAGTAATTCATCACCCCCTTCCCTTTACTAAAGATACATTATGATCGTACTAGTCCTTAACTGTGGCAGCTCGTCTGTCAAGTATTCACTATATGATATGCCTGAGGCTCGTATCCTCGCTTCAGGCGGTATTGAGAAGCTCGGCCTGCCCGACTCTTTCATCAAGTTTAAGACGACCGACGGCAAGAAGGTGCAGATAGACCGTCCGCTACCCGAGCACACGGTGGCTGTCGAGTTTATCCTCGAGATCCTGACGAAGTCTGAGTACGCTGTCCTGGACAGTGTCGACCAGATTGAGGCTGTGGGTCACCGTCTCGTACATGGTGGTGAGGCGATCAATAAGAGCGTCCTCATCAATGACGAGGTGATCGAGCAGGTAAAGCGTGTCTCTGACCTCGCTCCACTGCACAACCCACCCTCACTGAAGGGTATCGACGCTATCACGAAGCTCCTCCCGAAGGTGCAGCAGGTAGCTGTCTTTGATACGGCCTTCCACCAGACGATGCCCGCATATACCTATATGTATGCGCTACCCTACGAGTACTATGAGAAGTACGGGGTACGTCGTTACGGCTTCCACGGCACGAGCCACCGCTACATCAGCCATCGTGCTTGCGAGATTCTTGGCAAGGACTTTGACAAGACACGCATCATCACCTGCCATATCGGCAATGGTGCTTCGATCGCAGCCGTATGCAATGGTAAGGTCCTCGACACCTCTATGGGCTTGACCCCTACGGATGGTCTGATGATGGGCACTCGCTGCGGAAGCATCGACCCAGGTATCGTACCCTTTATCATGGAGCATGAGAAGATGACCCCGAGCGACTTCTCGACGATGGTCAATAAGAAGAGCGGTGTACTCGGCATCAGCGGTGTCTCCTCCGATATGCGTGACGTAGAGCAGGCATCCGAGGCTGGCAACGAGCGCGCTAAGCTTGCGCTCGAGATGTATCGCTACCGTATCAAGAAGTACATCGGAGCCTACGCAGCTGCTATGGGCGGTGTCGATGTCATCGTCTTCACGGGCGGTGTCGGTGAGAACGACCAGACGACTCGTGAGTCAGTAGTCTCTGGACTAGAGTTCATGGGCGTCGAGTTTGACTCAGCAGTCAATCGCTCTAGCCGTGGCGAAGAGAAGGTACTCTCTAAGCCCTCTAGCCGTGTGACCGTCATCTGCGTCCCCACCGACGAGGAGCTGATGATAGCACGTGACACGATGGATCTCGTCAAGTAAAGCGAGCCACGCAGCTCGTCACAAGATGACAAAATAGCCGTAGGGGCGGACATCCACAGATGTTCGCCCCTACCTCATTATATATAGGTATGCTGTCCTATCTTGTGAGCGTGTCGAGGCGCGAGTCTGTGTGCCTCGTCAGATCTCTTTGTATCGTGCTGGCTTTCTAGTATATATGAGTTCCAAAAATGGTTCCCCTCTTGGAACTTTTTAGTTTCAAGGGAGGAACTCTTTAGTTCCAAGGGAGGAACTATTCCTTTCCAGCGTTGGAAACTTTGTTTTCCTCCCTAGGAAAGGTTTCTTTCCACGAGAGGAACGTCTAGCTACTCCTACAGCTAAGTATAAGTCGGTAGCAGGCGCCTTTGGATGAGGGCAGATCTAGAGAAAACGGGGCTTGTCATCGCTCAATCATCTCAGCGAATTACCTAACAGATAGTATTGAACGGTTGTTACTTACTGCCGATATACCTACAATATGCTATCTCTTGCCGTGAGTCATTGTAAGCCCCTGCCGTACCTTTGTGGTAGAAATCTGTCGGATCGTCGGCAGGCTCCACAAGATGTCGCGTAGTAGAGGATTCGTTCCCCTGATTCTCTTCGATTTACCCTCCGCTATACCCATCTTGAGGTACGCTAAACAATGTAAGGGTGGCTGATGAGGCTCCCCCTGCGTTTGATTCACTCGGATGTCAAACACGCTATAATAATATATGAAACGATTCATATCGTATCTCCTCTGTGGTCTCGTACTTTGCACCGTACAGCTATCAGAGGCGCAGACTGTGGACACTTTGTCGCAGACCTCCGCACCAGCTCCTCGTCGGCTCACCATCGGTGGGTATGGAGAGGCTGTCGCATCGAGGATGTTTTACAGTAATAACTTCAAGCGCTACACCGATGCGGAGCTCTACAAAGATGCTCGTAGCTTCGGTCAGGTAGACTTGCCACACGTTGTTTTCTTTGTTGGTTATGATTTTGGTCATGGTTGGTCTCTAGGCTCTGAGATCGAGTTTGAGCATGGTGGCACGGAGAGTGCTGTCGAGATCGAAGAGGAGGAGACTGGCGAGTACGAGTCTGAGATAGAGCGTGGTGGCGAGGTGGCTCTCGAGCAGTTTTGGCTACAGAAGAGCTTCTCACCAGCACTCAACCTGCGCATAGGACATATGGTCGTACCAGTCGGAGCAACCAACGCATCTCACATGCCGACAGAGTTCTTTACGGTCTACCGCCCCGAGGGGGAGAACACGATCCTGCCCTGCACCTGGCATGAGACGGGTATAGGCCTGTGGGGTAAACTACCTAACTGGCGGTATGAGGTGATGGGTATCGCCGGGCTAGATGCTGACCGCTTTAACAATAAGGACTGGATCCATGGCGGGGCGGGTAGTCCCTACGAGTTTAAGATGGCGACGAACTACGCCTGCGCCATGCGCGTGGACAACTACTCGGTACGCAACCTGCGCCTCAGCCTGAGCGGCTACGTCGGGACGAGCGGTCGCAACACGCTCAATGCGACAAATAAGTATGACCATATCAAGGGTCTCGTCTGTATCGGAGCTTTTGACTTCCAGTATGCTAATCCACATCTTATCTTGCGAGGCAACGTGGACTACGGACATCTAGGCGACTCGATGGAGATCACGAAGGCTAATCGCACGACCCGCAAGGACTCACCCTCACCCAAGAATAGTGTCGCCAAGGCGGCTTTAGCTGCAGGCCTGGAGGGTGGATATGACCTTTTCTCAGCCTCGGCCAAGCTACGTCAGCTCAAGCAGCGTCTCTACCTCTTCGGGCGGTATGACTACTACGACTCCATGTTTCAAGTAGTACCCAGTATGACCGACGAGCCGGAGTGGGAGCGACAGAAGTTTACCGTCGGACTCAACTACTACCCGATCCCTGAGATCGTCGTCAAGGCTGAGTATAGCTATCGTATGCTGCACAAGCAGTTCAACGATGAGCCGACGATCAGCCTCGGTATCGCCTACTTTGGCATGTTTCACTTCTAGATTCTTTTAACTCAACACAATACAATCGACTATGAATAAGTATACCTACATCTTTAAGATGCTCCTTCTCTCAGTCGTGGGCATCCTCCTCGTCTCTTGTCAAGAGAGCGACGAGCCCAAGGCAAAGCAGCTAGACCCCGAGCAGACGGCACTCGTCAAGCAGTTCGTCGAGGGTGTCGTAGTCCCCACCTACAAGTCTCTAGCAGACAATGCTATCGAGCTGTCTGGGCTTTGCGAGGAGCTGATGAAAAACCCCTCTCAAGAACTGGTCAGCAAGGCTTGCAAGAAGTGGGTTGAGGCGAGAGCTTACTGGGAGCTTAGCGAGGCTTTTCTCTATGGAGCTGCCGGTGACTACAACATCGACCCGCACATCGACTCTTGGCCTCTGCAGAAGAATCAGCTAGACAACATTCTTCAGAACAAAGACCTCCTTAATGAACTCAAGGAGGAGGGTCCAGATGCCAAGGGCTTCGCTTCTCTAGGCTACGGTCTACTAGGCTTCCACGCTGTGGAGTACATGATCTTTAGAGATGGACTGCCTCGCAAGGTCGCTGAGATCACAGAGCCTGAGCGCATCTACAATGCAGCTGTCGCTGAGGACCTAGCTCGTCAGGCAATCCGCCTAGAGGCTAGCTGGGCTGGCATTGACAAGGTGACGGCTGACAAGAAGAAGACACTTGAGGATGCCGAGCTCCTCCCCACAATGGACTACGGTCAGCTCATGATCGCTGCTGGGGAGCAGGGTAACAGCGCCTACAAGAGCCAGAAGGATGCTCTCGTACAGATCCTACAAGGTGCAAGTGACATCTCTGACGAGGTGGGCAACACAAAGATTACCGACCCGGTCAACTCGGGCAATGTCCTAGACGTGGAGTCTTGGTACAGCTGGAACTCTATTGAGGACTTCACTGACAACCTCCGTAGCGTCCGCAATGCTTACTACGGCTCTCTCGACGGCACTGTCCACAATCACTCTCTCGCTACCTACATGGCTAAGCAGCATCCCGAACTAGACAAGGAAATCCGCTCTGCCATAGACAATGCGATCAAGACAGTAGCTGCTATGCCAGCGCCCTTCCGCAATAACCTAACGAAGGAGGCTACTAAGCCCGCCATTGAGGCGTGCAATGCGCTCCTTGAGAAGATCGATGCAGCTATTGAGGCTGTACAGAAGTAATCAATAACCAACCGTCATACCATCTGCAGGATCCCTAGAGGAACCCTGCAGATGTATGATAGTTTTTTAGAGGAAGTTGTTATGAACAAGGTATTAAGCATATGTAGCCTGATAGGCTGTCTGGCTCTTCTGAGCGCATGTAGCTCAGACTGTCCAGATCCAAGCGAAACGAATCCATACGAAGAGCAGTACTATAGCGGGGGAAAGCTAGGCACCGCGTTCAATAACACGGCCACCTGTTACGAGCAGTTTACCCCTGCAGTCGAGGAGGCTGGTTTGGTCGCTAGGTTTAAGAGGGGAGAGCGCCTCTTCGAGAATCCCTTTGACACCTCTACCGATCCAAACTTCCCGCTGCGTGGCTTAGGACCCCTATGGCTACGTGCTAGCTGTATCGCTTGCCACCCTGGCTACGGTCATGGTGCTAGACAGACCGAGTACAACTCGAACATCATAGGTAACGGCTATCTACTCGTCCTCACGGACCAAAACGATAACTACCTATCCTCCCTCACAGGTATGCCTCAGACGCAAGCTGCGCCACCCTTTAAGGCACCACTTGATGAGCGTAAGATTAGGATAGACTGGCTCCCCTACACAGATGAGTGGGGCAATAAGTTTGACGATGGCGAGACTTACGACCTTATTTACCCAGAGGTGACCATACCGGAGGATGCCTTCTACGTCCCTCTGCAGGCCAAGGGCAAGGATATCCCATACTCCGATCTACGCGTCCGCCTCGAGAGTACCATCGGTATCTACGGTACGGGGCTGCTCGACGCTATCAGTGACGAGGACCTCCGTGCGCAGTATCAGACGGAGGAGAAGCATGGTGCCAACCTCAACCCCACCGTGTGGAAGAATGGCGACTTCGTTAGGTACTACGTCAATAAAAAGCAGGGCGATGGCACTAAGTACCTTCCTCGCTACACCTATGGCTTGACACGTGGTAGCATACAGGATGGCCCTGGAGCTAATGCTATCTGGAACATCACCAACGTAACTCGTAGCGATCGTCGCTACCACTATATGACCCCTACCTATGCTAAGGTAGCTTCCGAAGATCCCGAGGTTCAGGCTAAGTTTTACACCTACTATCCGGAGTGGAGGAAGAGCGGTGATGTCAAGAAGGACATCTACGACTACCTAACCTCTAGTGAGCTCCCCGCTGATATGACCGACGAGGAGTATATCGACTTCATGGTGTGGCACCGCGGACTAGCCGTCCCATCGGCACGAGATGCTGATAGCAAAGAGTTCCAACAGGGTAAGAAGCTCTTTGAGGAGATGGGCTGCGCTACCTGCCACCGTCCTACCTGGACTACGGGCGAGGATCAAATTCGTGATCCGAACAACTTCTTCGTAGGTGCTCGTGCTAGCCTCCTGCCACGCTACCCTCATCAGAAGATCTGGCCCTACACCGATATGATCCAGCACCAGCTACAGATGAAGAACAATATCCGCACAGGTTGGTGTCGTACCACTCCACTGTGGGGGCGTGGCCTGAGCATGAAGGCTACTGGAGCTGGCGATCGTCTACACGACTGCCGTGCACGTACCGTGATCGAGGCGATCATGTGGCACGGTGCTAAAACTAGTGATGCAAGAGCGGCTGTTGAGAAGTTTCGCAAGCTCAGCAAGGAGGAGCGAAAAGCTGTCGTCACCTTCATTGAGTCTATCTAATCTCTAAAGTCTAACCTCTAACTAACTTCTACCCCTCTCCTGAGCAAGCATTTGCCAAAGCAATAGATTATGATAAAAGGTTAGTTATCAGGGGAGGGGAGATACATACACCCAAACACTTTGTTCTTATGAAGCACTTAACTACACAGCTAGCTCTGCTGGCACTCATCCTTGCTAGCTTACCAGCTTGTCAGCGGGAGTGTGGTAGCGACACGCCTCAGACGCTCAGCGAGGAGTACTACAGCGGCGGTAAGCTAGGCACTACTTTCAACAACACCTCCTCCTGCTTCGAGCAGCCCACGGAGGCTATCGCACAGGCTGGACTAGATGCCAACTTCAAGCAGGGCGAGCGTCGCTTTGAGACGGCGCACGCTGCTGGTGATGTACCAGGTCTCACCTTTACGGGGTTGGGACCGCTGTATAATCGCACATCGTGTGAGGCTTGTCACCCTGGCTATGGTCATGGTAAGCGCATCACACGCTACAATAGCGAGGAGATGGGCAATGGTTGTCTCATCATCGTGACTGACAAAGAGGGGAATATGGCTACCTCGCTCGGCTTAGTGCCTATGACTGTCGCACTGCCTCCCTTCAAACCTATGATCGATGCTGACAAGATGACCATCGACTGGCTCCCCTACACGGACGAGTGGGGCAATAAGTTTGACGATGGCGAGACCTACGACCTCATCTATCCTGAGGTGCATCTGCCCGCAGAGGCTCTCTACTCACCGCTAGAGGTGAATGGCAAGCCCTATCCAATAGATCAGGCGGTCGTCACGCTTGAGTCTACCATCGGCATCTACGGCACGTGTCTACTTGATGCAATCAGTGATGAGGATATACGTCAGCAGTATATCAAGGAGGCTCCGCACACACCGCTCAATCCCGCCATCTGGGCTGGTAACGACTTCGCCCCCACGGGGGTAGACGCTGCAGGGCACCCTATGCGCTTTGACTACGCGTGTGACTTCACCAAGCTCTCTGCCAATGTGAGTCTATGGGAGGTGTGCAACATCATCACGCCGATGTTTCGTAAGTTTTACGTACCAGAGGCTTACGCACGGACGGCTAGCAAAGACCCCGAGGTGCAGGCACAGTTCTACAAATACTTCCCAGAGCGCAAGAAGACTGGCAATGTGGAGCAGGATATCTACGACTTCTTTACAGCTACAGACCTGCCCGTCGAGATGGACGCACAGGCTTGCTACGATCTGATGGTGTGGATACGTGGTCTTGCGGTGCCAGCTGCGAGAGATATAGACGCACCCGATGTGCAGCGTGGTAAGCAGCTCTTCACCGAGATAGGTTGCGCTACTTGCCACCGTCCCTCTTGGACTACGGGCGATGATGTGGTCGTGGATGTGTATGGCCTGACCGAGGGTGGCAAGAAGGCTATGCCTCGCTATCCCAAGCAAAAGATCTGGCCTTACACCGACCTAATCCAGCACCGGCTCCACATGCAAAACGATATCCGCACAGGTTGGTGCCGTACCACTCCGCTCTGGGGACGTGGTCTGAGCCAGAAGGCTTCGGGTCACCAGGATCGTCTGCACGACTGCCGTGCACGCAATGTCATCGAGGCGATCATGTGGCACGGTGCTAAGGATAGTGATGCTCGCTTTACGGTAGAGAAGTTTCGCAAGCTCAATCGCAAGGATCGTGAGGCGGTTGTCAAGTTTATCAACGCTGTATAGCTTCACACACTAGATACAATATAAATATGGTGTGGCGCAAGCTCCCCTTCATACTACTACTTATCACGGTGGCTGTCCTCGCGACAGCCACTGTGGTTGAAAAGCTTTACGGTACGCCCTTCGTGCAGGAGCATTGGTATGGCTCCCCGCTCTTTACCATCTTGTGGGTGCTGCTCTCCTGTGCTGGACTACTCTATATCTTACGGGCTAAGCTCTACAGACGCTTCTGGATCTGGATGATCCACGTCTCACTGCTGGTCATCTTGCTGGGTGCTGGCGTGACTAGCTGGACTGCTATACATGGACGAATCAAGCTCCAAGAGGGTGCCAGCCCTACGGATCGCTATCAGAGTGAACAGGGAGAGACACTGACCCTCCCCTTTGAGGTCGCTTTGGAGCGCTTTGATCTGACTTACTACACAGGGACCCAATTCCCGCTAGACTACCAGAGCAATCTCCTCATTCAGGACGGGGAGCGGTCGCAGAGCCTCCGTGGTGCTGTCTCGATGAATCGCATCTTCCGCTACCGATTCTATCGCTTCTACCAGTCAGGCTACGACCCAGAGACGACCTCCTCGATACTCTCCATCGCTTACGATCCGTGGGGTATATCGATCTCTTACCTAGGCTATGCGCTCCTAGCGATCAGCCTCGTAGGGGGCATGTACGCACGCCGTCGTAAGGTGAGACAGCTCCTCAAGCAGGCTCTAGTCTCTCCCGTGGCGATGCTCCTGATACTCCTTGCTGGTGGTACGCTCTCGGCAGAGGCAAAAACTCCTGTGACGCCACTCCCCAAGACGATCCCCGCTAGTGTGGCGAAAAGCTTGGGCGAGTTGCATATCCTGTACAACAATCGAGTCTGTCCCCTAGAGACCTACGCGCAGGAGTTTACCGAGAAGCTCTATGGACGCAGTAGCTACCGAGGCTATTCTGCCGAGCAGGTCTTGGCGGGTTGGATCTTTTACTACGATAGTTGGGTCAATGAGCCGATGATACGGATCAAAGATCGGAGCATACGCAAGCTGCTCGAGTGCTATGAGGGTCAGCGGGTGAGCTACTTACAGTTCTTTGACCTACAAGGCAACTATCGCCTGGAGGCTCTGCTGGACAACTACATACAGCACCCCGACCAGCCCGGACGCAAGGCTCTCTTTGAGGCACACGAGAAGTGTCAGGTGATACAGAGCTTAGGGCTAGGGGAGTCGCTTGCGATCTTCCCCGTACAGAGCCATGGAAGTATCGCGTGGTACCATCCTGCCTCTACCGACCTACCCGCAGAGATGCCGCTAGATCAGTGGACCTTTGTACGCAAGAGCTTTAACTACCTCAGCGAACTGGTCATCATGCAGCAGTGGGATGAGGCGCAAAACTTCCTCGTCAAGCTCCGTCAGTACCAGCTCAAGGAGGGCGGTGAGAGCTGTCCCTCGGCTGTGCGCTTTCGCTCCGAGATCTACTACAACCAGCTCTCGCCTTTTATCGGACTCCTCGCCAAGATCCTCGCCACCGTCGGTATCTTGCTCTTCATCTGGACGGCCTATCAGCTCTCCGTGGGGCGACTCGTGGATCCGCCATTTGTCAAGTGGGGCATCTGGATCATCATCTACGGCAGTATGCTCTACCTAACCCTGATGGTGATCCTGCGCTGGATCGTCTCGGGATATGTACCGCTGAGTAATGGCTTTGAGACGATGCAAGCCTTAGCCTGGATTGTACTGCTACTGACCATACTTGCCGGACGCAAGCATCGAGTACTGATCCCCTTTGGTCTGCTCATGGGTGGTCTGTCGCTCTTGGTTGCCTCCTTCGGGGGCAGCAATCCGCAGATCACCCCGCTGATGCCAGTGCTTCACTCGCCGCTACTGAGCATCCATGTGCTGGTCATCATGATAGCGTATAGTCTCTTGGCCTTTATGATGCTCAATAGTTGCATGGCGCTGATCCTGTCGCGACGCTCCACCGTCGGGACGCACCTAGAGGCACTCAGTAGGCTGCTCCTCTATCCAGCGGTCGCGCTGCTGGCTATCGGTATCTTCATCGGAGCCGTCTGGGCCAATGTCTCGTGGGGACGCTACTGGAGCTGGGACCCCAAAGAGGTGTGGGCACTCATCACGCTCATCATCTACGCCCTGCCACTACACTGCGAGTCGCTGCGCTGCTTCCGCTCGCAGAGGTTCCTGCATGTCTATCTCTTGATCGCTTTCGTGTCGGTGCTGGTCACCTACTTCGGGGTTAACTTCTTCCTCGGCGGGATGCACAGCTACGCATGATGCTCCCTCTTACGAAGCGTTAAATCCACTCCACGGAGGAAAAACTAATTCCTCCGTGGAGATTTTTTTCCCCCATGTGCCCATTGTCCTTTACGCAACAGTCTCAAATGTAGGGAAAAACTTCGTGGGGAGGCACCCCCGCCCTCTAATCTCTAATTACATATTTTTACGGGGAAATTTGTCCGATCACCTCCTTTCTCGAATATCCACGTGGGGAATCTCAAATCTCCACGTGGATATTTTTTATTTTCCACGTGGGCGTGATTCATTTCTTCCGAAGTTTCATTTCATTCCTCCGAAGTTTCATTTGATTCCTCCGAAGAATTTTTTATTCTCCACGTGGAGATTTCGAAATATCCACGTGGAAATCAGTTTGCCCCGACATAGCCCTGTATCGAAGTATAGCTAGTTCTAAATTATTGTAACGAGTGGGCGTCGAATTTGCCCAGATAGGAGTGACGCATCATAATCGCGCTTTCGGGCGGGGCTCATTTCACTAGACAGTTCCAGTCTAGACTACCACCAGCACCTCAAAACAGGAATTAGCCATAGGAGTTAGCCCATACGGGTGCTAGAGCCTCACGACTTGGCTCGTGGTCTTCTTTTATTTAGTAACTTTGAGGCGTGTTATATCCCTAGTAATAGATAGACATGATGCAAGACAAGACTGACATACAGGCTGCAAAGGATGACTTGAGGTACCTTCAGCTCCTCTCTAACCAATTCCGCAACTCGGCCGAGGTCTCTACAGAGATCATCAATCTGCAGGCGATCCTAAGCCTTCCGAAGGGTACGGAGCACTTTCTCGCAGATGTGCATGGTGAGCATGAGGCCTTCGACCATGTGCTGAAGAATGCCTCCGGCAGCGTGATGCGTAAGATACGCGAAGTCTTTGCAGGGCAGATGATGGAGCAGCAGATGCGTGAGCTAGCTACGCTGATATACTATCCGCAGGCTAAGCTGGAGCAGCTCCATGAAACTGGCGAAATAGACGAGGAGTGGTACAAGGTGACACTTAACCGCCTCGTCAAGGTGTGCCGTAAGGTGGGGGAGAAGTACACCCGCTCGAAGGTGCGCAAGGCGCTACCACTTCAGTATAGCTACATTATCCAGGAGCTACTACACGAGGACGGGGTCAACCCCAACAAGTCGGCTTACATCTCTAGCATCATCTCTACAATCATCTCCACGGGCAAGGCGGAGGACTTCATCTGCGCGATCTCAGCGACGATCAAGCGCCTCGTCATAGACCGCCTCCACATCGTGGGCGACATCTACGATCGTGGCCCTGGTGCTCAGTACATCATGGACACACTACTAGACTACCACAACGTGGACATACAGTGGGGCAATCACGATATGCTCTGGATGGGTGCTGCTGCTGGCAATGATGCGTGCATCGCTTGCGTCATACGTATCGCTCTGCGCTACGCCAATCTAGACACCATCGAGGATGGATACGGGATTAACTTGATGCCACTCTCCCGCTTAGCCAGTGAGGTCTATGCGGACGATCCGTGCACTTACTTCAAGCCTAAGTTGGGCGACTCAGACGCTTCGTACGATGAGAAGGGCATTTACCTGATTAGCCAGATGCACAAGGCGATCAGCATTATCCAGTTCAAGCTGGAGCATCAGTTGATCGCTCGCCACCCTGAGTGGCAGATGCAGGAGCGTGACCTACTCCACAAGATAGATTTTGAGGCTGGTACGGTCGATCTCTCGCATACCAATCCCAATGAGGACTATGGCGTGCATGAAATGCTCGACATGAACTTCCCCACGATCGATCCGAAGGATCCATATCGTCTCACGCCCCAAGAGGAGGAGGTGATGGACCGCTTGCGTCGCTCCTTCGCCACGAGTGAGCGGCTCCATACGCATATAGACGCTTTCTATCGACTCGGTAGTATGTACCTCGTGTGCAACGGCAACCTGCTCTACCACGCCTCGATGCCACTAGACGCTTCTGGACAGCTCAAGGCGGTGCGTGTACTAGACTCGCAGCCCCTACGCGGTCGTGCGCTACTTGACGAGATAGATCGTGTGGTGCGCCTGGCGCATCCCTCTAGGCATGCTCACCCGAAGCATGAGGCTGCCGTGGACTATATCTTCTACCTCTGGTGCGGTCCCGACTCGCCACTCTTTGACAAGTCTGCGATGACCACCTTCGAGCGTTACTTCGTTGCTGACAAGAAGACACATACGGAGACTAAGGGCTACTACTTTAAGTATCGCCAAGATCTAGAGACCATCGAGATGATCCTCCGTGAGTTTGGTCTAGAAGGCGAAGACTGTCACGTCATCAATGGACACGTGCCGGTCAAGGTCGCCAAGGGCGAGAAACCTATCGCTGCTGGTGGCAAGCTGATGATCATCGATGGGGGCTTTAGCCGAGCTTATCAGAGTAGTACAGGCATCGCAGGCTACACATTGATCTATAATTCGCAAGGTATGCAGCTGGTGCAGCACGAGCCCTTTACGACGATGCGCCGTGCGGTAGAGCTGATGGAGGATATCAAGAGCGTGACGGTCATCTCGGAGCGTACGACACACCGTATGCTGGTGGCCGATACGGACGTAGGTGCTGACCTGCAGCAGCAGGTGGACGATCTGGAGAAGCTCCTCCACGCCTTCAACGCTGGCCTCATCAAGGAGCGCAAATCTCTCCCCCAAATCCATGCCAAGTAATGTCTCGGAGGTCGTCTCTCTGAGCTGCATCGGTCGGCTTCTCACTCTTATATTATAGTAGAAAAACTCTTTCGTATGAAAGGAAAGATCATTAAGGTGCTGTGGTGGCTCTTTGGAGCCTTTTGGACTTTGGTCTTAATCATATTCATATTGATTTGGCACGGCGTCATCGGCTATATGCCTGATGTGGAGCAGTTGCAAAACCCTATCGACAAGTATGCCTCTGTCCTCATCTCGGACGATGGTGTGCAGCTGGGATCCTATGCGCACGGCTCGACAAATCGCATCTACGTGAGCTATGACGAGCTGGCAGAGCCTCTGGTGCAGGCTCTGGTAGCTACGGAGGATGTGCGCTTTTACAAGCACTCGGGTGTCGACATCCGAGGCGTGGGGCGTGCTATTGTCAAGCGAGGCATGCTGCGCAATACTGCTAGTGGAGGCGGTAGTACCATCACACAGCAGCTGGCTAAGCAACTCTACTCACCTCATGCTAAATCAACGCTGCAGCGCCTCCTGCAGAAGCCGATCGAGTGGGTTATAGCAATCAAGCTCGAGCGCAACTACACCAAGGAGGAGATCATAGCGATGTATCTCAATCAGTTTGACTTCCTCTACAACGCTATCGGTATCCGCTCGGCTGCACAGACTTACTTTGGCAAGAAGCCCTCAGAGCTAACTCTGAATGAGTCGGCGATGCTGGTGGGGATGTGCAAGAATCCCTCGCTCTACAACCCCGTCCTGCATGCTGACAGCGATGCACCGCTGAATCGTCGCAATACGGTACTCCTACAGATGAAGAAAGCGGGATACATCTCCGAGGAGACCTACACGACTGCCATTGCTGAGCCGATCCATATCAACTTTACCAGCAATGCACATTCCGATGGCTTGGCTCCCTATTATAGAGAGTTCGTGCGTCTCTTACTGACTGCCAAAAAACCTAAGCGAAGTGACTACTCGCAGTGGAATCAAGAGCAGTACGCCATTGACTCGCTCCTCTGGGAGACACAGCCGATCTATGGGTGGTGTCAGAAGAACAAGAAGTCTGACGGATCGCACTACGATCTCTATGCCGATGGACTCAAGATCTATGGTACGATCGATAGCCGTATGCAGCAGTACGCTGAGGAGGCGGTGCAGAAGCACATGAGCGAGTTTGTACAGCCTAACTTCGATCGTGAGATGCGAGGCTCTAAGCTGGCTCCTTATAGTAGCGACCTGACAGCACAGCAACGCAAGGATGCTATCGAGCGTGCCCTGCACAACACGGATCGCTGGCGATCGCTCAAGAAGCTTGGCATGTCGCCAGAGGAGATCCGCAAGACCTTTGACCAAAAGCGCAAGATGCGTGTCTGGAGCTACAACGGCTGGGTCGATAAGGAGATGACTCCTCGGGACTCAGTACTATACTATAAGCACTTCCTCCACACGGGCTTCATGGCGATGAATCCGCACAATGGTAATATCCTGGCTTATGTCGGAGATGTGGACTTTCGTACGTTTAAGTATGATATGGTCTCGCAGGGGCGACGACAGGTGGGGTCGACGATCAAGCCTTTTCTCTACTCCCTCAGTATGATACAGGGTATCTCGCCCTGTGAGCAGGTGATGCATCAGCCGATCACGCTCTATGATGCCAATGGCAAGGCGTGGACGCCGCGCAATACTGGAGCTAAGCGAGTGGGGGAGATGGTCTCGATCAAGTGGGGACTGCAAAACTCCTCTAACTGGGTCACGGCCTACCTAATGGGACGAACATCGCCCTATACCTTTGTTCGCCTGCTCCACTCCTTCGGTATCAAGGGCGACATAGATCCTGTCGTCTCGGTGGCTCTCGGTACGCCCGATGTGACGGTCAGTGAGATGGTGGCGGCTTACAGTGCTTTTGTCAATCAAGGCATCCGTGTCGACCCGATTCCTGTGACTCGTATCGAGGATCGCTACGGCAATGTGGTGGCGACCTTTACGGCCAATCTTACGGAGGTACTTCCCGCACGAGCTGCATTGCAGATGCTCGACATGATGCGCGCTGTCGTCGATGGCGGTACGGGCGGCCGACTACGCTTCCGACACAATCTGACGATGCCTCTGGGTGGTAAGACGGGTACGACACAGCGCAACAGCGATGGTTGGTTCGTCGGCTTCTCTCCAGAGATCGTGGCCGGTTGTTGGGTCGGTGGCGAGGAGCGCTCGATACACTTCCGCTCGATGGCGTATGGCCAGGGAGCCTCGGCTGCTCTGCCTGTCTTTGGCTACTTTATGAAGGCTGTCTATGCAGATCCTTCGCTGGGCTACTCGGCGAATACGCCATTTAACGTGCCTGCGGGCTTCTCTCCGTGTGGCGAGCAGGCAACGGTCGATCTACACGAGCCTCTGAACGACGCTGTCGATGATGCTGTCGACGATGTTATGGAGGATATCTTAGAGTGATTATGGAGTCGACCTTAGAGTGACGAAATAAACTTTTAGGCGTTTGGCTCTCTAAAGACCAGAGAGATGGAGCTGTTGATGCCTCCAGAGACTTAAACTGACGCTCTCTAGGAGCTTCAAAAGAGTATTGCTCAGACCTTCAAAGGTTAAGGTGTCTTACAAATGCTGCTTATGTCATTTGTTTTTACGACCTTTGCAATCGGTTTGAGTACACTGAGTATTTGTACCCCTTTGCGTACAGCGCTCTTCTGTGGATGATTAGAGTGCGTGAACGCATTGTAGAGTTAACCCTTTAAATCGAGTATAGCCATGGCAATGAGACAATTAAAAATCAATCAGTCGATCACCAATCGTGAGAGTGCATCGCTGGATCGTTACCTCCAAGAGATCGGGCGGACGAGCCTCATATCTCCCGAAGAGGAGGTGGAGCTGGCGCGAGAGATACATCGTGGTAATCGGCGTGCATTGAACAAGCTGGTGGAGGCCAACCTCCGGTTTGTCGTCTCTGTGGCAAAGCAATATCAGAACCAAGGTCTGAGCCTTCCTGACCTGATCAATGAGGGAAACATTGGGATGATCAAGGCGGCCGAGAAGTTTGACGAGACACGTGGATTTAAGTTCATCTCCTACGCTGTATGGTGGATTCGTCAGTCTATCCTGCAGGCACTTGCCGAGCAGTCACGCATCGTGCGTCTGCCGCTCAATCAGGTGGGACTGCAGCAGAAGATGAATAAGGCGATCGTCAAGTTTGAGCAGCTCAATGGTCGTCGTCCTAGTCCGCAGGAGATAGCTGCTGAGCTAGAGCTCCCCGAGGACAAGATCCGTGAGGCACTCAAGGTGCAGGGCAAGCATCAGTCGCTCGACGCTCCCTTTGTGGAGGGCGAGGACAATAACATGCTAGACGTCCTGGTCAATGAGGACACGCCCTCGACCGATAGCAGTCTGATCAACGAGTCTCTCTCTGCGGAGATAGATCGTATCCTGGATCAGCTGGGAGATCGTGAGGCGGAGGTGCTACGCTGCTTCTTCGGTATCGGTTGTCCTGAGATGACGCTCGAGGAGATCGGTGAGCGTACTAAGCTCTCTCGTGAGCGTGTGCGTCAGATCAAGGAGAAAGCGATCCGTCGTCTCAAGCAGTCTGACCGCTGCGAATACCTAAAGGCATATCTTGGATAGTCGTCTCGCTCGATAGCAGAGGCGCATCACAACTACATAAAGAGCCTCATTGGTCTAGCATACGACTGTAGCTAGAGCAATGAGGCTCCTTTCTATACGACCCAATAATCTCATATTATATGACAGACAAGACAACTACCCCCTCGACCGACTGGCTAGGCTATCTGATGGGACTCATCTCATCGGCCACCTTTGGACTGATACCACTGCTGAGCATACCCGTGCTGTCGCAGGGCGTGGCGGAGGGGACGGTGCTGATGTACCGCTTTCTCATTGCAGCACTCATCGTCGGTAGCATCGTCGTGATACGTAGAGAGTCTCTGCGGGTATCGTGGCGAAGCTTCTTGATACTGCTTGCCTTGTCTGTCTTGTACTTCTTCTCCTCCTTCCTGCTCATCGAGGGGTACCAGCACATGCCGTCCGGAGTCGCTACGGTGCTACACTTCAGCTACCCAACATTTGTGGTGCTGCTCATGTTTCTCGTCTTTCGTCAGCGGATCAATGTACTGCAAGGGCTGGCTGTCCTCTTAGCTTTAGGCGGTGTGTCGCTCATCTCTGGCTTCTTTGAGTCAGACGTGACCTCCATACCGCTCAGGCCGTTGCTTACGGTACTTTTCTCCGGCTTTTGCTACGCCACCTACATCGTGATCCTTCGGCACTCTCGCCTAGAGCCGATGAGTAGCTTCAAGCTAACCACCTACGTCATGGGACTCTCGACCATACTCTTTGCGCTCTTTTGCAAAGCTACAGGTGCCAGCCTCGTTTTGGACAATACGACGCAATGGATCTATACCGCCCTGCTAGCACTCATCCCAACCGTCTGCGCTAATATCACGCTCGTCTGGGCGGTACAGCGAATAGGCTCCACGCCTACCGCTATCATGGGCGCGCTGGAACCACTCACAGCCGTCATCGTCGGGGCACTAGCCCTAGGCGAGGAGCTCTCCCTAGGTCAAGGCGTCGGCATCGGCGTCGTCCTGCTCGCCGTCCTGCTACTAGTCGTGTCGCCGCTACTGATGCGTCGACTCAAGAAGGTATAGCTAAAGCTGGCGCACCAAGCTGCGAGAGAGGTAAAACTTGTTCGTCTCGGAGACGTAGACGACAGGCGTCGGGAGCTCTTGCTCCACCCCGTCAACCCACGCTCTGCGCTGGTAGGCGCGTAGCTCGATCTCGTGTCCCTTGTAGTGGATCGTGATCCGCTTCTCCTCGGGCTGGTCGCCCGTTATTTCGCACTGAGCTTGAGGAAAGAGCGCATCGTGTGGCGCGTAATACTCGTCCGACAGCTCCAGCATCGTCTGCTTCAGACCCAGCTGCGTACGCATATAGTTATGCAGATCAATGTTGGTCACACAACCTCTGATGGGCATCAACCGCGGTGGCGTGTAGCTAGCGAAAAAGACCTCTTCGCCTGTATGCCCATGCGTTGTAAAGCCAATGAGCAGGTGACGCTTCATCCAGTCCACAAAGTACTCCTTCAGACGATACTTCTGGCTCCAGCCCAGCTCCGCATACTTCGCCTTGCGTTGCTCAGCCGATAGTGTCGAGCAGGCATAGTCCTCGATAGCATTAATCTCCGCCAGCTCCTCCTCCGAGGGACGTATACTAGTCCATAGGTAGAGACTGTCGGCCAAGTGTGAGAGAGCCGTCTGGCTCGTCTTGCGACCTAGCTCTACCGAGCTATAGCGAAAGCGTGTCAGCGGCATGATCAGTTCATCGAGTGTCAGACGCGCATAGCCCCGATCCACACGACCAATGCTCATACCGCTATTACCATGGTCTGCCGTCACGAGGACGATCGTATTCCCGTCCCGCTGCGCATAGTCCAGCGCCACGGCAACCGCCTTGTCAAAAGCTAGAAACTCCGTAGCCATCGCTACGGGATCGTTGGCGTGAGCAGCCCAGTCTACCTTGCTGCCCTCGACCATCAGGACGAAGCCGTTAGGGTTCTCCAGATTACGGATTGCCGTCTCTGTCATCTCAGCCAGCGAAGGGTAGCGCAGCGTGTCTCCCAGCGAACGCCTGTCCAGGTCGTACGGCATATCCATCTCTCCAAAAAGTGCCCACATACCGCCCCCTCGATGCGCCCGCATAGCTGCGAGATCATCGAGGTAAAGTGCTATACCCTGGCGGTTCAGACGCTCCTTTAGTTCGCTCGTCATCAGCGAGGTGCCACCGCCTAGGAGGAGGTCCACGCCATTGTCCACCATCTGCGGCACGATGCTCTTGTAAAGCTTACGAGAGGACGAGTGAGCCGTGCAGTCTGCTGGCGTAGCGTGGGGAAATTCGCACGTACAGACGACCCCGATACGCTTGCCTTGCGTCTGCTTGGCAGCCTCCAAAAGGGTCACGACAGGACGATAAGCCCACGAAGAGTCGAGCGGTACCAAGTCATTGTGTGGCTCGCTGTACGGATAGGTCGCGATAAAGCCATCGATCGAGGGGACGCCAGTCATATAGCACGAGGTCGTCGGAGCCGAGTCCCCAATCGGTGCATTCGAGCAGTAGGTGATGACACTCCCCGAGAGATAAGGGTCAAGCGATAGGTGCTGCGCCTGAGGGTCTAGTGCCCTCTGGTACCAGCGAGCCAGTGAGACTGTCGGTAGCGAGGTGCCGTCTGAGATGAGGAGGATCACATTCTTCGCAGGTCGCTCTGGTAGGGGGTACTCTCGTTGCTGCCCCACCAGTGAGAGCGTGGGGAGGAGCAGTAGTAAGATACGTAAGATGCTTTTCATAAAGGTTCTATTTAAGGTGTTGTTAGGTTGTCAGTTGGTAGAGCTTCGTACATTAAGGTGAGGCCGATGAAGTCCTCTACCGAGAGACGCTCCGCACGAAGCGTGAAGATCTCATGATCAGCGTAGGGGAACTCCTTGCCAAAGAGCGACATCAAGGCATTGCGTAGCATCTTCCGACGCTGTCCGAAGGCGGTCTTGACCACCCGCTTGAAGTTAGTCTCATCGCAGGGCAGCTCGGTGCGACTATTTCGTCGTGCGATCATCACGCCACCATCTACCTTGGGGGGTGGATTGAAGTCACGCTTAGACACCTTAAAGAGGTAGTCGCAGTCGTACCAGCACTGGAGCAAGACGCTCAGGATGCCGTAGTCACGCCCTCCAGGCGAGGCGCACAGCCGCTGCGCCACCTCGTGCTGCAGCATACCCGCCACAGCAGGGATGCGCTCGCGAAGCTCTAGGATGCGAAAGAAGATCTGCGAAGAGATATTGTACGGATAGTTGCCGATCACCACAAAAGGCGTGTCCGCCCGACCCGGGATCAGTTCCTCAGCGGGGAGCTTGAGGAAGTCCCCCTCGATGATCCGCCCCTCCTGGCTCAATTGCGGGAAGTGCTGGTGCAGATACTCGATACTCTCGTGATCTATGTCGATCACCTGTAGGTCGTGCCCCGCCTCTAGAAGTGGCTGCGTCAGGACGCCCATGCCAGGGCCCACCTCTAGGATCGGCGTGCCGAGATAGTCCGCGACCGAGTCGGCAATGCGCTGTGCTGCGCCACGGTCCGTGAGAAAGTGCTGCCCTAGATATTTCTTCGCTCGTACAGAATCCATAGTTCTTTCGCTCGTTGTCGTGCCAAAAGTACAACTTTTCCGTCAAGGGAGAGGGGAGACTAGAGATTAGAGGTTAGAAATTAGATATTAGAGAGTGGAGGGAGACACATCTTTCGAGCGTGTCATTGATACTGTTGCAGAAGTCAATAGTCTCCTATTGATATTCAATCTGTAGCCCCCAGCACTATTGTATAAGTCCAAGTGATTACATACCTTTGCGCAAGAAGAACATAAATTGAGCCAAAAAGAAAGCAAACGCTTCGCTAAGACCGACCATCTAAACTGCACTAGACCAGCCCCGTGGCGCCAAGCCTCTTACATAGCGTCAACTATCACTCATAAGTCAGACTAGAAGTTATGAAGCTGTACTACATCGTCCACAATGGACAAGAACTAGGACCCTATACGCTTGAGGAGTTGTCCACCCGAGGAGTTACTCCTGATACGATGATACGCGTCGACGGCATAGTCAATGCTTGTCCGGCTCAATCACTGGATGAGCTACGTCCCCTCTTTGGGTACCAGGCACCTGGTCCCAATTCCTACGCAGGAGCTCCGGCTTACGGCACCCCGTATGGCTATGGCAACCCCATGCAGCCACAAAACCGCCCCGTGATGCCACCCGACAACCTGGTGTGGAGCATCCTCTGCGTCTTATTCTTTTTTCCGCTAGGGATCATACCGCTTATCTACTCGATACAGGTCTCTACACACTATGATAGAGGCAACTACGAAGGAGCTGAGAACGCAAGTCGCAAATCGCTTCAGTGGGCTAGGGGGCTTGCCATTGCGGCCGCTGTGTGCATAGGTATTTCCATAGCCATCTTCGTAGCCATAGCTATTGCTGCCACGTCGGCAGTCTCGGCAGCTTTGTAGACACCCTCTTAGCTATTCGACAGGTGGCTTGCCACCGAGAGCGACTAATCAATCTCGTCGAGCATTCTGACTACAAAACAACCGCTTTCATATATCCACGTGAGAAACGCCCCAATTTCTCACGTGGATATTTTTTATTCCTGTCCGACAAAAGTCTGAAAGGGCATATCACGCAGGGCGGACGCATTATATATAAGGACCTCATCTATTCCTCGCTTGTCGTTGTGTGTAGCTCTTGAAAGAGTGCTTATAATGCTCAGCCTGGCTGGAGAAATCCGACGCCAGCTCGTTACAATAATTTAGAGCCGACTACATATCGATACGGGGCTGTGGCGGGGAAAACTGATTTCCACGTGGATATTTCAAAATCTCCACGTGGAGAATTTTTATTTCCCAGGTAGGAAATAAAAAATTCCTCGGAGGAATCAAATGAAACTTCGGAGGAATTGTTTGACGCCCACGTGGAAAATAAAAAATATCCACGTGGAGATTTGAGATTCCCCACGTGGATATTCGAGAAAGGAGGGAATCGGACGAATTTCCC
>NZ_CABUAN010000034.1 GCF_902489635.1 uncultured Porphyromonas sp. | reverse complement strand
CGAAGAATTTTTTCTTCCCCACGTGGAAAATAAAAATTCTCCACCTGGATATTTCGAAATATCCACGTGGAAATCGATTTTCCCCGACACAGCACCGTATCGATATGTAGTCGGACCTAAATTATTGTAACTAGCTAGCGTTAAATTTGCCCAGCACTGGTGTGAGCATAGATAGATCCTCAAACCTTACGAGTCTCGATTTATAGGAAAGGCCTCCCGCTAATCCCTTATTTGTAGGAGCGGCTCGATGGGTGAGGTGCTTTGTCCTCAAAGTGGTACCTTTGCACTATAATAATAGACAAGCTATGATACACAGCAAAGATGAACGGCTGGAGGCCTTCTCCCGCCTACTAGATGTCCTAGACAATCTGCGCACGCACTGCCCGTGGGATCGCAAGCAAACGAATGAGTCGCTACGAGCGAACACGATCGAGGAGGTCTACGAACTGAGCGAGGCGCTAGAGCAAGGAGATACGAACGCTATCTCTAAGGAGCTAGGCGATGTGCTACTGCATGTCCTCTTCTATGCGCGCATAGGGGATGAGCAGGGCGACTTTGACATTGTAGATGTGTGCAACAAGCTGTGCAACAAGCTCATCTTTCGCCATCCGCACATCTATGCTACCGAGCAGGTTGAGGATGCCGGGCAGGTGGTACAGCTCTGGGAGCAGGTGAAGCAAAAGGAGAAGGACGGCAATAAGTCGGTCCTCTCGGGTGTGCCGTCGGCTCTGCCAGCACTGATCAAGGCGTACCGCATACAGGACAAGGCGCGTGCTGTCGGCTTCGACTGGCAGGAGCGTGAGGAGGTCTGGGCGAAGGTGCGCGAAGAGCTGCAGGAGGTCGAGCAGGAGATGACTTCGGGGAGTGCTGACGACCTAGAGGCCGAGATAGGGGACTTGCTCTTTAGCATTGTCAATGCGGCTCGTCTCTATGGTGTGAACCCCGACAATGCACTGGAGCGGACGAATCGTAAGTTTATTGACCGCTTTGAGTATATCGAGCGGACGGCCAAGGCGCGTGGTCAGAGCATCACCGACCTCTCACTAGAGGAGATGGAGACGCTATGGCAGGAGGCCAAAAAGGGTACCAGCAAATAGTCTCGTCTAGCTATGATAGCATGTAGTCTCTCCGATCAAACTTGCCCGCATTGCCATAATAGTAGCTATACCGAGCTGTGGGAGTGTGAGGACCACCTTGTGTCGCACGAGCGGTATGCCATAGGTCGCTGCAACCAGTGTGGACTGCTACAGACCTTGACTCCACCTCCCGCAGAGGAGCTAGGGCACTACTACGACAGCTCCGAATATCTGAGTCATCAGACAGAGGGACGGGGCGGTATGGCTCGCATCTATCGTGCGGTAAAGCGCTACCGCGTAGGACGGCGGGTTCGGACCGCTCGCAAGCTCTGTGCGACAGCTCCGCAGATGATGCTGGAGGTCGGGGCGGGCGTCGGAGCCTTTGCCCAGGCTATGCAGGAGCGAGGGTGCAAGGCGTATGTCGTGGAGCAGAGCAAGGCAGCACGAGAGCTGTGCGCTCAGCAGATCCCCAGCGAGCAACTCTTTGCCACGACCCAAGAGTTTGTGGCGCACCACTCCGAACTATCTGGCCAGCTAGACCTTATCTGCCTATGGCATAGCTTGGAGCATCTACCAGATCTTGCAGATCAGCTGGAGATGTACCAACAGCTACTCAAGCCTGGGGGGACGCTCTGCATCGCTGTGCCTAATGCGCAGAGTTTTGACGCTAGCTACTACCGTGCGCTCTGGGCCGCTTACGATGTGCCGCGTCACCTGTGGCACTTTACGCCACACTCTATGCGTCAAACGGTTGAGGCGCACCACTTCACCTTAAAGAAGATTCGCCCGCAGCGACTAGACGTCTACTACATCGCACTGCTGAGCGAAAGCTACAAGCAGGGGGGGCATATCAACTTCATCACTTGGCTCAAAGCCTTTGGCGTCGGCTTCTCCTACCACATACGCTCGCTCTTTACCCCGATGAGAGCGAGTGCACTGCTCTACCACTTCGTTCGTCAGGCGTGATGAAAGCGAGACAGCTCCTGGGGACGCTCCTCCTACTGCTAGCCCCGATCACCGTACTCTCAGCGAGCAATGTCGCAGAGCGGGGTGCGGACTCTCTGCATCTGAGTGTGGGGGTAGATGCGGTGACCTTCTTTCGCAATAATGAGTACCACGCCGACTACCAGCTCGGCTATACGCTCCCCGGGTGGCAATTGGCTCCCACGGTGGCGCTCGAGCATCGTCAGGTGCGTCTCGTGGGGGGCGTCTACAACCTCACTTTACTAGGTGCACAGCGCTATCCACGAGGTGGGTGGTACGACCACTTGCCGCACTGGAGCGGCAACCCTAAGGAGCAGGGGAGTGGCGTGCATCTACGTCCTATCCTCTCCCTACAATACAGACCAAATGATCATATCACCGTCTCGATGGGAACACTCCTCGGAGCGCAGACGGTGGCGCTGCGAGGTGTCGCCTCCTCCATGGTCGATCAAGACGGGTCGCTCTCGCTCGTCTCACCGCTCTACGATCCCGAGTACAGCTTCACACGAGACCCTGCGCAGGGGGCAATGATTCAGCTGCGCTATCCTCGCTTTGCGCTAGAAGCTCTTGTAGATTGGCAAGGCTTCATCTTCCCTGGAGAGACTCATCAAGAGGCTTTTTCAGCCCTACTATCCACAGCTTATCAGCTCCACAGCAGCGAAAGCTGGAAGACGCAACTAGAGTTGCAAGCTACGGCTCACCATCGGGCAGGAGAGATACAGCAGATGTCGCCTCCAGACACGCTACACACCTACTTAGTTGGTGCCACTGGGGTGACTACACAATATAAGTATGCCGCGCAGGGGGCAGTCGAAGGCTCTCTGCACATCTTAGGCTCCTCGCTACGTGACGGCAAGGCTGAGCCTCCGCTCGGATATGCCCTCTATGGTCGCTTAGCTTGGCGGCACAAGATGCTACGACTAGCGACAGATGCCACTTACGGGCACCGCTACTATGCACCCTATGGGGGGCCGCTCCTAGCGTCCGCTCGTACAGCCGAGGAGCAGTGGCGACTAGGCCTTTATCCCGCACTAGAAGTGCCCATTCCCAGCTTCGGGGCGTTGCGCCTAGAGGGTGCGCTCTGGTGGAACCAGCGTACCGCCACACGGAGCCAGCTGAGCCACATGATCTCCCTGACACTCACCTTTCGCAACGAGTGGACAATCCTCTAGCGATACGCTCTAGAGTGGCGCAAAAGTTGTAGCTTTGTAGGCGAGGTGAGGAGAGGTCCTTGCCACGGAGAACTATGTATCATACTATAAGATAGCATAATGGACAAAAAACTAGAAGCGGCTGCGAGAGCCTATCATGCGCTCCCACAGCCTGGTAAAATAGAGGTGCGACCCACTAAGTCGCACAATACACAGCAGGATCTGACGCTCGCTTACAGCCCTGGCGTAGCGGTGCCTTGCAAGGATATAGAGGCCGATCCTGAGCGTGCTTACGACTACACCTCCAAGGGTAATCTCGTTGCGGTTATCTCCAACGGTACCGCCGTCTTAGGACTGGGCAACATCGGTGCTATGGCAGGCAAGCCAGTGATGGAGGGCAAGGGACTGCTTTTCAAGATCTACGCGGGTATCGATGTCTTTGACCTAGAGGTCGACGAGAAGGACCCCAAGAAGTTTGTCGAGATCGTCCGCTCGCTGGCACCTACCTTCGGCGGTATCAACCTCGAGGACATCAAGGCACCCGAGTGCTTTGAGATCGAGGAGGAGCTGAAGGCTACGCTTGACATTCCCGTCATGCACGATGACCAGCACGGCACCGCCATCATCTCTGCTGCGGGTATGCTCAATGCGCTCAAGATCGTCGGCAAGAAGATTGAAGAGGCTAAGATCGTAGTCAGTGGCGCAGGTGCCTCAGCGCAGTCCTGCACTAAGCTTTATATAGCTCTGGGAGCTAAGCGGGAGAACATTGTGATGATCGACTCCAAGGGGGTCATTCGCACCGACCGCCCCAATCTAGATGAGCGCAAAGCTTTCTTTGCGACCGATCGTGAGGGTGTCTTCACATTGGCCGATGCAATCGAAGGGGCTGACCTTTTCCTCGGACTCTCGCAGCCTGGAGTCCTGACGCCTGAGATGGTGCAGAAGATGGCACCCAATCCGATTGTCTTTGCGCTAGCCAATCCAGAGCCTGAGATCAGGTATGAGGATGCAAAAGCGGCACGCCCTGACGTACTGATGGCTACGGGCCGGTCGGACTATCCGAATCAGATCAATAATGTGATCGGCTTCCCCTATATCTTCCGTGGAGCGCTCGATGTACGTGCTACGGCGATCAATGAGGAGATGAAGATGGCTGCCACGATAGCCATCGCAGACCTAGCGCAGGAGCCTGTACCCGATGAGGTCTCTAGTGCCTACGGACACATGCCGCTGCACTTCGGCCCTGACTACTTTATCCCCAAGCCTGTGGACCCACGTCTCATCACGAGAGTCTCGATGGCTGTGGCTCGTGCAGCTATCCGTACGGGTGTAGCGCGTCGTGAGATTACCGACTGGGAGGCTTACGAGCAGTCGCTCCTGATGCGTACGGGAGGTATGAGTCACCTGCTACGTCGCATCCACGAGGCTGCGCAAAAGTCCCCCAAGCGTATGGTCTACGCTGCGGGTGAGAACCCACTCGTGCTACGTGCTGCTGCTGAGGTGGCTCAGCTGGGCATCGCTCATCCGATCGTGCTGGGTGACCCCGTGGTCATCCGAGAGCTAGCCAAGGAGCATGATTTGGATCTCTCCACGATCGAGATTATCAATCAGCATGACGAGCAGTGGAAGGCTAAGCGTGAGGAGTATGCCCGCCGCTATACAGAGCAAAACTGGCGCAAGGGCGGTCTCCTGAGCGAGGCTAAGGACAAGATGTTTGGTCCGAACTACTTCGGCATGATGATGGTGCAGTGCGGCGATGCCGACAGCTTGATCACAGGCATTTACTCGAACTATGCCTACCTCTCCAATGTGGCTCGTGATACAGTGGGTATAGCCCCAGGTCACCAGCACTTTGCGACGATGCACCTCGTGATGATGAAGAGTGGACCGCTCTTCCTAGCTGATACGCTGATCAATCAAAATCTCAAGGCCGAGACACTAGTGGACATTGCGCTCCTAGCTGCCGAAAAGGTGCGCTGCTTTGGCATCAAGCCAGTCATCGCTATGGTGAGCTTCTCAGACTTTGGCAGTACCGATGCCGAGTCCTCGGTGGAGGCGCGTAAGGCGGTGGAGATCCTGCACAGAGACTACCCACACATTGTGGTGGATGGTGAGATGCAGCTACAGACCGCGCTCAACTATCAGCGACGCGATGAGGAGTTCCCCAACAATCGCATCAAGGGTGAGCCAGCCAATGTGCTTATCTTCCCCCGTCTCTCGGCTGCGAATGCGTGCTATCAGCTGCTCAAGCACCTAGACATAGCGGAGGATGTGATCGGTCCTATCCAGATCGGACTGGCTAAGCCGATCTACTTCGCCGACCACGATGCAGATGTCAAGGACATCGTCAATATCACGGCGATGGCTTCGCTAGACTCGAACTCCTGCTTCGTCTAGCCCGTCGCGCCATACGACAATAAGAGGGAGATCCACCAAATGGTGGATCTCTCTTTTTAGTTCCCTACGCATGAAACTCCAGTTTCATGCGGAAGAAACTCCAGTGCCAAGAGGAAGGGGAATGATTGCGTAGGGGGAGGGTACAAAGAGAGGAGACTTAACCGCGTTTAATCAGCGATTAAGTCTCCTCTGCGTAGGGGGCACGTCTGACTTCCGTCAGGGGGCGATGAGCGTATGTTGGGCTGGGCTAGTATTGTCGCTCGCCAAAGATGGCGGTGCCGATGCGCACGATCGTGGAGCCGGCCTCTACGGCTAGGGGCCAGTCACTGCTCATGCCCATGGAGAGCTCGTCCCAGGCGATGTCGGGGTAACGCTCTCGCAGCTCCGTCTGTAGCGTGCGAAGCGAGTCAAACTCGTGACGTATCTGCTCTTTGTCTGCCGTCAGCGTCGCCATACCCATCAAGCCACAGATGGTGATGCGCTCCCGCCACTCGGGAGTAGCGAGGTAGTGCTCTACGAGTGCTAGGAGCTCTGCGTGGTCTAGTCCGCTCTTGCTCTCTTCCTGTGCTATCTTGTACTGCAGGAGGATGCGCAGTTGACGGTCGAAGCGGTTCGCCTGCTTGACGATCTCCTTGAGAAGTGACTCGGAGTCGACGCTCTCGATGAGGGAGACGTAGGGGACGATGTACTTGACCTTGTTGCGCTGGAGGGTGCCGATGAAGTGCCACTGGATGTCTTCGGGGAGCTGGGGAGCTTTTTCGGCAAGCTCTTGCGCACGATTCTCGCCGAAGAGTCGCTGACCTGCTTCGTAAGCCTCACGGACGGACTCGACGGGGTGAAACTTGGAGACGGCCACGAGCTGCACCTGCTCTGGTATCTGACTCCGTATCTCTGCTAGACGCTCTGCGATCATGATGTGTAGGGGAATTTGAGATTGGTACAATACAAAAAGAGACTGCTACCTGTCTCTAGGTAACAGTCTCGAAGTAGGGATTTATTACTCGTTGGGCTTAGAGAAGTCTATCGGCCACGCATCCATGATGATAGTCTCAGTGATGGAGGCTATCTCGTAGGGTGAGAGGGTCGTAGACATCTCCTTCTCTAGGCGATTGAGGGCGTTGGGCAGGCTGTCGCTCTGTACGATCATAGCTGCAGCGGTGCGCTTCTCGATGCCTTTGGCTTCGTCTAGAGAGATGAAGTTGACCTTGCAGCGATAGAAGCGATCGTCCTCGGGGTGATCAGAGAGGAAGAGCTCAGCGAGCTTGATCCGCTTGATCGTATTGATAATGAGTTCGCCTAGAGAGGTAAAGGGCGTGAGCTCCTTGGTGAGTCTCTCCTCTATCTCCGTATAGGTGTCGCCCTGTACGAGGTACCCCTCGGAGGTACGCTTGGGCGTTCCGTTGTCGACCATCTTCTCGTAGGTCACCTTGCATTCAAACCAATTGGCCATATAGTTGCTATTCGTCTAAAAAGTGAATTGATGTGGGGCAAAGGTACGGATTTATTGAGATGCACCCAAGAGCCGAAGTCTCAGAGATTACTCCTGCATGAGGTCACGTAGGAGCACCTTGAGACGTACGAGCGAAGGCTTGACGAGGAGGTAAGAGGTACTGGCTCCGATGGTTACACCGATGAGCGGAGCCTTGCGCCCGATCCAAGCGGTGACGCCTCCCTTGGCCGAGAGGACTAAGAGACGCTTTGAGATCTCTGCAATGACCTTGTCGATGGGGGAGCGGTCGCCTACGTAGGGCATAGGCGTTATGGAGACCTGACCCTGATATGAGCGACAAGCGTTGCGCAGGAGTGCGTCAGCCTCTCGTATGCCTAGCATGCTGCCCATCATAAAGGTGATACGCGCTTTAGTCTCTGCCGTTACGGCTCCAAAAGAGTAGAAGTCGTCCCAGCCGTAAAGGTAGGCGAGCTTCTGTGTGAGGAGGACGAGGTTGACGCTGTACTGCGCTAGCTCTGTCGGTATGCCGACCCATGTAGCTATGCAGCCTGTGAGACTGCTGCCTGCCGAGCCCATAGCTAGGAGTTCGGTGTGACGACGTATCTCCTGATTGGCTATATGATTGAGCACTTTGACCGAGAGGAAGCGGTGGGGAGGCTCCGTGGCGAGCTGCTCTAGCTCCGTGATAGATAGAAAGGGGTAGAGCGTATCGGTGAGCCACTCGACACGATTGACCTGCGCCATATTGGCTCCGAGGGCAAGGTCTAGGAAGCGATCCCAAGCTTTGGAAGGAAGTGACATGGTTCTGTGGATATATAGAGGATTAGAACTTAAAGCCGAAGGTAGCTACCCCGTAGATGCGGTGCTTCTGTAGTTGGATAGCTTGAGGCGTCGTGAGCTGCTCGCCATTGTCCGCATAGTAGCGAGTCGGAAAGGGGTACATGTGAGACTTTTGTCCCTGATAGACGACCGCTAGATCTATATAAGAGGAAGGAGAGAAGCGCCAGCCTAGTCCGCCCGTGACACCGTAGCCCATACCGACGATCTCGTAGTGTGGCACGGTACCAGCCTCGTTGACAGGTATCTTGGCACTCTGCTTAGGATCGGAGTCGAAGCTTGCCTTCATAGGAGCTTGTCTCCAGTAGCCACCCGCACGGAGGCTAAACTGAGGAGAGACTCTCAGCTCACCACCGAGACGTAGGGTACTCTGCATCGGGGTGAAGTACTCCTTCATCAGTTTGTTGTCATCGACAAAGGGGCCATAGGTGTCTTTGAGCTGGATGCCCGAGTAGTTGGCTAGCTCATAGTCGAGGCTCAGCATGCCATGCCGCCCGACGAAGGCTCCACTGAGGACGATCTTTGTGGGAGTCTGCAGCTGGTAGCGCCAAGCAGCATCGTCAGGTGTTTGATCCTTGACTGTCCACTTCTCCTTTGGTAAAGGATTGCCTAGGGTATCTAAAGCTCGTGAATATCGGGACTCGGCTCCTGCTACGTAGTTGTCTTGCAGTGTGAACCATGTGGGTGTCTGTACGGCAGCTCCTAGGCGTAGATGATCAGAGACACGAGCTATCACACCGAAGCTAACCGATGCACCCGAGCCAGAGGTGCGAAGCTCGTTGGCCAGCTCTAGATAATCCTTGTCTATGAAGTCCTCTCCGTAGTAAGAGTTCATGCGATAGTCTAGCGCACTGATCTTAAGACCTAGACCGAAGTATAGGCGGTCGTTGTAGTTGAGTCCACCGGTGAAGTCGAAGTCCTGGATGCCTCCACGCTCGTTGACTCGTAGCTGCGAATTGCTCGGCCCTAAGATTCCCCCCTTATCATTGTAGTTGAAGGCACTCTCGTAGAAGCCCTCTGGACGCTGCACTGTCCAGCCAGCTCCATGTCCTAGTATGGCGAGCCACGGTGCGGGGACGCTCCCATAAGCGTTCTTGCCGAGGAGATCCTTGGAAGAGACATTGGTCGGTGTGATAAAGGCAGCATAGTCTGCTAGCGAGTACTTAGTAACCTGATGGTTGCTTATATCAAAGGTGCGTGCGAAGCTCTGACGCTGGTAGAAGCCTAGAGCCAGATTGAAGGTTAGGCCAGACCCTCTGAGTGGAGTCGCCAGCACGACAGACATATTGCCGCTGAAGGCGGTGCGCCCCTTCTTGTAGTGCTCTTCGTACCAAGTCGCTTGGTCCAGGTTTTGTCCGAAAGCGATGGTCCCCTGTATCTCGTTACTGCGGAAGAGTCCTAGTCCTGCGGGGTTTTGTCGTAAGCTACTGTAGTCAGCACCTACGGCACCGAAGGCTCCTCCCATGGCTTGGTAGCGAGCCGTCCCATCGAGTGTCTCGGTGCTAAAGCGTAGCGCATTATCATGAGTCTGTGCGGATAGATAGCTCCCCGTGATGAGTAGGAGAGCAGAGCTTATGAGGGGAATGAAATAGTGTCGAAGCATAGTTTATAAGTATAGGTGTATAAACGAATGAGACTTGACCATTAGTCAGAACCTGCGTGCGGTGGCTAATGATACAAGTCTCATACCTTAGAAGTGTCTACTATCGGCGTCCTCTAGCACTGCGGCCAGAAGAAGAGGAGCTACCAGTCGAGCTGCTGCTCCGTGATGAGGAGGACGAAGATCCAAAGCTGCTAGAGGAAGATCTAGAGCTGCTGGGAGAGTCGTAGCTACGACTGCTGCGAGCGGAGGAGCTAGAGGAGCTTCCCTGCCAGCTGCTGTTACCACGGTTAGAGCGTACGGAAGAGGAGCTGTTGTTTTCGCGATAGCTTCTACTTGGCGTGTCGTAGCTTCTCCTGTTAGTTGACGTGTCGTAGCTTCTCCTCTGGCTAGTCGTTGAGGCGTCGTAGCTACCACGACGTGAGCGAGCAGAGCCAGCATCGTAGCTGCGACTTGGCGAGGAGAGTTGACGATCCTGTCTTATCGTGCTACTATCCTCAAAGTAGGAGCCACGACGTGAGCGGGCGGAACCCATCTGGTACTGCTCAGTGGAGCCACGGCGTGTGCCGGTAGACTGGTCGTATGATCCACGAGCACTGCGTCCCTGCGTATTGTCATAGACACGATTGCGATCATCCTTCCAGAAATTGCCTCGGTCGGCTACCTCATTGCGGCTATAAGTAGACTGATCTAGCGAACCTCTACGAGCATTGCCCGAGAGGGTGCCTTGGTTGCCTCGCGTGGCGCGTGGATTGCTGCTATTGCTCTTATCATAGTAGCTACTCCCTAGGCGACCATTGGAGTAGTAGGTCGAGGGCTTGACATAGCTACCATAGTATGGGTCGTAGATGCCGTACGAGCCAGCATAGTATCCGTCCCAATAACCATTGTTGTAGCCAGCACCGTAACCATAGCCTCCGTAGTGTGGATAGTATCCGTACCAGTAGCTACCGCCCCATGACCAGGGGTTGGTGTACCAAATAGAAGGTCCCCAGTAGCCGTATCCACCCCAGCTGTAAGGGTAGGGGTAGCGATTCGTGTACCATGGATACCAGGAGCTGTACCACATATAGTCATAGTAGTAATCCCAAGAGGAGTACCAGCCGGGACTCCACAGATTGATAGAGATGCCTACGGGGTTGTAGCGGTCAGCTACGTAGTCGTAGCGATCGGGATAGTTGTAAATGCCGTAGGTACCATCCTCGTCGTAGTATACATCTACATTGTCAGAGTCGTATATGTATACTGTAGCGGGGTTGTGAAAGCGCATGATGCGACGGCTATACTTGCCGACCCCTTTCTTAGGCTTTTGTGATGAGGAGTAGCTCTGTCCTCGGGTACCTTGATACTCCTCTCCACGGCGGTTGTAAGCGTCGAGAGGGTCTTGATTGTCATACTGATACTCATCGTCGCCCCACGGGTCGTTAGAGCGACTATCTTGCTGAGAAGTCTTGGAGGGGACGTAGTATACGTCATCATCCCAGTCTACCTGTGCCGCACTCCATATATATGATGAGAGGGCGACGATCACGAGTAGAGATATAGATCTTGTAAGCCTCATCATGGTAATTGTTGGTTTAGGGTTTGTAATCTGTCAAGCTAGGTGCTGAGGGGAAGGTCTCGCAGGAGGCTCTTCCCCCCAGCTACCTTGTGCTTACTTAGAGCCTTTAGAGTTGATTTCGTTTAATCATAACTCTCTGCGTAAAGGTCTCTTGCATAGTACGTATGAGCGCGATGTATGAGCCTTCGGGTAGATCTGTCAGGTCGATAGAGCTACGTAGTGCATCACCTTGTAGCGTCAGGAGACAGCGTCCTGAGAGATCGTAGAGCTGTAGCGACAGAGCCGCGTCAGCCTCAGCTAGGGTCGCCATGTCTCGTATTACAGAGGGGTAGAGGTAAGGTTGCTGTGTACTCTTTATGCTCTTATCGATCCCTAGCTTCTCAGGAGCGTCGTATAGTACCTCGATGCGGTAGTTATCTCCGCCCTTGCCCCCGGCATCTTTGTAAGAGAGTACGGAGGGATCTGTCTCACCGACCTTCTGATCGTTACGATAGATCACATAGCCCTTGACCTCTGGGAAGGGTACGGGCAGCGAACCACGCGTGAAGGTCTCACGGATCGTGTCACCGCTGAGCGTAGGACTATCAGATACGACTAGCTCGAGTGCCATATAGCCATTTGTAGTAAAGATGGGCTCAGGCAGTCCAACAAACTGGTTATACGGCGTGCCAATGTAAACTGCAGCAAGACCGCCATCTACCCCCATGTACTCATCCTTGGAGTTTGTATCGATGTACACATCGTGGGGGAAGCTCGTCCGAACCTTAAAGCCTACCTCGAGATTCTCATCCATGTTCAGCTCAAAGGGCTTCCTAAGCGGTATAGACATCCACCCATTGGAGCCTTGCCCCTCCTTGGGTACTGAAAAGTACTGGGCGTATTCACGATTTTTATTGAGCTTCTGGCGTAGATAGATGCACTGAGCTCCTCCCTTGTCGTTTAGTACTGGCAGTACATTGATCTGATGTACATATAGAGGCTGCTCAAAGGGCGACTGTCCTAGACGGAACTTGTCAAAGTAGCGTATCTCAGGATATCCATTGTAAGCAAGTACACCTACATACTTAGAGGATGCTTTGGCTGGATTCATCTTTGCTCTATCAGCAATCTTAGAGATCGTCTGCACATTGACGGGGTGTGCCCAAGTGACCGTTACGCCTCCTGCTTCATCCGTCTTGACCTTAGCATCTACCTCTGTGACGAGCTTGCCCGTATAGATAGTCCGGTAAGCTGCTGGGGTAGCGATCTTCTTACCATCGACATTGTAAAGAGCCTCTACGGCGTAGTGGACAGAGCCTTTAGCGGTGAGATCATGTGAGATCTGGTCTGTATACTTAGCATCTGTGACCTCTTTGAGGAGCGTGCCGTTGCGGTATATCTGATAGCTGATGGGGTAGCCCTGTGCGTGTGCAGGTACGGCATCCCACTCTAGCTCTACCTTGAGATGATCCTGGAGGTTTAGCTTACCACGTAGCGCACGTATAGGAGCAAAAGGCATGTAGCCCTTACGCCAAGTGCCAGTTACCTCGCGCTGCCCTGTCTTGTCTGGATCGAGGTACATATCCATGTGGTATAGATCACCCTTGTCGCTATACTTACTGAAGTGTGCGCTGAGGCGACCATAGTAGCCATCTTGAGAGCAGATAGCTATCATACCTCCTGTGAGGGTAGCGATCTGCTCCTTCTTATCATTGTATAGTGGTGACCCTGAGGAGCCTCCCTCGGTATTGCCTGTGTGAAACATAAGTATGTAGTGATCATCCTTACCGCCCAATGTTGTAGGCTTCTGTGGATTACCTTCGGACCACTGACCGAGAGTCATACCCTTATTGTAAAGTGCCAGTTTGGTCGCATCTCCTGCTGGGTGATGGATGCCCGCTCCACTCTGCCAGGTCTGCTCAGTAGCATTCCAGCCTGAGTAGTAGACACGATAGTCGAGAGGTATCTCATCCTTGAGCTCCAGGAGCATACCGTCGGAGTACCCAAAGGGAGATGTGTAGGTACGGATGGTAGCACCAGTGAGTGTCTTGGTCGTCTGGAAGCCGTAGTCGCTGTTGTTGCAGCGAGGCTTCTCATAGTGAAAGCCAAAGACCCACTGATCCATCTTGCTCTGATCAATGCCAAAGCCACCCTTGAACGATCCTACGATAGGGTCTCCCGTTCCCTCCTCGCCTGAGCAGTGTGCTGCTGTAAGGATGTAGGGCTTGAAGTCTCCCTTTACATTGTTGATCAGGTTGCCTGAGCACAAGCTCATATCGCCGTTAGCGAAGACAGGCATATAGATGACCGAGCTGCTCTTCTGCTCCTGCCAGTCGTCTCCCTCGGGGCAGTTGATGTTGAGCTGGCAGTACCGATCCTTACCCGGATCTGAAGCGTCTTCCCTCTCTATGGTAGGACTGACCTTAGCCTGCATTACAGAGCGGTAGAGGTAGCCTACGCCACTGATCTGGATAGAGGGTATAGCAGAGCCACGAGGAGCCTCATAGTCTAGTATGAGCTTGCTACCGCTCAGAGGCTCAGAGGCAAAGGCACCATGCTTAGGATGCGTCTCGTGTGTGTAGGCTCCGAGGAGCTGCTCGCCATCAGGAGTGTAGATGTAGAGACGTCCGCCCTGGGGAATGAAAAAGTCTGAGTAGTACAGGCTCAGTCCTACAGGACTCTGCTCCATATCTATCTCTAGTCGGTAAATGTCAGTGCCTGCTACGGAGCCAATCAGCTCAGCCTCGGTGGCGAAGTCTATGGAGCAGGGGACTACCTTGCCGACGTTGTAAGGTTTGCGCTGCAAGCTCCCCTCGTGCCACGCCTCTCGGCGCATGAGGTCTTGGGGGTTAAAGTCTGGAGCAAGCGATATGCCGGCTGTCGCAGTGCGTAGTGTGCCCTCCCCGAGAAGCTGTGGTGTGCCCCCGAAGGATTGCTGTGCGAGGCCACTGCTAGCTCCAGTGAGCAAGCATAGCGGAATGAGGATCAGTAAGATCAGTCGATTCGTTAGGTGATTCATTACTATTCGTTAGTATTATATCTATGGTTGTTTAAGTGGTAAGTAGAGTGATCTGTTGAAGCTCAGATGAGATGCCGTCATAGTGCGCTCTAGCGACCGCACACAGGATGGTGGCGGTATCTACAACTAGTGTGATGGTATGACTCGGCTCTATTATCTTCACATCCGATCGAATCTCAGACTCCCAACAAAGGTATGAAATGTTTTGTGACTGAGCAATACGATGCCCCGCCCAAGAGAAAGATCAATTAGGGTAGCCTTGGCAGCTTCTGTGAGGAGAGTTTAGTTTCATAGGTAGGAAACTCCAGTGCCATAGGTAAGAAACTCCAGTTTCATAGGTAAGAAACTCTAGTGCCATAGGTATGAAACTCTAGTGCCATAGGTATGAAACTAAAAATGCCACACGAATGAGACTCGAAGTCTCATAGGTGTGGCGAGCGTTATGTGAGTAATAGGGGGGCTGCTACGAGAGGGAGACCCGGATGCTAGAGAGTCGCATCAGCAGCTCGGGTAGGTCGCTGAGGTTGTGTCGCTCAGCGTTGAGCTGCAGGAGCTGATCTCGTAGCGTGGGAGAGATGCGCTGCATAGCAGGGGAAAGGTAGAGCAGCATCGGCACCTGACCTCTCATCTCGGGCGCAACTGGCCCGCTGGAGTAGGGGTGCCACTCACTATACACACCCACCGGGCTGCAGTAGATAAGTATCGTGGGGGTCTCCTGGTAGTGTGCGATGAGTTGCTTGAGTAGGTAGTCCTGGTAGTAGACGACGTTGTAGTACTGAGCTAGGTGGTCTAGGGCATCGCCTGGTAACTCTATGTCAATGTTTGCCGATAGGCGATTGTACTTACAGAACTCCTCGGGGATGCGCCACCAGATGTTACTACGAGCTCCCAAGAGATGGATGGTGGTGAGACGAGACTGGCTCTCTAGCTGCTTGAGCTGGTCGAGGACTGCGTCATCGTAGGGGATGCGGTCTGTCCACTCCTGATCGTCTGCACGTAGATTGGTAAAGAAGTACTGGTCGCAGTCGGCTGCTAGCTGTGGGTAGACATCTAGTCCACGGGCTATGCGAGGAGTGTTGTCTAGCCAATAGGTGTCGTAGCCTGCTGCACGAAAGATACTATAAATAGAGGGATAGGTGTCCCAGCTGTCAGGACTATCCTTAGGGCAGAGAGAGAGCGTCCAGGCAGCAGCTAGAGCTGCATTGTCAGAGGCACTGTAGATGCTATCGAGACGAATGAGAGTGCCCAGCTGTAGGAGCGAATCTATGGCTGGTGTATTCTCATTGATGTCTGGGTTGTAGCAGTGCATCAGGTGCGGGTAGATGTCTTCGGCAAGGACCAGCACGACGTTGTGTGGTGGTAGGAGCGAGTCTACTGTTACCTCTTGAGGTGTCGCTTGTCGAGGTTTGTAGTCTAGCGAGCAGTGCTTTGCATTGTTATATAGCTCCCCGCTACTCAGCATGAGGCGAGCTAGAGGTGCATGTGCATTGTACTGTATGACTCCAGAGCTGGCGGCGATACGCGTCTGACGCAGATAGTTGATACCGAGTATGTGTGTACCAACGAGAACTATTACAAAGAGGATCCTGGAGCTATATCGCTGGATGCGCTTGTCACAAGGGTTGGGCTGCTCTTTAGTACTCTTAGCACGACTTATGAGCCAAGAGATGCCGAGCGGGAGGAAGATAGCTAGTAGGAGCTTGCCGCTCTCTCGTAGCATAAAGGGTATATCTAGTCGTAGCGACTGAAAGAAGCCGTGAGCCTCACCGGGGTTGGTCGCAAAGATCGGGATGGCGATTGCATCGCAGTAAGGCATCTGGTAGGTACTGACGAGGTAGAGATCCATAATCTGTATGGCACTGATCAGTACTAGCTCGGTGATGATGACCACCCGACGTGTGATGCGATGGGGGATCAGAGTGGGGATGATGTAGAGTAGCGTAGCCATCCAGAGGGTGTCCCATAGTAGGGGAAGGTTTTCTCTAGATAGATAAGTAGCACTCTTAGAGAGCAGGCCTCTGATGACCAGATTATTGAGCGTCAAGATCGCTAGCATCGCAATCAGTAGCCATACTAGCTGTGGAATCCTAGCTTTGACTCCCTGGAGGTAGTGTAAGAGTGCTTTTTTCATAGCTGATCTGGATGCTTAGGTGAGAAGGTTACCTCAGAGCCAAAGCCCTTGATACATCTAGGACGGGTCGCATCGTAGGATAGACTCCATAGCTGTAAGCGGGGGATGGTATAGTTTGACTCGATGCCCATAAGTCCCATGAGTGAAGAGGTGAAGAGATCGGTCATGAAGGGTTTGTATCGCGCACGCTGCACGGCGAGTAGGATGTCGGGATTCTCTGCAGCAAACTGATCGGACATATAGACCATAAAGGGTACCTGCAGAGCACTCTCGCAGACTCCGTGTGCTGCCTGATGAGGAGCCTTGGGATTGTCGTAGCGAGAGATAGCATGATCTGAGAAGTAGATGACGATGGAGGAGCTCTGGCTGTAGTATTTGATAATCTCTGAGACGATGGAGTCGTTGTAGAGGATCGAGTTCATATACTCAGCCGAGTTTTGCGCCTCTCCTGAGCTGAGGCGAGGCTCTACCTGCTTTACATCTGTAGCTGTAAAGTGGCTAAAGCGATCGTTGGGGTATCTATCGGCAAAGGCCGCATGACTCCCCATCAAGTGAGTTACGACGAGAAGGCTCCCATTAGGTGAAGTGGTATGCCGATAGTCGATCAGATGCGGGAGGAGGAGTTCATCGTGCTTGACTTGCCCAGCCTTCCAGTGCAAGGCACTAGAGGTACTCCCATCGGTGTAGTAAGTGCTGTCGGCCGTGGAGGCTATGAGCGAGACCTCCTCGATCCAGTCTCCACTCATCTCCTGATTGCTACACCAGTAGGTTTTGTAGCCAGCAGAGGAGAAGGTGATAGGGAGTGTCGTCGTGGCATCCCAAGGAGCTTGCTCGTCTTCGCCTCGTATGGTGAGGACGCGTCGCAGCGAGGTGAGCGTGTTAGGCTGTGGGCAGACGACATCATCGTAGAGGACTAGTGAGCCAGCCTGGACGAGTGAGTCTAGGCGTGGGGTATTCTCTAGTGGATAGCCGTAGCAGTGCATGTCTAAGCGACGTAGAGACTCGCCTATGATGACCACCACGTTGTGTGGCTGACGCTGCGGCATGAGGCGAACGTTGGTCGGAGTGTTTTTCCATAAGTTTTGCCCCATCTCGTCGTATCGCTTTTGATTGGTAAAGACTCCTAGCGTGGTCGCTACGTAGCGGCTCATCATACTATACTCGTGAGCGAGCGTGTAAGCCTCTTCATTCGAGATACCCCCTGTCACTATTGGGCTTAGCTGTGTAGCGTGCGGTATACCAGAGATAAGTACTAGCAGTAGCATGAAGACTAGTCCCCAGCCCTTGCGGGTTAACCAGGTCACAAGACTGATGCCACAGAGCAGTCCGATAGCCTCTAGTAGCGTGTGCATCGGCATACTCCATGGTAGTAGCGAGCGACACACATCATCGGCCCAGGGCGGATAGTACTGCAGCAAGACGGTCTGCGTGAGGAGCGTGCCGTACTGGGTGAGCAGATAATACTCATATATAAATAGTACAGCCGAGAGCAGTACGATGAGACTAGTCCAAGTGATGCGCCACCACCGTTGCGGCAGTATGGCAGGGAGCGTCATCAGTATCGCAGTGCCGGCGATATAGCCTCCCAGCCAAAGGAGCAGAGGCATCTCCATGCGAAGGTGCAGTATCATTAAGCTCCCCATAAGCACTTGCAGGAGTGTCAGGAAGGCAAAGAGATTTGGCATACTACACATACGCCCCCACAACTGCTTCAGATAGCCCCCACAGATGGAGAGAAGCCTTTTTATCTTAGGAATCATAGGAATAAAAGATAGCTCGTTAACAAGGTCATAATAAGAGGTCGTAATAAGTCTAGCGCAAAAGTACGAAAAGTCGTGTTCCCCCCGATTACTTACCGCTCTGCGCCTTGCATCGGTGGTATAGATTGGTACACCCCTCAGTGAGTAGATCCAGGACGAGCTCAAAGCCCGACGCCCCGCCGTAGTATGGATCGGGGATGTGGTCCCATGGCATCTGCTCGAGGTAGTCCGCCATACGCACGACCTTCTCCTGCTGCTCTAGCGTCGGGGCTAGCTCGCGCAGTGCATCATAGTTGTCATCGTCCATGGCGATGATCAGGTCAAAGGCGTCAAAGTCTTCATCCTTAATCTGCCTCGCACGATGCGTCATCTCAATGCCCCGCCGTGCTGCATGGGCACGCATGCGCGGATCTGCTAGTTGTCCCTGATGCCATCCACCTATGCCTGCCGAGTCTACTTCGATCCGAGACGAACTGGCGGGGTCTTCGGCTAGGAGTTGTCGCATGATAGCCTCTGCGAGAGGCGAGCGACAGATGTTGCCTAGACAGACGAAGAGGATGCGGTAAGGAGTTTTACTACTAGAGTCGCTCTGTGCCATCATGTATGCCTTGCTGTATCGTGTGGTAAACTTGCTCGCGGAGATCTTGTATCGGCTGATCCGAGGTATGGAACTCTCGAGGGTGGACTGGCGGGTGTATATCTAGATAGAGGCGACGCCAGTGTGGTAGCAACGAGCCTGCGCGCATCACGCCATAGGAGCCCGAGATGGAGACAGGGATGATCGGGATGTCTAGCTCATCGGCGATCACGAAGCCGCCCTTCTTGAAGGGCTGCATACGTCCCGTGCGAGTACGACTGCCCTCGGGGAAGATAAAGATCGAGTAGCCATCACCGAGCGAACGCTTAGCTTCGTCTAGTGAGTTGCGGATGTTCTGTATGCTATGCCCATTGACAAAGATAAAGCCCGCGACTGCGCACGCTTTGCCCACAAAGGGGACACGCCGCAGCGACTCTTTCATCACCCACTTGAAGGGGATGCCGAGGAAGCCGTAGAGGAGGAAGATATCGTAAGCGCCCTGGTGGTTGGCCATGACGACATAGGGACCCGACTTCTTGTCGTAGTTCTTGCGCCCTCGCACGGTGACGGGACAGAGGGATAGGATCAGTCCTAGCCACGACCAGATGAGTCCTGGGTAGTAGCTAAAGAACTTGCCGAAGCCTAGCAAGCAGCCCACCGTCATGATAAGTGCCAAGACGATGGTTACCACCGCATAGATGGGAGCCGCTATTAAGACTATATATATAATGTATAGTATCCGTAGTAGCATAGAGGAGTAGGGGGTTGTCTCACATACTGAAGTCGTAGCATACGAGCCTCAGTGCTTGTATCTTGCTCACAAAGGTAATGAAAAAGCCCTTGACAGTCACTTCCTTCGTAATGTCGCTTTACTACTTATAGATGAGCGTGTGTCGCTGCGCTCTCGTTAGGTAGCGACTGACCATCTCGGTGATATCCTCAGGCGTGATCGCCTGTATGCGCTCTGCCACCTCGGCGACGCTACTGACCCTGCCGAAGTAAAGGTAGCTCTTGAGCATCGTGATGAGCTCGCTGTCGTGCTGATCGTTGGCGAGGAGTAGCTGCCCCACGATCTGCTGCTTACTGATCGCCAGCTGCTCCACACTCATAGGCGTGGTGACGTAGCGGTCCAAGATGCTATGCACCGCCTCCACTGCTTGTTGTAGTGTGTCGCTCCCTGTACCCAGGTAAACGCTCCAGACGCCATCACTCAGGTAAGGCGTATAATTTGCCTCGACACTGTAGACTAGTCCCAGCTCTTCACGCAGATGAAGGTTCAGCTGCGAGGAGATGGCGGGTCCTCCGACGAAGTTGTTGAAGAGCGTCATTGCGTAGCGCTCTCGATTGTGCAGGCTCGGAGCATGCGTCCCTATGATGCAGTGGCACTGGTTGGTGCGGTAGTGGTGGGTCTTAGCGATGAGCCGCTCGGGTGTGGCTGTGGGCTTGACCTTTGGCACCTTAAATGGGTCTCCTGCAGCTACTCGAGGCTCGCTGTAGAGATGCTCGATCATCTCGATCGCTTTGTCAAAGTCTATCTCGCCCCAGATGCCCAGCACCATATTGTCGGGGCGGTAGTACTGATCCATAAAGCGTCGCACGACTGTCGAGGAGATACGTCTGACAGACTGCTCGGAGCCTAGGATGTTGTGCGCTAGTGGCGTGCCGCTAAAGAGTAGCTCCTCAAACTCATCATATATCCGCTCACTCGGAGCATCTAGGTAGCTGGCTATCTCCTCGATGATCACCTCCTGCTCTTTGCTCAGCTCTTCGGATGGTATGTAGCTGTTGAGCACTATATCTGTGAGCAGATGAATGGCCCTGAGCGCATAGCGTGAGGGGATGGTTATGTGTAGGGTTGTATCCTCTTTGGTGGTGAAAGCGTTGAGATCAGCACCCACCGCCTCGACACGATTCACTAGGTGTAGGGCGTGTCGTCTATGCGTCCCCTTAAAGAGCATGTGCTCCGTACAGTGCGCCAGTCCATGGTAGGGCTGCGGATCGTGAGCCGACCCCGTCTGTACCATGTAGCCTATATAGGTGACCTGACTGGGGATAGGGTAGTAGACGATACGTAGTCCCTGAGTAGTGGTGTGGTATTGTAGTTGTGGAGATGTCATAATGAAAAGAGAGAGACAGTCACATAGACCTGCCAGCTCCAAAAAAGAACCCAGACCACACAAAGTTATGTAGTCTGGGCCTCTCTAGATGTTATGATACATAGATACGTATCATGGTAGATACGACTAGGTATGTCGTAAAGGTTGTGTAGCTGTCAGCTTACTCAGCAGCGGGAGCCTCTTCGGTAGCTGGTGCTTCCTCAGCGGCAGGTGCCTCCTCGGTAGCTGGTGCTTCCTCAGCAGCCTCTGCTTCAGCCTTTGCAGCAGCTTCGGCCTCAGCCTTCTCGCGCTCGATGGCTGCCTTCTTCTCCTCTAGTGCCTTGCTACGCTCCTTGTTTTGCTCTTCCTCAGCCTCGTGCTGCTTCTGAGCTATATCCTGAGCCTTCTGCTGGTCACGCTCAGCGACTCCCTTGAGGAGCTGCTGCTTGTTTGTGAGCCAGCTCTCAAAGCGCTGGTCTGCGACCTCCTGTGTGAATGCGCCCTTGGCGACACCACCATCGAGGTGCTTCTTAAGGAGGACACCCTCACGTGAGAGGATGCGACGTACGGTGTCACTAGGCTGTGCACCGACCTTGAGCCAATAGAGAGCGCGGTCAAACTTCAAATCTATTGTAGCAGGATTAGTGTTCGGATTATAAGAACCTATCCTCTCAATAAACTTTCCATCCCGTGGAGCCCTGCTATCAGCGATGACGATACGGTAGAAGGGGTAGCCACGACGACCGAATCTTTGTAGTCTGATTTTAGTTGCCATTGTTGATATTGAGATTTGAATGATTTGGATGTCCGTGAGAACTTTCGTCTCATACGAACTGTGCAAAGGTACGCAAAAATCTTCATTCCACAATCACCTCCACAAAACGGCTACTGGCTAATATCCATAGTGTCCTAAACGTTTTTTGCGAGCGATGGGTGTAAGGAGCCGTCTTATCGTTCGCCAACCTTGTCACTCTGTGGAAGTAGCGCATTGTCCATGATGCCACAAAACATCAGAACGTTAGAGTGTGTGATTGAGTTCATAGTGCTTTCCTACTTAAGGACCAGGAGCTCTGAAATGGTCGTTTTTCTTGATTCTGTATATGTACACTTTATCCGCTTCTGCTTTATTCCAAGTTGGGATTAAAGGAGTTCGCTTATCAAAGTATATGTCGTCTTTCTCTTTTGTTAGATATGGGGAGTATTGCAACTTACTAAGCGTCTTCTGATATGTTATCAAGTAGTCGTAACTCTCAAAGTCAAAGTCTTCGGCAAGCTGCTGGACAAAGGCCTTCTCGTAACCCTTTGGCTTAGGATTGACATTTGGTCGTGTTTCATAGTAGTCAACTAAGTAAAAAAATAGCCAGAACTCATTCTCCACATACTGAAACCCAATATAATCCCTTCTGTCAAAGGTTTCATTGGGGAGGGGGATTTCCTTAGCTAACTCGAAAGAAACGGTTCTAGGATAGTAGTAATAAGTGACTGCTACTATACTAGAAACCACTATCAAGGCAACGTAATAAAATATCTTCTTCATTTGAGTACTTACATAGGAGGTCGTCCTACTCTAGGATGTCGCTGAGGCAAAGTAGTCTTAGCCCTTTGGTGTTAGATACCTCAATAAGCAACTAATCGCGTCTAACAAAGAGTTCGCCCTTCCAAGTAATCGTATCCTTTGAAACCTTTGCATAGTCACCCTTTATGTGATACATCTCAAAAAAGGAGTAGTTTATGGCAGGTATCTCTATTGAGATGCTATTATTGCCATCTTCTACTTTGTATTCCTGGAATGGGTCAAAACCAACTGCCCCATAAAACAAACCGTCCGAAGTATGTGCCCGTATGTGATCTGGCGCTATATAAAAGCTTATAGACCTCACATCATTGGGTAGTGCTAACTCTTTATGAGTCGCAGAGTAATTCAAATAGAATCTTTTAAAGGTGTTGGTATATACAGTGATGTTAAGCCCTCTTGTGTAGTTGGGAAGCGAAAAGTATACTTTAATACTATCGCTTAAGGAGGGGTCTTGATATTGAGATACGCTTAACCCTTCACGCCCAAGAGCAACTGGAGAGACAGAGTTTATCTCAATGAAATTATCATCTACCCAAACAAACGTACACCTAGCCAACGTATCACTATACCACATAGGAAAATGCTCCTGCGGTATGATATAAACTAATTCATTGTTCGTGATTTCTATTTTCGTTCCATATTTGCTGAAATACGTTCCACTTATATCCTTACTTTGTCCCGCCGCAAGGAGACTAATACACATAAGTAATAGTAACAATCTCACCCTCATACTAGCAGTCGTTTTTTTCTATTGTCTCTCACACATGCCAGTGCCAAGCGCACCCTGCGTACAAATATAGGGAAAAACTTCTAGGAAGTTCGCCCAGTCCATTTAAGTATTTCGAACCATCCATGGGATGGCTGAGCAGGGCGAGCTACACTTGGTAATAATGTTCAAGTGAGAAGTGATTGTCCTCTATGCGAGCATCGCTCCTCCGTCAGGTGAGCAGATTTTTATTTATCACGATCCATAGGCAACTTCGGACTGAAAGGATAAATAATCCGCCAAGGCTTTATCTCAGATCTATAAAAGACATAAGCCCAACAGGTGTACTTTTTCTTCAGCAGCTTATTTACTATTCTATCTTCATTGATATTGAAGCTATTGAGATTGCTAATCAGTACCTTTATTGAATCGACGTTCCCGTTTTCTTGTAGGTATAGACCTACAATGAATCTGATGTCATATTTAATAGAATCGAAATCTCCATCATATTCGTTCTTAAACTCTTCGCAAAGGAAGCTGTTGAGTTCTCTCGTACAGTTAGCCGTGTTCATGCCTACATACTTCCTACTGGAACATCCCAATACAATAGTAATGGTAAGGCATACAGAGGAAATGCAAACGAGCCAACTTATTAAACCACCCTTCATAATCTCTCTTTATAACCGTACATGCCAGTGCCAAGCGCACCCTGCGTACAAATATAGGGAAAAACTTCGTAGGGAGTCAGCTCTGGATTTCTGTGATTTTCACGGCTTGAAGTTTTACATATCTTTACGGGGAAATTCGTCCGATTCCCTCCTTTCTCGAATATCCACGTGGAAAATCT
>NZ_CABUAN010000033.1 GCF_902489635.1 uncultured Porphyromonas sp. | reverse complement strand
GTGTTGCTTTCGGGATTCGGCTTCGGTCACATACGTAGGTATGCTCCCTTCAGACCTCACCCTCAGCGCCTTGCGCTTCATCCTTTCTGCAAAGTCTGGACAATCTTGCAAGCAAGATTGTGAGACTGTTGACTTTTGCAACAGTCTCAAGTAGTGGGTGGTGGCGTCAGCTCTTGCGCTAGCATAGCGTTGTAGTAGCGCACGTCGCCCGTCACCTCGCGCCCCAGCCATGGGGGTAGCGCAGGACGATCTGCGGGGCTCGTCAACTCTACCTCTGCCATGACCAAGCCTTCTAGCCGCCCGCCGAAGCGGTCTACCTCCCACACGAAGCCCTCGTAAGGCACGTAGTAGCGCACCTTCTCGAGGCTACTGCTAGCGCACTGGCGCAGCATCTCCTCAGCATCAGCGACAGGGATTGGGTACTCCCACTCGGAGCGGATCAGTCCGTCGGGGGTGGAGCCTCCCTTGATGGTGAGTCGCGCCTCGTCGTCGATGATGCGCACCCGCACCGTCACCCGCCCATCTGCTGTCAGATAGCCCTGACGGATATGGTGGTGGTGAGACGCCTCTCGGAGGTAGTCATCACGACTGACGAGGTACTTGCGCTCGATCTCTAGCATTGGGTCGTTACTTTGCTGAAATGGTGACCTCGATAGCGCCCATCGGGAAGCCGTCGAACGTGACGTCTCGATACTGCACCATCGGGTAGTCCTGCTCGATGCGGTTGATGATCAGCTGATGCAGGACACCCTGACCAGCTCCATGGATGAAGATCACCTTGCTACCACGACGATCTAGACGCTTGTCTAGCTCACGGCGAAAGTTCTTCAACTGAAAGAGTAGCACCTCGTGCGGAGTCATCCCCGTAGCATTCGGGAGGATACGCTCTGCCTCTAGTCCCACCTTCTCAATGGTTTGCTCGGGAGCTGCAGGCGCAGCCTGTGGAGCCGCTGGAGTGTCAGGGCGTTTGGCCTCAGGCTGGGGCTTAGCCACACTCTTCTTGGTAGGCTTTTGCGGAGCCTTCTGCGGAGTCTTTTGCGCTGCTGTCGCCTGCTCCGCACGCTCGATGGCACGCTGTGGCAAAGCTCCTCGACGATTCGGTGCTGGCGTGGACTCTGGAACTGGCTCCTCGGCGGGAGCTTGCTGGGTGCCATCGTATGCCTCTAGGACAGGGATCACAAGCGCATCCTCGTCAAAGAAGGGATTCTCACGAAAGGCGTGACGCTTCACCAGTTTGACCACATCCATCCGCACCTGACGCTCTACGGGTGGCATGGAGCGATAGGTGCGCTCGGGCTTGTAGGCGACAAACTGGAAGTGTGAGACAGCGTGGTCGTTGATCTCCGATGCGTCAAACTCCTCAACGAGCACCCGCATATCAGGCTCTAAGACGCCCGCCGAGCGGAGTTTGTAGCCTCCCGCTGAGGTTGTCGTGCTATAAGTGAAGAGGAGATGATAGTTGCTCTCATTGATCAGATAAGTCTCGTAGGGCGACTGTCCGAAGTGCTCGTACGATACGGGCAGATAGGCGACATGCACCTGTAGCTGCTCGCCTCCTGAGCGGTCAAACCAAGGGCCCTTGGAGAGGGGCGCCACAAAGCTCAAGTCTTGCTCGGCCTCCTCGGCCGGCTCTGGCGTAGCTGGAGTCGCTACGGGCGCACTGCTTTTAGGCTGCTGCACTGTCGGCTCTTGTCGCTTCACTACGGGGGGCTTGTATGCTGGTACGAAGGTGTCGCGGCTGTCTACCACGACGCACTCATGTATCGGTGTGGGTAGCTCGAAGCCGTCGGGGCCCTCGACCCACGCCACACCACGCTCGATGCGCTTGACGACACCACCGCCCGACGCATTAAGGTAGCGGATGGTGTCTCCTACTTTTATATTCTGTGCCATTGCTTATTTCTGTTTTCTATGCGAAGATACCAAAAATAGCCCAATCCGCTCACCTCTTCGTCTCACGACAAATCCATTTCCTACGGAGGAATCGAAAAGTTCCCCCGTTGGAACTGAAAAGTTCCTCCCTTGGAACTGAAAAGTTCCTCCCTTGGAACTAAAAAGTTCCTCCCTTGGAACTAAAAAGTTCCAAGAGGGGAACTATTTTTGGAACTCGTATGTATAACGAATTCAGCACGATACAAACGACCGATGCGAACATTTCGCTCTATGATGACTTACAGAGTTGAGGTTTGTCTGACCTCCTTGTGCTTCTCGACGAGAATAGGTACATTTGTGGTGCTAGCATGCGACGAGACTCAAATATCAGATCGACCGCTTGCTCTAGCCTCCGATGACACTAATCAAATCAAACAGTATATGAAGCATTACTACTCTTTATTGACCTGTGCGCTCTCCATGCTCTTATGGTGGGGCGTAGCGTCACTATCGGCTCAGACCACGATCGAGGTCACTGAGCCAGGCACGCTCCAGGCGAAGCTGAGCGAAGCCACCTCGCTGACCAATCTCGTAATCACGGGGTCACTTAATGCGGACGACTTCGGAGCACTGAGAAACACGGCTGGCGTCACAACGCTCGACCTCTCTAGCGTGGAGGTCGTCGCTGGCGGTAGTTACATGGGCAATCCCAATATGGAGGAGCGTGTCGAGACAGTACCTGGCACCATGCCGGGTTACTTCCTCTTTGCCGGCAAACTGGCAGAGAGCCTGACCACAATTACGCTTCCTAACAGCGTGACTCGACTAGGTACTCGCTGTCTGCAAAATGGGACCAAGCTGACCGAGATACATCTGCCTAGCGAACTCACCTATATAGGTGAACTATCCTTCGGCTGGTGCGAGAGCCTAACGGCTATCGAGCTACCTGAGTCGATTGATTCGCTGGGATCCGCAGCTTTCGAGAGCTGCAAGCTTCTAGAGCAGGTAGAGATCCCTGAGGAGGTCAGCTATATAGGTAAGTGTCTCTTTCAGGATTGCACAGCACTCTCCGAGGTGACACTACCTCAGACGCTTCGGGAGATTCCTTTTGCTACGTTCAAGGGATGCACCTCACTAGAGGAGCTAGATATGCCGAAGTATCTTAAGAAGATCGGGGTCTCAGCCTTCGAGGGCTGCACGAGTCTCTCCGAGATACAGCTACCGCCACTGATGCGCACCATAGAGCATGACGCGTTCAATGGTTGCGTGGCTCTTACGAGTGTCACCACACAGAGTATGGCGATGGAGACTATCGGCGACCAAGCATTTATGGACTGCAAGGCACTGAAGGAGATCATGATCCCCGCTGGCGTAACTAGGATCGGGGGCAACGCCTTCAGCGGTTGCGAGGCACTAGCTAATGTTATCTTGCCCTCCAAGCTCAAGACACTTATGGGCGGGGCCTTCGCTCGCACAGCGATCACTGAGGTGACGATACCTGATGCGTGTGAGGAGATACTCTATGGTGCTTTCGCCAATTGTAAGAGCCTCGAGACGGTGACGCTACCTCGCTCGATGAAGAAGATGAGCGACAAGGCTTTCGGTGGTTGTAAGGCGCTCAAGACTGTGATCGTGACCAACCCGACACCTATCGTCTCCAACAAAGCGGAGGATCTAGCTGGTCTAGCCGACCTCTCCGCTATGAGCGAGCTCACGCTCGTCGTACCTGAGGATGCCAAGGCTGCCTACGCAGCTGCCAAGCAGTGGAAGGCGTTTGTCAATGTATCGGAGATGCTAACGCTCACGGCTGAGGTCTCTGCTGAGAAGCCGCTGGAGGGTACCATCACTGAGCTGACGACTCCCGAGCTATACCGCACGGTCAAGCTCACGGGCACGATAACGAGTGCCGACCTGGAGGCGCTCGCACAGCTTCCCCGCATGCAGGAGCTAGACCTCGGCGAGGTTACTTACGATGCTGAGGAGAATCCGCTAGAGGGCTTCAACTTCAGAGAGTACGCACAGCTGCGCAAGCTAACCTATCCTAAGCAGCTCACGACGATCCCTGCCTCTAGCTGTAGTCAAGCAATGCTTCTCGAGGAGGTGGTGCTACCTGAGGGCGTGACCGACATCGAGGAGGAGGCTTTTGGCTACTGCACTGCGTTGCGTAGCATTGCGCTACCCCAGACGGCTCTAAACCTTGGCGAGAGTGTCTTCCATGGCTGCGCTTCGCTAGAGTCGATCACCCTCCCCGATAGCATAGAGCTGATACCAGACTACGGTTTCTTCGACTGTGTCTCGCTGCAGGAGGTTCGCTTTCCTAAGAAGGTTGCTGACATAGGCGAGGAAGCTTTTGTCAATTGCTCACACATCAAGCAGATCTGGCTGGGCGAGAGCGTCAACGAGATCAAGGATATGGCTTTCTTCGCTTGTGATGCCCTAGATACGATCACAACGCTTCGCGAGGAGCCTCCTGTCACGTCAGAGGACGCTTTCACCGAGGAGCACTACGAGACGGTGACGATCGTTGTCGCCTCGGAGGAGATCCAGAAGGCTTACCAAGCAGCGGATGCGTGGCGCAACTTCAAGCACTACAAGGTCGCCACAGCGGATACTCCTATCGCACAAGTCACTGACAAGGCTCATGCAGCTGTCGTGTATGGTGCTTTAGCTGCGCTCCACCTAGAGCTGGCTGATGCTGAGAGTCTCGTCTCTATCTACTCGCCTAGCGGTCTACAGCTAGCCTCTCACTACCTGCCCGCTGGTACTTATGAGCTGCCACTCGCAGAGGGTCTTTATATCGTTACGGTCAATCAATCAAGCTACAAGGTATATGTACGCTAAGCAATCACGACTCTATACGATCATCCTAGCTAGTCTCCTCCTCCTTTTCGGCTGGGGGAGCACTAGCTCCTCGCTACAAGCTCAGAACACTATCCCCGCATCGGAGCAAGAGGCTCTCCTCGAACTCTATGACCAGTGCGGTGGCTCTGGTTGGGCGGAGGGGTACAATTGGCGTGCTGCTTCAGGACCAGACAAGTACGCTGGCGTAATCATCGAAAGCGGACACGTGCAGGGCATTGCGCTTGATGGGGTAGGACTGACGGGGCAACTGCCGAAGAGCTTCTTTACCGCCTTCCCGGAGCTACGTCTCGTGGGTCTCTCCAACAATCGGCTCTCGGGTCCTATCCCCGAGGCGTTTGGTGAAATGACTAAGCTACAAGCACTCACGCTCAGTAGCAATCTATGGACAGGACAGCTGCCTAACCTAGACAAGCTGGTCAACATGAAGATCCTAGACTTGGCAAACTTCTATAATACAGATGCCAAGGGGAATGTGATCTCAGAGGTGACCGGTACGCTACCTGACATCTCTAAGATGCCTCAGCTAGAGTATATCGACGCTTCCTACTCCAAACTCTCTGGACAGCTGCCCGAGCAGATTGGTCTCTGTCGCAATCTGCAGGTTCTAGAGCTTTCCGCTAATCAGCTGACAGGCTCTATACCTGCCTCTATCAGTGAGTGTACCGAGCTGCAGATCTTCTCAGTCCAAGACAATAAGATGAGCGGCGAGATACCAGACCTAGGTGACCTTGTTAACCTAGGTAAGCCCCTAGATCTGGGGCTAGGCGTTACGGAGACGGGACGACTCTACCTCAACGGCAACCAGTTCACAGGTCCCTTCCCCGAGAGCGTCGCTATGTTGCCTCGCTTACAGCGCTTCTCCTGCGCTAACAATAAGCTTACAGGTGCCCTGCCTCAAGACTTAAGCATGATGGAGGACTGCGAAGCGTTCTTCGCCGATCACAACCAGTTCACTGGCTCATTGCCACAGAAATTGCCGAAGAAGCTCTGGTACTTGGATCTAGGGTATAACCAGTTCACTGGCTCCATCCCCGCTACATGGCAGGATGCGACTGAGCTGGGAAAGGGCTCCCTCAGAAACAACAACCTCTCAGGCACGGTGCCAGCGATCTACAAGAAGCTCGCAAACTTAGATATGATCGATGTGCGCAACTGTCGCTTCTCCTTTGCGGACTTTAAGGCGTGGGGTGCCTTCCTCAAAAACGAAGATTGCATGTTTCGCTTTGGTATGCAACAAGCTTACAGCGAGCCTCACAAGGAGAGCGTCAAGTCAGGCAGTGACGTCACCTTTGACGCGACCTATCCAGGCACGCTCATCGGCGACGAGCACTATCGGTGGTACAATCTGACCACGCTACAGCCTGTTCCTAACGCTAATGAGGCTAAGCTAACGCTCCGAGGAGTCTCCAAAGAGGACGCTTGTCGCTACGTATGCCTCATCACGAGTGTCAAGATGGGCAGCACACAACCACGCTCGGCACTACGAGCTGACGATGGAGAAGAGCAGGAGTCAGATGACCTGCAGCCGACACTGCGATCAGGCTTTTGGGATCTAACAGTGGACGGTTACTTCAACGGCACTGACACACCTGCCCCGATAGCAGACGACCTGCGTGTCTACTACGACAGCGAGGCGCAGCAGCTCCACCTAGAGAGTGCCGTCTCTGTCACGTCGCTGATGATCGTCGACCTCTCGGGCGCTGCCGTAGCACGTCTCGAGCTCTCTGGAGCCACCACGCTGGCACTGCCTCTAGCGACAGGCAAGTATGTCGCACTGCTCAATAGAGCGGACGGAAGCTGTGCTACGGCTCCCCTACTCGTACTCTAACTCGTACTCTAATAGGATAGCCTCACCCGACCTGCGTGGTGAGGCTATCCGCTTTTCCCCTCAAAGTATAACCAACAGAAGAAGCCATGACAAAGAAAGCTCTCTTACTCATACTCACTCTGCTCGCCACATCTGCGATGTGGGCGCAGAGTGTTCCCCCGACGGGAACAAAATGCATCACGCTAGAGGTACAGCCTGGCGAGGCGTTTCAGTTTGGTCTCATAGCGAGATCTGATGCGCGACAAGCTTGGATAGAACTACAAGAGGGGCAGTTTACGCCGCTCTCTATCGGTGACAATCCTAATGTGCCGACAGTCTTTAAGTACACCTCTACCTCTGGGCGAGTGAAGATCTATGGCGCCTTCCACATCTTCGGTTGCCCTGCCAATGGAGCGGTCATCACAGGAATCGACGCAACGAACTTTACACCCCTCGAGCAGCTCTACTGCGACAATAATGCACTCACCACCCTATCCGTCAAGGGGTGCAACAAGCTGCGTCTTCTGAGCTGCGCCACGAATGCGCTCACCTCACTCGATCTGTCGGGCTGTACTGCCTTAGAGCAGCTCTCCTGCTTTAAGAACGAGCTCACCTCCCTAACCCTCTCAAGTGCTATACAGCTACAGCAGCTGAACTGCGCCCAAAACGCGCTTACCGCCCTAGACCTCTCTGCCTGTTCCAAGCTAAAGGCGGTCTATGCTGGAGAAAACCAGATCGCATCCATCGCACTCCCTGCGACCAATGAGATAAGCGTTCTCTCCGCTTACCAAAACAAGATTCAGAGCATAGACTTGAGCAAGTTGCCTCTGCTGGAGGACCTAGACATCTACGAAAACCAGTTGACCGCTCTAGATCTCCACTTATCTCCTAAGCTCACGAGTGTCGACTGCTCAGACAACAGCCTAACCCAGCTCGACCTCACAGCGTCTCGAGCTACGCTCACCACGCTCTCTTGCTCGGGCAATCAGATCACTCAGCTACAGATAGCTGGCTGCACGCTCCTTAATAGTCTCAGTGCAAGCAATAATAAGCTCTCCTCGATCGCTCTCACAGGCTTCGCAGCACTCGAGAGGCTCTCCATATACGCCAACCAGCTCACCGCACTAGATGTGACCGACTGCAAAGCTCTCGTCCACCTATCTGCCGATGAAAACAATATGGATGCCTGCAGTCTGAACGATCTCTTTCGCTCCCTCCCGACACCTCAGAGTCAAGGCTATCTATCGATCGTCAGCAATCCTGGCGCCACCACCTCTACCACCACACTCGCTCAGCAGAGAAACTGGCAGGTAGACGTACAGGGTGACAACACGGGCTGCCCCTCGGGAGATGTCGAGGCTCCTCCGGCAGGAACTCCAGTCATCACGCTGACTACCAAGCCTGGCAGCAATATTACGGTGACGATGCGTGTCTACGATCCTGACTCTTACGTCTGGATAGAGGCTACTCCGGGCACCTTTCAGAAGATGCTCATCAGCTCCGACTACGACAATCCCTCAGAGTTTCACATCGCATGCCCAGGCAGCACCGTCCGTCTACATAGCAATGTCGCTGACTTTAGCTGTAGTAAAAACGGAGAGGCCATCACCGCCATCGACGCTTCAAACAATCCTGAGCTAGGCACGCTCTATTGCCACGAAAACGCTATCACCTCCATCAAGGTCACTGGCTGTCCCTACCTAGCAGACCTCAGCTGTGGTAAGAATCAGATCAAGGAGCTAGACCTCACAGGACTCAACTACCTGCAGTATCTCTACTGCTACGAAAATCAGATAGACCGTCTAGACATTGCCCACTGCAAGCTCCTCCAAGAGCTGGAGTGTAGTAGCAATAACATCGAGCAGCTCGACCTCTCCAAGCTATCCAAGGCGACGCTCATCATGTGTCATACCAATCGCATTCAGGCACTTGACCTGTCAAGCTGCAAAAAGCTCGAAGAGTTTAACTGTGCCAATAACCAGATCAAAGAGCTAAATCTCGATGCTTGCGAGAGCTTGAAGGGATTCTCTTGTGGATCCAATCTCTTGACCCAGCTAGATGTCTCTAAGTGTGCGAAGCTCAACCGACTCTTCTGCTCCGTCAATCCGAATCTCACGCAGATAACCTTCGCGCCAAATTCTGCGCTACAGCAGTTCTCCGCAATGGAGTGCGGACTCACCAGACTAGAGATCCCCGAATCGCCCAGCCTGACCAAAGTACAGCTGACGAAGAACCCACTCCAGAGCTTGACACTAGGCACCTGCAACAAGCTAAACCAGCTATCTGTGGACCAGTGCGCCATCAAGCCCTGCGATATGAATCAGCTCTTCGAGGCACTGCCTAAGGTCACCACTGGAGAGATCCGCATCGCAGGCAATCCCGAGGTGGCAACCGCCAAGACCGACATAGCCACGCAAAAGGGCTGGAAGGTCGATGTCACAGGCGACGGCTCTGGCTGTCCCAACAGCATCGAGCCTATCGACGAGACGACCTCCCGCATCACGACGGCTCCGCACACCATCGAGGTGACGACCCCGCAGCAGGCACAGGTGATCGTCTACGACACCACGGGCGATCAGGTCGCCAGCTTCGTTACCGAGCCACACCGAGCTACCACTATTCGACACCTCTCCGATGCGACCTACATCGTATCGATAGACGGAAAGGCATACAAAGTCCTCGTCAGATAGTGTCCACGCTCAGAGATCTCCAGCAGAGCTACAATACCAAATAAAATAGGTATCTTTGTAGACCGATCGTTACTACGGACTTTACTAACAACTTTATTACCTATATATAGTATGAAGAATTTGGACTGGTCATCATTGGGGTTTGGTTACCTCAAGACCGATTACAACGTACGCTGTTACTATCGTGATGGCAAGTGGGGTGAGCTAGAGGTCTCTTCAGAGGAGACGGTCACGCTACACATGGGCGCAACCTGTCTGCACTACGGTCAGGAGGCTTTTGAGGGTCTCAAGGCTTATCGTGGTAAGGATGGTAAGATCCGCCTCTTCCGTGTCGAGGAGAATGCTAAGCGTATGATCCGCTCAGCTGAGGGTGTCGTCATGGCTCCCGTACCCGAAGAGCTCTTTATCAAGGCTGTCAAGAAGGCTGTCGAGCTCAACAAGGACTATGTACCTCCCTACGAGAGCGGTGCTTCACTCTACATCCGCCCACTCCTACTCGGTCTCGGCGCTCAGGTAGGTGTCAAGCCAGCTCCTGAGTATCTCTTTATCGTCTTTGTATCTCCCGTAGGTCCTTACTTCAAGGAGGGCTTTAAGCCTACTCCTATGGCTATCATGCGTGGCTATGACCGTGCGGCACCTCTGGGTACTGGTACGATCAAGGTGGGCGGTAACTATGCTGCTGGTATGGTACCTACCGTCTTGGCTCACGAGAAGGGCTACAGCGCTTGCCTTTTCCTCGATGCTAAGGAGAAGAAGTATATCGATGAGTGCGGTCCAGCTAACTTCTTCGGAATTAGAGACAACACTTACATCACGCCTGAGTCTACCTCTATCCTGCCCTCTATCACGAACAAGAGCTTGATGCAGCTCGCTGAGGATCTCGGTCTGAAGGTAGAGCGTCGTCATGTACCTGAGGAGGAGCTAGCTACCTTTGAGGAGGCTGGTGCTTGTGGTACGGCTGCTGTCATCAGCCCGATACTACGTGTCGATGACCTCGATGAGCACAAGACTTACGAGATCTCTAAGGATGGTAAGCCCGGTCCTATCTGCCAGAAGCTCTACAACAAGCTACGTGGCATCCAGTACGGCGACGAGCCTGATACACACGGCTGGGTCACCATACTAGACTAAAGAAACTACTCGTCTCGCATATCACGAGACTCAATGCAACGAGGCGCACTCAGCACGGATGCTGGGTGCGCCTTTGTTCATGATTAGAGGTTAGGAGTGACACGTCTCCGACCCAGGGGAAACTCAACGCCGGCTCGTTACAATAATTTAGAGCCGACTACATATCGATACGGCGCGGTGTCGGGGGAAAGTGATTTCCACGTGGATATTTCAAAATATCCAGGTGGAGAATTTTTATTTTCCACGTGGGGAAGAAAAAATTCTTCGGAGGAATCAAATGAAACTTCGGAGGAAATGAATGACGCCCACGTGGAAAATAAAAAATATCCACGTGGGAATTTGAGATTTTCCACGTGGATATTCGAGAAAGGATGGAATCGGACGAATTCCCCCGTAAAGATATGTAAATAGAGATTGGAGGTTAGAAGTTAGAGATTAGAGGTGAGACATCTCTGATTACACTTTGTCATTAGAAATAACTATCTTCGCTATATCAAAGGGAGCTTGGTTGATCCATCAAGGCTCTGCAACTAAGTCCCCATAGTTGTGTCTAGAGCCTTTGTCATCGTATCAACAGATCCATATCAGTATGAAAGCAAAGATTACTTATTGGCTCCTACTCTGCCTATTACCACTTCATGGGCTACTCGCTCAGGATGGTCTAGAGTATCCTATCGAGCTATGTGTGACTCCAGGGAGTAGCTCCGTGACTTTTAAGTACAACACGCTCCCTAACGCCTCGGTCACCGTCTACTGGGGAGACGGGTCGAGCGAGAAGCTAGCCGACCCCAGGAGTCGCTACGCCAAGGCGGTCTCCCACACCTATGCTGAGCCTGTGGCCGAGGGGACTAAGATAACTATCGACGGCACCTCTATAACTATGCTCGAAGAGCCGTGGGCTACGGAGGGACGGCTCAATGTCTTAGGCTTTGGCGAAATAGCCTCACCCGCTCTAGAGCGGCTAGACTTTGCTTTCGCCTGTCCGATGTCGGGCTCTACGACTCCGTACCACCTAGATGTCTCTCGCTGTCCTCAGCTCAAGGTACTCAAAGTACAAAACCTGCGGAGCATCACCCTACCACAAGACGGGATACTCGAGGAGCTTTTGCTCTCGACACGCCTCGACACCCCTGAGATGCCTTCACTGCAAGGCACCCTCGACCTGACACAGCAGAAGCATCTGCAGAAGCTCAAGCTCTATAACCAGCAACAGTTACAGGCGATAGACCTCACGGGGTTGACGCAGCTCAGCTCCTTGGAGGTATACAACAATCGACAGCTACGCCGGCTGATAGGCGTCAAGGGCCTCTCCACACTTCGGAAGGCTAGCCTCTCGGGCAATGCCCTCACCTATGACCAGTTGCCACTCTTTACCGATCAGCTGCGAGAGTCTGACGTCAACTATGACCAGTGCCCCGAGATAACTCTTGACCCTATCCATGTATCGCCTCGGACGATAGATCTCTCCTTCCAGCATACCGTACAGGATGCTCAGGGGCAGAGCTACACCACGACCTACCCCAACGTAATGATCGCCTCTGAGGAAGGAGAGGCTCCCAACACGCCGATCTTCTCCAATCAATACAGTGTAGAGGGGGGGGTCTTCAAGCTATCCGAGTCGCTCTTTACACGAGGAGGACAGCAACTGGACACACTGGTAGTAGGCATTCAGACGTACAACGACTACTATCCACACTATGCAGCAGCTGCCGAGACGAATCAAATCGTGGCTCGTGTGCCACGCACCGCTAGTGAGCAGCCCTCAGGACAGGCGCGGGTCACCTTCTCTATGAATGAGGGTGGTACTCTGAGTGTCGCCATCGTCAATCCCTGGAAAGAGCTCAAGTCAGGCGATCTCGTAGACCGTGGCACCAAGGTGTACATACAGTCTGAGCTAGAGGATGGCTATCAGGTAGACTACTATGAGATCAATGGCGAGCGCTGTCACGAGGCTGACCAACTTTTCTTTGAGTACATTATCACAGACGATGTCAATATCGTCGCTCACTATAAGAAGCTCCCCGCAGAGGGCTACACGATCACTTACGATAGTGAGGGTGGTGGCATCATCGAGAATGCCTACTATATGGACAATATGGGCACGGCGGTGAAGGTTAAGTCGGGCGACCGTATCCCTGCAGGCTCTGAGATCACCTTTGTGGCTAAGGCAGACAAGGGGCATGAGCTAGACTACTGGAGGGCCGACGGCGAGCGATCACTAGACGAGGGGAGTCCTTTCTACTATGAGCTCTATCGTGATGGTCATGTGACCGCTGTCTTTAAGGAGCTTACAGTGCCACAGTATCCGTTTAACTTCACTTATGGCCCTGGAGGCTACCTCTCCGTACGACTCAGCAGTACACAAGAGATCATAAGCTCAGGGACACTGGTCAAGGAGGGCGAGACAGTGTACTGTGTCGCCACGCCAGACCCGACGCTACGGGTCGACAAGTGGATCGTCAATGGCGAGGAGATGACCGACTGGCGAGATGAGCTAGAGGTCGGTGTCAAGGTCGATAAGGAGATCAATCTAGAGGTAACCTTCTGCAAAGACAATGCACTCACCACACCGACGGCAGAGACTCCGCGTGTCTATATTGCCAACGATCAGCTCATCGTCGAGGGCTATGCAGCAGATGCAAAGATGTCTCTCTACACAGCTCAGGGCATACTGATCGGCACGGCACGATGCGGTGAGCCATACGACTGCTCAGCACTACCATCAGGACCCTACCTCGTTCGCATAGGCGACCAGGTGTACCGCGTCCTAGTCGACTAGCGGTTGGCTAAGGGTACTAGTGCCACTAGGAGCACTAGTGCCCTTAGCCCCCTCTAACCTCTAACTTCTAAAATCTAATCTCTAATCCCTACCTACTGATAGGTATTGAGTGGTCGGCAGATCATTCGTATCTTTGCTGGTGGTATCTAGTTATAGTAACACACCTACCAAAAACTAATTAGTTTATGAATCCTCCTACTCTCCTCAACCACCCTTTCGACGCTCAGACCTCTCTGAGTAAGTTGATCTTGACGCACTATGACTTGCTCATGGTAATCACCCGCTTTGGCATCCCTCTAGGCTTCGGCGACAAGAGTGTCGGTGAGGTGTGTCAGGCTAATGGTGTCGATACGAATACGCTCCTCGCTGTCGTCAACATGCTGACGACGCAGTCTGATACGATACCGGAGGAGCTACTACACGAGATCTCGGCTGAGTCGCTCATAGCTTATCTGCAGCGATCACATCACTACTTCCTAGACTATAAGCTTCCAAATCTGCGAGGAGACCTTTTTACCGCTGTCGAGGAGGGTTCGCCAGAGGTAGCCGCCTTGATCCACCGCTTCTATGATGCTTATGTCGAGGAGGTACACAAGCACATGGGATACGAGGACGAGGTGCTCTTCCCCTACGTCCATCGGCTACTAAAGGGAGATCGCGACAAGGGCTACTCGATCGACGAGTTTGAGAGTAGACACGACCATATAGAGATGAAGATCACCGATCTCAAGAATATCCTAATCAAGTACTACCAGTCGATGGGAGACTATGCGCTGACAAATGTCCTGCACGAGCTTTTTACCACCGAGAGTGACCTGATGTGGCACAATCATATCGAGGACTGTCTCTTCGTACCGCTCATCAAGCAGATCGAGGAGACACTCGAAGCCAGCAACAGACACGCATAAACAACCCAAACGGATGCAACACACGATACTTATCATTGAGCCTCACAAACTCCTCGCCTATGGCTTGCAGCTAGCTTTGCGTAGAGGCTTCCCCGACTCTTCCGTACAGCTATGCGTGGATCTGCTCGACCTAGATGCGCTGAAGCAGCATATCACATTTATCGCTCCTGACATAATCATCGCTAACCCGCTCCTGACGGGCGTACAGTACAACCCTGATCTACTCCCCGCAGGTAAGGAGCCGACACTCGTTGCGATCAATCACAATCTACTCCCAGAGGATCTATACAAAGGCTACAGCTTCGTCTGTCTACCAACGATCGAGCCACAGAGCTTAATACAACAAATACAAGAAGCTGAGCAACCAGATACGGATACTCTGGAGAGCGATGAGGCGAAGCAGACGCCCCTCTCGCAGCGAGAGTGTGAGGTGGTCACCTGGGTGGCACGAGGTCTGACCAATAAGGAGATAGCCGATGTCCTGCACCTCTCACCGCACACAGTCGTGACGCACCGGCGCAACATAGCTGCCAAGCTAGACATTCACTCGCCTAGCGGTCTGACAATCTACGCTCTGATGAACAATCTGATCTCTATGGAGGAGGCTAAGGGAATCTAATCCCTAGGCTTCACTATAGACATCACATAATGCTTTGTGGTGCTGAAAGCGCGAAGGTCTATGGATGGTGCGCTTTAGCCAAGTGGCACGATAATATGATAGCCACGTGAGAAGTTGCGAATTCTCACGTGGCTATTTTCTATTCTCCGCGTAGGCGAGAAATGATTCCTCCGAAGTTTCATTTCATTCCTCCGAAGTTTCATTTGATTCTTCCGAAGTTTTATTTCGTCCCCACGTGGGGATCATTTCGTCCCTCCGGAGGGATTTGAGAATTTCCACGTGGAGATTCTATTTTGTAATGTATCTGCTATAAATTCCCCAGAGCAAATTAGCGGGGCCACTCGACCACCTCTAGGTCGTGTGGTCGCCCTGAGGTGATCTGCAGGCGTATGAGGGTGCGACTCTGATGCCATCCACTGCGCCCCACTGCCCCGGGGTTGATGTGGAGTAGTCCTGGACGGGACTTGTCCGGCATCACCTTAAGGATATGACTATGCCCCGAGATGGTAATCATCGGATGCTCATGCCATGGAGTAAGATAAGGGGAGAAGACGCGCTCATAGTGTCCTGGATAGCCGCCGATGTGTGTCATAACCAGCTCAACACCCGCCACCTCTGTATGAACCACCTCTGGGAGCTGTGCGTGTAGCGTAGCGTCATCTATGTTGCCATACACCGCTAGCGTCGGGGCGATGGCTTGCAGCCGCTCTAGTACCTGCGGAGCACCGATGTCGCCTGCATGAAAGATCAGATCACACGCGGCAAGTGCCTTGCAGATCTGATCATCGATGTATCCGTGCGTATCGCTTAGGATGCCGATACGCTGATGCGCTTTCATAGAGGCTGTTATTGCTTGCTATCCTTGTGACCACCGGAGCGACCTTTACGCTGTGAGGAGCGACCTTTGCCCTGGGACTTACCTCGTCCGTGACCTTTACCATGTGATCTGCCACGTCCGTTGCCTTTGCCTCTAGAGGAGCCACGACTATTAGTGCGCTCGTTGGGGGCGTAGGTAGGTGCCTCACCGAGGGATGAATCTAGCGGAATGCGATAGATCTCCTGCTCGAGGAACTGCTCCAGGCGTGCGAAGTCTTGCTGATCACTGGGCGAGACGAGCGTGATCGCCAAGCCCTTGCCGTCGGCACCACGTGCTGTACGGCCGATGCGGTGGACGTAGTCCTCAAAGTCGCGAGGCACCTCATAGTTGATCACGACCGCAATGTCGTCTATGTCGATACCGCGTGCCACGATGTCGGTGGCGACGAGTACTTTGATGCGTCCCATACGGAAGTCTCTCAAGACCTCCTCGCGACGCTCCTGCGACAGATCCGAGTGCATCTCAGCAACGGGCAGTCCATCTCTAGTAAGTGTCTGAGCGAGTGCGTGGACAGTCGCCTTGGTCCCCGCAAAGATGATGGTGCGTGAGAGCTCCGACTCAGGATTTGCAAAGAGAGATCGGATGATCGGGAGCTTCTGCGCATCATAGCAGATGTATGCAGTCTGCATGATCGACTTAGGGGGCTTTGCCACCGCTAGCTCGACGAGGACGGGATCGACGAGGATGCTCTCCGAGAGCTTGAGGATCTCCTTGGGCATCGTAGCGGAAAACATCACATGCTGGCAATCCTCAGGCAGTGCCTTGTAGATCTCCATAATGTCTTCGTAAAAGCCCATGTCGAGCATACGATCAGCCTCGTCTAGTACGAAGTACTGTACATGCGATAGGTCGCACGCTCCGAGGCGTAGCATCGAGAGGAGTCGTCCTGGCGTGGCGATGACGATGTCTGCTCCGAGTGCCATGCCTCGTCTTTGCTGCTCCCAGGCGATGCCGTCGGTACCTCCGTAGATGGCGAGGGTAGAGACTGAGACATAATAGCCAAAGCCCTCGACCTCCTGATCGATCTGCTTGGCGAGCTCTCGTGTGGGCGCCATGACGACGGCTCCGAGATGCTCTTTGGGTAGCTCTTGACGTGCTACCTTATTGAGGAAGGGGAGCAGATAAGCTGCCGTCTTGCCCGATCCAGTCTGCGCACAACCGATGACGTCTCGCCCCTCTAGGAGTGGGGGGATCGTCTCCGATTGAATAGGAGAGGTCTCCACAAAGTTCATCGCATCCAGTCCGTCGAGGACCTCATCCTCTAGATCTAGTTCGTAAAAGTCCATCAGCTTATCATCTTATGTGAGTAACGGAAGGTATCACTGCCGCAAAAGCCTCGTAGAGTCGGCCACGGCTCGTGATACACTTTAGGGGTAAAAAGCGAGACGCAAGTCACAGTGGTAGGGGATGCACTCGATGCTCTTCCTACCATCTGCGCCTTGCGTCCGATTGTTTTAGAGTGAAAGCTCTTCGCTAGTCTTAGCGTGATTACTTATTGACCTCAGCCATGTGAGCGATGAGGCAGAGTACCTTGTTAGAGTAACCCCACTCATTGTCATACCACGCGACTACCTTGACGAAGGTGTCAGTCAGAGCGATACCAGCCTTAGCGTCAAAGATAGAGGTGTGTGGATCGCTCACGAAGTCCTGGCTTACAACCTGCTCGTCGCAGTACTCCATGATTCCCTTGAGATTGGTCTCAGAGGCCTTCTTCATAGCAGCACAGATCTCGTCGTAGCTAGCACCACGCTTGAGCTGTACTGTCAGGTCTACGACAGATACGTCCATCGTAGGTACGCGGAAGGACATACCCGTGAGCTTACCATTGAGCTCGGGGATCACCTTGCCGACAGCCTTAGCAGCTCCTGTCGAGGAGGGGATGATATTGCCGATAGCGGAGCGACCGCCACGCCAGTCCTTGAGTGAGGGACCGTCGACCGTCTTCTGCGTAGCCGTAGCAGCGTGTACGGTAGTCATAAGACCCTGCTCTACGCCGAAGTTGTCGTTGAGCACCTTTACGAGCGGAGCGAGACAGTTGGTCGTACAAGAAGCGTTAGAGACGAACTGCGTACCGCGGACATACTTGTCAAGGTTGACACCTGTGACGAACATAGGTGTATCGTCCTTAGAGGGAGCCGACATGACGACATACTTAGCACCAGCCTCGATGTGTCCCTGTGAGAGCTCCTTGGTGAGGAAGCGTCCTGTACTCTCTACGACATACTCTACGCCAGCAGCGCCCCAGTTGATCAGGCGTGGCTCCTTCTCAGCTGTCACACGGATCTTGCGACCGTTGACTACGAGCATGCCATCCTGTACATCGACCGTGCCGTCGAAGCGTCCATGTACAGAGTCATACTTGAGCATATATGCCATATACTCGACATCGATGAGGTCGTTGATTGCTACTACCTCGAGATCATCACGCTTCATCGAAGCGCGGAAGACTAGTCGGCCGATACGACCAAAACCATTGATACCTACTTTTGTCATGAGAGTTATATTGTATTTTTAATGTGTATGCAAAGCGTTTGCACAAAAGCGGAAAGCTCCCCTAGGAGGGAGCACTCCTATTACTCGTACAAAGTTAAGCATTAAATGATTGCGGTGCAACCCCCCTCGCCTCATACTATGCTCAGCAGTCTAACCTTACCTCTTAGCGACTGCTAACTGACAACATCTACTCCATAGCCATACAATCCATACGGACAGCACAAAAGGAGCCGTCAGCGGAATCAAACCTGCATAGAGTGCGAGTAGCTCTAGGAGCACAGAGAGCACTACGGAGACAACCGCGTAGAGCAAGCGTCGCTCGCTCGTACCAGACCAATAGATGGCACAGAGCACGGCGTTGTAGCCTAGCAAGCCTTCGCGCCATACAGTCTCTGGTACAAAGGGGATCACAAGCATCGGAATGAGGACTCCCAGCAAGGTGTAGAGAGCTTTGCGGCGTGACTCCCAGGCGATCGCCAGGAAGAAGAGGACTCCAGTCAAGACATTCGCCTGAAACATTACCTGCCCGACACTATCCCCAAGTGCCACCCCGAGCATGCGCCACTGTGACAGCCCCTCCTCTAGCTGCGCCACAGAGTCGAGGAGTCCTACCCCTTGCGGAGCTAGCATACTCAGCAGGAGCAACACCCACACAGCGATGATAAAAGGAGCTGTCAGCCCAGGTAGCTGAGCATGCCGGCGGAAGGCTCGCGCCAACCATGTGGAGAGAGCTGCCCCGACCACCAGCAGAAGTATCGAGAGCCAGCTGATCTCCCAGTAGACTCCTATGGCGATACCCACCAAGGTGCCGTTGAAGCCGTAGAGGCCATCGGCTATCTCCGACTTCGTGTCTCGCCAGAGCGAGGCGACCGACCGTGAGACCAGACAGCCCAAGAGAGCTAAGAGTGCTAGCTGCCAAGAGTTGCAGAAGAGTCCTGCCAAGATCAGGGCACCGGACAAAGCACTTTGCAAGAGAAACACTTGACTGAACCCCAGTAAGAGGGTCTTTATCTCCTGAAAGATCGTCTGTATGCAACCTCCTTTGTGAGGAGCGGTAGAGCTTTTCGTCATAGTCAGTCGTAGTTATTCGAAGCGAAGTGCCGTCGTCGGCGAGATTCGCTGGATGATACGTGCCGGGAGGAGTAAGAGTAGGAGACAGAGCAGGAGCGTTGCCACATTGACCACGATCCACGCCACAGGACGGATGCGCATCGCGACGTGCGAGATGTAGTAGACATTTGGGTCGAGCGTGAGCCACTGCCACTGGTACTGGCTCCAGATGATGAGGCCCGCCAGGAGGTTGCCCCAGAGCATCCCCCAGGCGATGATGCGCAGAGCGATCGCCAAGCTCATCGTCGTGAGCGATCGATAGGTCATGCCGAGTGCCTTGAGCAAGCCGATGGTCTGCGTCAGGTCTAGGATAATGATCAGGAGCGCATTGATCATCGTAAAGGCCGCTACGAGCGCCATCAGCACCAGCAGTATCTGAACATTCGGCCGTAGCGAGTCGATCCACTGGTAGACCCCGCCATTAATCTGGGTGCCGGTGTAGATTCCTAAGGTCTCATGTGTGACGCCTGGCTCCGAGAGCGACTGAATTAGCTTGTCTGAGAGCGAGGTCTCCATATCTAGGAGCGAGCGGTCCGTGTTCTTTGCGAGGATCTCAATGCGTGTGTACTGATCTTGTTGCCAGTCCCCTACACGTCCTAGCAGGTCGTTGGTCACATAGGCAAGTGGCTGCGCCGTATTGGTTAGCTCCAGTATCGCTATCAGCGTGAAGGAGCGCACCGACACCTTGTCACCTAGGAAGTAAAGCACGACCTTGTCACCGATCGTTAGTCCTAGCTTCTGCGCAGAGGCTTTAGGCAGGACGATCGGATTAGCCCCCTCAGCAAGTGTCGTGTCAGACAAGTCACCCATAGCGCAGAGCGGCTCGAGGAATGTGAAGTCGTCTACCCCCGTGACGGCAACCCCCTGATAGGTACTGTCGGTCTTGATCATGCCGACAGCTGTACGGACGGGGCGCACGGAGGCTATCTCAGGCATCTCGTTCATCCGCTGTGTCATCTGAGGCGTCAGGGTGATCACATTGTCTAGGTCTATCGGCTGCTTGCCATACTCGCAGAGGATCACATCGCCTGTCACGAGACGCACCGTATCACGGACGCTGTACTGAAAGCCGTCCATGATCGCAATGCCTAGGAGCATGACCGCTAGGCTCAGTGCTATGGCTGGGATCGCAAAGCGCACCAAGGCATACACCTTGCTGTGACGACGATTATCGCGACTGTATAGCTGGCGAGCCAGCCAGATGGGTAGTCTTAGTCTCATGCTTCCTCCTCGATAGCAGCTAGTTCAAACCAACGCTCAGACGCCTGCTCCATCTCTTGTTGCGTCTGTGCGATCTCCTCACCAGCCTTGAGTAGCTCTTCGTTGTTAAGGCTCCCCGAAGACATCCGCTGCTCTAGCTCCGCAATGCGTCCCTCGAGCTGCGGGATCTGCTGCTCCAGCTGCTGAAACTCTTGCTCCTCACGATAGCTGCGTCGCTTCTTTCGATTGCCTTGCCGAGTCGCCTGACTGGCTGCGGGTGCCGTGCTTTTGGCCTCCTGAGGCGTAGCCTGCTCAGCCGCTTGCTGCGCCTCGACCTCTTGCTGCAGACGATACTGGGTAAAGTTGCCCGGGAAGTCGCGAATATGCCCTCCCCGCTCGAAAACGAAAAGGTGCTCCACGAGCTTGTCCAGGAAGTAACGATCGTGCGTCACAATAATAAGGACACCCTCGAAGGAGCTAAGGTAGCTCTCCAGCACGCCCAGCGTTGTAATGTCCAGATCATTCGTCGGCTCATCGAGTATGAGCAGGTTAGGGCTAGCCATCAGCACCGTACAGAGATAGAGTCGTCTGAGCTCACCGCCACTGAGCAGCGATACAGGCGTGTAGATACGATCACTGGTGAAGAGAAACCTCTGCAGTAGTTGCGTAGCTGAGACCGACTGACCTGTCACAGGATCTGTAATGTGACTGGCTATGTCGGAGATTATGTCGATCACCCGCTTGTCGGGGGCGTAGCTCGGTAACTTCTGCCCGAAGTAACCGACCTGCACCGTCTCGCCGATAAGCACTGAGCCGCTGTCAGGTTCTAGTTCGCCGATGATCATCTTAAGCAGAGTCGTCTTGCCACAACCATTGGGCCCGACGATGCCGACACGATCTCTGCGTGAGAAGGTGTAGTCAAAGTCTCGGATGAGTGGCTTCGACTCTTCAAAGCTCTTGGAGACACCCTCCAGCTCGATCACCTGCTTGCCTAGACGAACGGACGAGTGGAGAGGCTCGATGGTCGTCTGCTCGCGCAGTATCTGCCGCGCCTGGGACAGCTCCTGAGACAACTCCGCAAAGTGCTCCTTGCGGGCTCGCTGCTTACCACCTCGCGCTTGCGGGGTAGCACGCATCCAGACCAGCTCCTGACGATAGATATTAGCCAGTCTATCGCTCGTTTGCGCCATTTGCTCTAGACGCTCTTGCCGCTTGGTGAGGAAGGTCTCATAGTTGCCCTCATAGTTATAAAGCTGCTGCTGATCCATCTCCACGATACGGGTACAGATATGATCGAGGAAGTAGCGGTCGTGGGTCACCAGTAGGAGCGTGAGCCGTGAGCGCGAGAGGTAACCCTCGAGCCACTCGATCACCTCTAGGTCTAGGTGGTTCGTCGGCTCATCGAGTATCAAGAGATCAGGCTGCTGGAGCAAGACACCGGCAAGTGCTACCCGCTTGACCTCACCACCAGAGAGCAGCTCCATAGGACGCTCCACATCGGTGATACGTAGGGCGTGCAGTATGGCTGTAGCCTCCTGCTCATATTGCCACGCGGAGAGACGATCCATATCGGGTAGAAGTCGCTCCTGCGCCTCCGCATCGCCTCGCTCCACGGCACTCTGCCAGGCACCCACGAGATGCGCCGTGGGGTCATGTGGCGAAAAGACCGCATCGATCACCCGCACCCCCTCTGCAAAGCGATGCTGCTGAGAGAGGTAGCCGATGCGCAGCCCGTTGCGTCGCGTGATCGTCCCTCTGTCTGGCTCTAGCTCGCCCATGATGATACGCAGTAGCGAGGACTTGCCCGTCCCATTGACCCCAACAAGCCCCACCTTGTCACCCTCTAGGAGCGAGAGCGAGATGTCCGTAAAGAGGACTCTATTGCCGAAACTTAGTGAGACATTATTCAGTTGTAGCATATTGCACTTTTGATTTATAGGATTGCGCCCGGTTGAAGACCTCCGCCACGTAGCGCACCGTGTGAGCACCGTTAGCACGTCCATGCTGCACCAGTGGATGGTTGTAGTACTTCGGCTCGTTCAGACGAGCCATATAGATCTCCACAGAGTCATCCCAGCGATCAGGATCTAAGCCCGCGTCCTCAGCCAGTCGACGCGCATCGAGGACATGCGCACTGCCCGAGTTGTAAGAGGCGAGGGTAAACTTCATCCGCTGCTCCGCGTCAGTGATATGGGCGAAAGCACGACCGAAGTCACGCAACGCCATACAGGCTATGCGGATGGAGCTCTCGGCATGCTTGAGCTTAGCACGACTGTATCCGTAGCGACGCCCCGTAGCTGGCATGATACCCATCAGCCCCGTAGCACCACCCATGCCGACGACCTCTGCACGAAACTTGGACTCCTGATAAGCTATCGCAGCTAGGACATACCAATCCCAGCCATACTTGTTGCCATACTGCTGAAAGAGATAATCCCAATCAGAGATAGCACCCTGACGCCTTGTAGACTGTGCTTGCGACTGCTCTTGCGAAGTCTCGGACGTAGAGGCCGGCTTGGCAGGCACCACTTTTACTTGCACCACCTCCTCTTCATCGTCCTCATCGTCCTCTTCCTCTTCGTAAAGATCGAAAAGCTGCAGCCTGTTTGCTTCCACATTGGGCCAGATCGAGTCACAGTCCAGTAGGTACTCCAACGCATAGAGTGTGCTGTACCGCTCCAGCTCTTCGTAGGCCTCACCAGCCCCCACATCTGCAATCGGCACATCGTGCCACTCCGTCTGAGAGGTGGTGTGCGTACGAGCCGTCTGAGCCTGAGGTGCTTGATAGACCACAGCAAAGTAGTAAACGACACCCACGAGGACGGCTCCCCATAGCGACAGCGTTATGGTGCGTAGGAGCCTCCTCATACGAGTCGGATCACGACGTATCTCATCCCTTCGAGAGCATTTCATATCGCTAAGGTACGAAATTAGAGATTAGAGGTGAGAGATTAGAGGTGAGAGGTGAGATTGTTCAGATGGCTCTGATTCACTCCGATAGCTCCGATTCATTCCGATCTATTCCGATCCGCTCCGATCCCTCTAATCTCTAACTTCTAACCTCTAACTTCTAACCTCTAATCCCTATTTACATATCTTTACGGGGAAATTCGTCCGATACCCTCCTTTCTCGAATATCCACGTGGGAAATCTCAAATCTCCACGTGGATATTTTTTATTTTCCACGTGGGCGTCATTCATTTCCTCCGAAGTTTCATTTGATTCCTCCGAAGAATTTTTTCTTCCCCACGTGGAAAATAAAAATTCTCCACCTGGATATTTCAAAATATCCACGTGGAAATCGATTTTCCCCGACGCAACGTCGTTTTGATATGTAGTCAGTTCTAAATTATTGTAACGAGCCAGCGTTGAATTTCGCTAGCTAGAGCTGACGCATTACAATCGCTCTGCCAGGAGCTCCACATGAGCGACAAGCGAGCAGTAGAGAGGTATATAAGCTCATTGTATGTAATGCGTCAGCGTATTTTCCACTCCAAAATGCAATTTGGAGTGGAGCTCGCCCTGCTCCGGACG
>NZ_CABUAN010000032.1 GCF_902489635.1 uncultured Porphyromonas sp. | reverse complement strand
ACCGAAGCCGAATCCCGAAAGCAACACAGCGATTCGCCTTTATGCAACAGTCTCAGTCAGGGATGACGCATCACAATCGCGCTGTCAAGAGCTACACATGAGCGACCAGCGAGGAGTAGATAGGTTCATTCTATATATAGTGTGTCAGCCCTGCGCAATCGAGAGGTCGCAACCGCCGTTTATTATTAAAGTAGTACCTTTGTAGTACTGATTGTCTCTATACTGATAATGCAATGAACGAACTACCCTACTTAGTATTTGCTGGCTCAGCCTCTCAGAACCTCGCTGAGAAGATCTGTGACTCACTGGGCTGCCCCTTGGGCAAAATGCGTACCGAGCACTTTGCCGATGGCGAATTTGCCGTATTCTACGAAGAGAGCATCCGTGGCAAGGACATCTTCCTCGTACAGTCGACCTACCCCAATGCCGACAACATCATGGAGCTACTACTCATGATCGACGCGGCAAAGCGCGCCTCAGCACACTACATCACAGCGGTCATACCCTACTTCGGATGGGCTAGACAGGATCGCAAGGACAAGCCCCGTGTCTCCATCGGTGCTAAGCTGATTGCCGACCTACTCTCAGTAGCTGGCATCACCCGCCTCATCACGATGGATCTACATGCAGACCAGATACAAGGCTTCTTCAACGTACCTGTAGACCACCTATACGGCTCTACGGTCTTCACAGAGTATATCGAGCACAACATACCCGTGGAGAACCTCTGCATCGCTACTCCTGACGTAGGTGGTACCAAGCGTGCAAACAGCTACGCACGTCACTTTGGCGTACCCATGGTCATCTGCCACAAGCGTCGCGCTAAGGCAAATGAGGTGGCCGAGATGACGATCATCGGTGATGTCACAGGCAAGGATGTAATCCTCGTCGATGATATCGTCGATACCGCTGGCACCATGACCAAGGCTGCAGACCTCATGCTAGAGCATGGCGCTAAGTCTGTCAGAGCCTTTGCGACACATGCCGTCATGAGCGATCCCGCCACCAAGCGCATCGATCAGTCTGGCCTGACGGAGATGATCTTCACCGACTCAATCCCCTACTCTAAGAAGAGCGAGAAAGTGCGCATCATCAGCGTCGCCGAGCTTTTTGCTGAGTCTATCCGCCGCGTCTGCAGCCACGAGTCTATCAGCTCGCTCTACTCCTTCTAGACGCAGGCCATCTATACTAGAATACCCTAGCCGACTCACCTATGAGACGGCTAGGGTATCTTCTCTTTTCCATAAACGGGGACTCTCGATTTCACAAATCTCAAGTACGTTTAGGCATTTCGCTTTTCCGCACCCCAGCGATCACTGCATTCGCACAGCTCAAAGTCGGAGGACTAGGCTTGTCTCAGCAAGGCGAGCGCATACCCGCCACAAGACAAGTCTCCACCGGACGATCGCCCTTACCTTTGCATCAACCACTGGGGAACAAGTCTCTCCAATGCCACAAGCCCCCCCTCACCTAAGTGCCTCTGTACACTCCAGGTGGGGGGGGTATATATTAGGGAGTCTTCTCCCCCTTGTAGCTCTATGTGAAGCTGGATATATGAGTCGGCAAATCTGACACAAGACTCATGTTATCACGCAAAAAGCCTAGCTAAGGCTTGACAACTTTATAGGAGGTGTTATTGATAGTTAGTAGATAAACTCCACTAGGAAGGGCATAAGCCTCTACAGCGTCACTCTCTCCTTCAGCAATCAAGTCTCCAGAAATACTATGTAGCTGCCAAATGCTCTTGCCGAAGGGGATAATCCACACCTGTCCTACAGGATGATAGCATGGCGAGAACTTGTTATCGATAGAGATGGTCGGGATAGCATCAGCCTTGACAAATTGCACTGACACGTTAATATCCGCATTGAGGGTGACTCTGTAGACGGGGTTCTTGTCGTTTACTATCTCCCCATTATAAGTCCATTTTTCAATTGTGTATCCTTCATCTTCAAATGGGTGTGCCTCAAAAGTAATCTCTGTACCCTCTAGTAGAGAAGCTCCTGAAGATACAACAAGTCCATTGGCTAGAGCAGTGACCATACCACCTTCTCCATTAAACTGAAATGAGACTTTGTGTTTCTTTACTTCCTTGACTAGGAGTTCTACATTGACGGATTCATTGGGCATTGTGAGTTTTAGTGTTGGACTTCCCATAGCATTTGTTGAGCCATTTACCTTCCAATGGTCGACGATGTAGTTGTCGTTGTCCTGCAGTGAGAATGTGACCTCATCCCCCTCGTGTAGTAGTACTCCAGAAGTTATTGTTTTACCCCCGCATGTGGCTGTAACTAGAGTGTCTACACTCTTAGGCCAGCTGAAGGATAGCGTGTATGTGGGAGGGGTGATGGGCTTAAATGCTGCCGAGATCTCTACATTTTCTGAAAGGCGATGATGGTAGAGGCTTCCTCCTTCAGTTGATGCTGTAAGGCTAGAGGCTGGGATGAAGAGGGTGTTGATACGTATTCCCTCAATGATATAGCCATCTTGCGGAGTCACGACGATGGTAATCTGATCTCCAATAGGCAGAGTGCTGGGCATATTTAATTCGGTCCCTGATGAAGAGAGGACTTTTAGCGTACCTTCAGTTGCTGGGGGAGTAATCCAAGATATGGATGCTTTTTGCTCTTTAGCTTTATAGGTTGCAGCAATAGAGATGTCGCTCTGCACTGTGTACTGAATACCTTCGGTAGCATGATCAGAGATGTTGAGTTCGTCGCGAGAAAACTGTTTTTCTCCTATCTGCAGAGATTCGATCTCGAAGCCTTCGTATTCGAAAGCTGTTACTTCGATAATTGTCCCTGGCTGCACTTTAGCTTTGTCTTGAATTTCTTCTTTAGTATAGAAGTCCACAACGGCTATCCGCCCGTGACTCTCATCTGGCGCAGTAATCGTCACCTCACATTCTTGGGCAGTGGGCTTGTAAGTCGCAACTATAGAGATGTCGCTCTGCACAGTGTACTGAATACCTTCGGTAGCATGATCAGAGATGTTGAGCTCGTCACGAGAAAGCTGTTTCTCTCCTATCTGCAGAGATTCAATCTCGAAGCCTTCGTACTCGAAAGCTGTTACTTCGATGATTGTCTCTGGCTGCACTTTGGCTTTGTCTTGAATCTCCTCTTTAGTATAGAAGTCCACAACGGATATCCGCCCATGCGCGCTATTGGGCTCAGCAATAGTTATGGTGAAGTCTTTCGGCTGAGGTGTCTCTACCTTATCTAGATATACAGTATATGAGAGCATATAGCCAGTGGCGGTATGCTTGATTGTGGCTCGCCCTTCACTATCGAGGAGGGGAGTCAGGGTGTCGTCTTTGTATTTGACACCATCAAGCCAAATAAAGTCAATCTTGTATCCTGCATTAGGGGTTGCTGTGATGGTTAGCAGGGTCCCTTGGGGAACTTTATCCCAGCTATTGTAAGAGCGGCCCTGCTCATCGGTGCAGGTTATGGTCGCTGAGCCTTTTGGCTCTACCTCGAGACCTAGAGATACCTTTCCCTGAGCATACACGATGGTGCTACTGGTCAGGAGGAGTAGTGTACATAGGATGTGATGAAGGTTGATATAACGCATTGTAGTATTTGGTCTAAATATAGTTTGTCTTGTTGTAAAAGTAGGGGGAGGGACTTTAGGAGATTATGATTTTCTGTGCGTAATCTCCGCATATAATGATGTAGGTGCCTGGAGAAAGCTGTAGGTGAACTTGAGTATTTGGCTCTACTCTTGTAACCTCAGTTCCTCGACTGTCATATAGAAAAGCAGTGTTAGTTCTGCTTCTCGCATCTCTTAGGTCGATAGTCAAGGTGTGACCACTTGTCTTGATGATAGGATTGCTTACGAACTTCTCTTGGCTAGGTCGGGAGATAGCATTCCATTGATCATTGCCTATAACGACCCTCTCTCTTACTAGGCGACCATCATTGTATAGTAATCCTGACGCAGAGGGGTCAAAGGTTACACCTTGAGGCTCCAGAATAGATACCCCATGCAACTGCATCGATTGGAATCCGATGAGAGAGGCACCATCATTGGGGCGCGTACAGTTCATTTCAACGTAAGCGTCTTCGATGGTTAGGTGAGCACTGTTTTCTTTTAGTCCTCCTATGGCATAGTATCCAGAAGCGTAGACATTTGTCTTTTTGATGGTTAGGGACTGCCGATCATCTATGGTTATGGCAGATGCTCCCAGCTTTAAATCTTTCGTCTCGACAAAGAGTTTCCCAGGACCAGTGATAATTAGGGGACCTCGACTGTAGATGCTAGCATATACGCTCCAAGCCTGACAGACCCCATACACTTCAATCGTCAAGGGCGGGTCAGTCTCGTCATGAAAGTTCTCAATATTGGGAACATTCATATTGTAGTACTCTAGATTGCATATCTTAAGAAGATTGCTGTTTGGATTGTAGTACGCATAGCTTCCTGGTATTACAGAGTTTGGGAAGATATTGGATGCATTTTGTGTCGTGATATCAATGTCATTGATACGCAGTGGATACTTGTTGTTCCGTTTTAGCTGGAAGAGACCCGAATTCGCATTGCCGTCTTTCCCAATTATTGCGGAGAAGGAAGGGCCATCCTCTGGAGTCTTAATGCCTACTCGTCCACCTTGAGGCTGCATGATGTCCGTCCTCTTGATACTGATGCGATTCATTGCCCCAACAAGACCAGTGCTAGTCCAATTTACATGATCGAAGACCAGCAATCCGTGTCCACGAGATAATGAAGCAACAGCAAAAGCTCCATCTACACCTACAACGTCGACAGTGCACTCTTTGAATCGAAGGATAGCCTCAGGACTATTCATCGCAAAAGCTCCAGAAGAGGGCTTTGGGCAAGATACTTTGAGCTTGCCACTACCTGTGATTGTCACATATCCCTCGGTATATAATCCGAATTTGTCAGCTTTGACTGAGCACTCTCCATCGACTCGGACGATGACCTCATCTAGGGCTTTGGTAACCTTTATCCCATAGTCTAGGGAGGCGTCTCGCAGAGAGAGCGTACGAGTCCTAGAGTCATACGAGACGCACCCATCCTTGCCTGCTCCGAGTCCAACCAGTACGTTTGACGCATTATCTGGCGTAATGAGGACGTTGTCTACGGTGATTGTTTGAGCAGACGAGATGATAGGAGAGAGTATTAAGATAAGAAAAACGAGTGTCGTATAAGCGACGGAGGCGTATCGAGGCATAGTGATTATTTATTGAGGGGATGAGAGTTGTCAATCCTATATTAAGGGATTAGAATCGTCTGATGGTATAGACCTAACTCTAGGATATAAACACCAGAGGGTAGAGGAATGGTGACTTGTCCTGTCAGTAGTTGCTCATAGACGAGCTCTCCTAATAGTGTGTACACCTTGATAGTCATCGGTGAGACGGGCTGTCCTATCGACAGCTGCCCTAGTGACGTTGATATACTGGGTGTAGAAGGGCGTACGTGTTGTACCGAATTCATTCGAGCTATCTGTATAGGCTCTTTGCATAGTGTCACCCCATCGGTCGTCGCCCCACATAGGTTAGCGTCAAAGCGAACCCCCTGAGGATTGATAAAGGAAGCTCGTTTTAAGACGAGAGCGTCAAAGCCCTCAATAGTCGCTCCTCTTGTCTTATTGGTGCAGGTGAGCTCGAGGGTCGCATTGTCGATCAGTAGGCGACTTTGTAGACGAATTCCTCCTAGGGCAAAAGGACCACTAGCAAAGAGATGACAGTCTCGTACTGTGAGCGTGTCTTTGTCTGCGATGAGGATACCTCCATAGTCTTGGCTACCATCATCGGCATATACTTTGATTGATCCAGAACCTTGTATACAGGTATTGCCAAAGAGGAGCATCCCCGAGAGCTTGCTGTGTAGTTCTACATTGCCTTCCACATCAATGGTTAGGGTCTTGTCGATGGGAGCAAAGCGAGAGAATATCCCATTCTCTAGGTTGGTGTCGAGGATTAGGTTTTTGAGGTATAGTGTGTTGCTCTTGGGGTCATAACTAGCAGAGCCGGAAGTGCCAGTGGAGGCAAGGATGTCGGATGCATTATCACGGGTCACTTGAGTCTGTCCGATGGCAATGGGATAGCTTTGATCAGGTGCGATCTGTAGTAGACCATAGTTGAGCTTATCATCGGGAATTGTAGCTATGACGGCACATGTATAGCCCCAGTTATCATTGAGCTGTCCGAGATATACTTGATCCTTATTGACTATATCGCACCCCTGTAGGTATAGCTCCTTCATTCCAGCTACAAGTCCAATACTAGAGAAGTGAGCATCCTCGATTATGACATATCCCTCTCTCTTTACAGGGGAAAAGAGAGCCTCGCCATCATTGCTGTCATTTACAGCTTCGACGCGCACCGTAGTCTTGCTTATTTTAAGGTAAAGCTCATCTTGCATCCCGCTGATAGAAAAGCCTCGGGCATATCTTCCCGAGCTATGAATGTATAAGCTCCCAGGACCTTGTATGAGTACAGGAGAAAAGATCTGAAAAGCCCAGTTCTTGGTGATTATTTCATTCTTCCCCTCGAGTTGTACCGTGATAAGCTGGTCTGGACGCTCTCCCGTTATTTTGATGCTATTGGTCAATTTCGCGCCTCGGAGTGTTAGAGTATAAGTCTTGTAATCAAAGCTCACACAGCCATCTCTGCCCTCTCCTTGCCCCTTGAGGACATTTGCTGCATTGCTCTCTGAGACTTCGACATTGTCTACATAAAGCTGTAACGGTGTAGCCGCTAGAGATGACGGTATGAGTCCTCCTAAGATGAGAAGTATGCAAAAGATATATGCTTTCATATGCGCTAGCGTTTGTTGATGTGTAGTAATCGAAGGTTTGCTCTAAAAAAGGCTGTTCCCAAGACGACACAAAGGTATAGCTGCTTGATTGATAACACAATACCCACTATGAGGTATATTTACTTGCAGTCTGTATCTAGCTCTGCAGTACCCAGTAGCACATGCAATTTTTGAATCTAGGTGTCTCCAGTTTTTCAGCGATCTTTCCTCCTATCTATGCATCCGTCAATGATAGTTTCGGCTGTCCGATCGGGTCCTAAATCCCGCAACTCTCACGAGTAGCGATTTGTAGGAAATCGACGGTCTGTGCATCAGCATCCGTTAAATACTACATTATGAACTTCTTGACTTTAAAGCTCGTCTCGCTTTGACACAAGGGACGCACAGGCCATCGACTCCCTACAATTCGCTACACCTCAGCGTGTTAATCTCACTCGTAATGAAAGCTGCAGAATCTACGGGAGTACGAGCGATCTCGTTCTAATCTCTTTTTTCGTACCTTTGCGTGCAATAGTATCCTGTAGGTATTAAGTATGACAAGACAAACGCTCATCAGCCTCTTAGCTCTCAGCTGGCTCCTGCTCACCAGTAGCTGCGCTGAGTATATGCGCATACAGAAGTCTAAAGACCCCACGCTCCGCTACTCTTATGCCAAGAAGTACTACAACGAGGGTAAGTATGGCCGCGTGGCTGAGCTCATGGTCGATGTCTTACCTCACTACGAAGGTACGCAGGAGGGCGCACAGGCTCTCTACATCATGGCCGACGCACTCCTACAAAACAAGCAGGAGTCTAGTGCTGCTGAGTACTTTCGCAGGCTGTACAGCAAGTACCCACAGGATCCACGAGCCGCAGAGGCCCACTACAAGACGGGACTAGCACTATACCGTATAGCTCCCGATCCACGCCTAGATCAGTCTGTCACCTACAGTGCGCTCAAAGAGCTCCAGAGCTACCTAGAGGCTTATCCTCAGAGTGAGCATCGTAAGGAGGTCGAGCAGATGCTCTTTGACCTGCAGGACAACCTAGCCAAGAAAGAGCTGATCACCGCAGACCTATACTACAACCTGGGTACCTACCTAGGTAACAACTACATATCGGCCATCATCACGGCCCGCAATGCGCTCAAAGCTTATCCCTACACCAAGCATCGTGAGGATCTACTCTTTATCATTGTAGAGGCTTCCTACCAGCAGGCGATGAATAGCGTAGAGAGCAAGAAGCAGGGACGTCTACGCGAGGTCATAGATGCTTACTATAACTATGAGAACGCCTTCCCCGAGGGGAAGCACATCAAGCGTGCTAAGACACTACGTGACCGCGCACAGCGCATGATCGTCAGCTAAACAAAAGCAGAGATACTTCCTCTGGCACTACACTCACATACTAAGACTCCAATTTCGCATTATGACAACAACAAATAAGAAGCAATCTGTACCACAGACTACGATCACCCGCTCCCTGCCTGAGCTTTGGGAGCAGACGGGAAATATCTACGAGACCGTACGTATCATCTCCAAGCGCGCCAACCAGCTCTCCGTAGAGATGCGTGACGAGATACGCGAGAAGATACAAGAGGTGGCCAACTACCAGGAGACTCTCGACGAGACACCGACAGAAAATAGTGAGCAGATTGAGATCTCTAAGTACTACGAGCAGCTACCCAAGCCTACGCTCGTGGCTACCACCGAGTTTCTCAATGGCGAGGTCTACTTCCGTCTACCAAACGAGGAGTCACAGGACTAAGTAAGGCAACCCTCTAGATCGTACCCGCACTATGTGGCAACGCATTCAGACTCTATACCTATTCCTCAGTGGGGTGACAGCAACCCTACTTCTGCTTCTCACGCTCTTTACCGTCGTGCCTTCGGGTGCGGATATGAGCTACGCAGCCAACTTCACGGGTCTCGTAGCAAGGGGATGGACGAGTATTAAGTACTTTAATCTAGTCTCTTTCGTACTCACCTCACTGGTGACGATCCTCTCCTTTGCGACGATCTTCCTCTACAAGCGACGCAAGCTACAGATCCGCTTGACGATCATCGGGCTCCTCCTGATGGTAGCTGCTATCGTTGCTTTCGGCTATATGCTCTGGCGACAAGCTGATCTCCTGCAGGCGACGACCCAGATACGCTTTTGGTTCGGACTGCCGATCATCAATCTACTGTGCCAGTACCTGGCTATGCGCAATATCATCAAGGATGACATCCTCGTACGTGCCTCCAATAGGCTACGCTAGTACAGACTCCTACGTTAGACAGCACGCGTAAGAGCCTACACCCATTCACCACCACTATTCATTCGCTTTCCTATGGCAATCATCTTCCCTGACACGTCGCACACCTTTGGCGAGTATCTACTCATCCCAGGACTGACAACGCCCGAGTGCACTGTGGACAAGATCTCCCTACGCACTCCCCTAGCTAAGTATCGTCCTAGTGAGGGTGAGTCACGCATCAATCTCAATATCCCCTTCGTATCGGCTATCATGCAGAGCGTCAGCAATGACACGATGGCGATAGCACTAGCGCGAAATGGGGGTCTATCCTTCATCTTCGGGTCACAGCCCATCGAGGAGGAAGCCGAGATGGTGGCTCGTGTCAAGAAGTTTAAGGCGGGCTTCGTGCGTAGCGATGCCAATGTTAGTCCTAAAGACACGCTCGCTGATGTGCTAGCTATCACGCAGCGTACGGGACACTCGACCATCGGAGTGACGGATGATGGCACTCCCGACGGCGTGCTGTGTGGCATCGTCACCAGTAGAGACTACCGACTATCGACAGACCCACTGGATCGCAAGGTGGCTGACTTTATGACTCCCTTCGAGCGACTGACCACAGGACGCAAAGGGATCTCGCTCAGCGAGGCTAACGACATCATCTGGGCACACAAGCTAAATGCGCTCCCAATCATTGATGAGGAGCAGCGACTCTGCTACTTCGTATTCCGCAAGGACTATGATAGCCACAAGGAGAACCCCCTCGAACTGCAGAACCCGCACAATAAGACGCTCATGGTCGGTGCTGGTATCAACACCCGCGACTACAAAGAGCGCGTGCCAGCACTGGTAGAGGCTGGGGCTGATGTACTCTGTATCGACTCGTCTGATGGCTTCTCGGTATGGCAGAAGGAGGCCATCGCTTGGATACGTGAGCAGTATGGCGACAGCGTCATCGTAGGCGCCGGCAATGTGGTCGACCAGGACGGCTTCCGCTACCTCGTAGAGGCTGGTGCAGACTTTGTCAAGGTTGGCATCGGCGGTGGCTCTATCTGTATCACACGCGAGCAAAAGGGCATCGGGCGTGGGCAAGCTACGGCGGTCATCGACGTAGCGCAGGCACGTGACGACTACTACCGTGAGACGGGCATCTATGTGCCTATCTGTAGCGATGGTGGTATCGTACATGACTACCACATGACGCTCGCACTGGCTATGGGTGCCGACTTCCTTATGATGGGTCGCTACTTCGCTCGCTTCGATGAGTCTCCCACGGAGAAGCTCCGCATCGGCAATAACATTGTCAAGGAGTACTGGGGCGAGGGGTCAAATCGTGCGCACAACTGGCAGCGATATGACGGCGGAGGAGCCTCCACGACGATGAAGTTTGAGGAGGGCGTCGACAGCTACGTCCCCTACGCTGGTCCAATGAAGGACACACTCGATCAGACCCTCAGCAAGATCAAGGCAACGATGAGTAGCTGTGGTACGGTCGACCTGAAGTCTCTCCGTGAGCATGCTAAGCTGACACTCGTCTCCTCTACCTCTATCATCGAGGGAGGTGCACACGATGTCATTCGCAAGGATCGCACCTAGTGCGCAGGCGCTTTGATCGGCATTGCCTATGCGCTTTGATCAGTATTGCGCAGGCTCTTTGATCAGTAGATAGTCTCTCCTCGCTGAAGTATCGTATTTAGTGTACTACCCCGAGTTACTCACAGTCGTAGGTCCGACCGCTTGCGGTAAGACCGCCTTGGGCGTAGCTCTGGCTGAGGAGCTGCATGGCGCCATACTCAGTGGCGACAGCAGACAGGTCTTCGTCGGCATGGACATAGGCACTGGCAAGGATCTAGATGCCTACACCACGGAGCGTGGCTCCATACCTCATTACCTTATAGATATTATCCCAGCAGGGCATCCGTTCAACCTCTTTGAGTATGTGCGGCTCTTTGACGAGGCGTATCACGAGGTTGTCTCGCAGCAGCTCCAGCCGATCTTTGTCGGGGGATCAGGGCTCTATGTCGAGCAGGTGCTGCAGACGAAGCCTATGCACCAAGTGCCACCCGACGCTACGCTACGACAGGAGCTAGAGCAGCTCAGCCTAGCCGACCTGCGAGCCATACTCAGTCGCTACCCACGCATAGAGCGTGTAGACCCAAGCTCGGCACGCAAGTGCATCCGAGCCATCGAGGTAGCACGACACTATGCGCAGTACCCGGAACAGTATCAAGCCTATCGTGAGGCACTTCGTAAAGCCAAACAGCAGAAGCCTCCACTCATCATCGGGCTACGCTTAGCTCGTCAGGAGATCATACGACGCATAGACCACCGACTGCAGAGCAGACTGGAGGAGGGGATGGTCGCTGAGGTGGAGCGACTGCTCGACGAGCAAGTCCCCGCCGACGCGCTCATTGCGTATGGTCTGGAGTACCGCTTTATCACCTTATACTTACAGGGTAAGCTGAGCTACTCCGAGATGGAGGAGCAGTTAGCGACCGCTATTCATCAGTTTGCCAAGCGACAGATGACTTGGTTCCGAGGCATGACCCGCCGCGGACTACCTATACACTGGATAGACGGACATCAGCCAGTCACCTACCAGCGCGACCGAGTGCTACGACTACTTAAGGACTCGTAAAGGAGGGAGCGTGCTAGAGTAAGCCGTTGCGCCATAAATAGATGATGCGCTCTGTGACCGCATCGTCCTCCACATGCTCTGGATCAAACTTCATATCTAGGTTCCCCCCGTACAGCTTCGCCAAAGTGTTGTACCAGGTAGCGGTGAGCCCGCCATAGATCGACTTAACGATCTCATACCCCGTCGAGCCGGTCTCTCTATTGACCAGCTTGATGAGGAGCAGTCCCTGTCCGAGGGTCAGATTCTTCATCCGTGGTGTATACTCCTTGACCAGCTCTTTCTTAACACGCGCCAAGTGTGCCCGCCGCTCACGCTCTGTCGGGAAGGTCTCTGCATATTCGTACGTCTCGATGATCATACGGCTCAGCTCCTCTGCGATAGGTAGCACCTTCTTGACATCTCGCACACGACGCCAGTAGGCGTAGCGCTCAGTCTTAGTGAGCGGTCTGTGAGGAGTCCCATAGACTCGTACTTCAGGCAGCTGTATACTGGCGATATCCTCATCAGATAGTGTGTCAGGAACCTGTACAAAAAGCTCATCCATGTCGCTACAGATCGGTGACATGTTGGCACCCTTTAGCCCTTTAGCAGAGAGCAGTATGAGGGGCAGTAGTGAGCAGATAAAGAGCTTAGACAAATATTTCATAGTTACAAATGCTGTGTCTTATGAGAGAATTTGTTACCTTTGACAATCAATAGAAAGTACCTCACAAAGGTACAACTAATTGAATAACCTCATACCAACCTATTGACCAGTCAAGTCATGTCTTATAAGTCTATACTAACCTCCTCTCTACTCCTCCTTGTCGTCCTGTGTGGGTGCTGCACCTCTAGCTGCGTCTACAAGAAGGGTTCTAAAGCAATGACACAACAAGAGGTCAACTTCAGAGACTTCACAGCGATCAACGCCAATCGTGGTGTGGACCTCGAGATCACACAAGGTGCTGAGTACTCGGTGTCTATCTCTGCTCCCGAGAAGTATAAGGACGATGTCAAGATCGAGCAGAAGGGTGAGACCCTCTACATCAGCTTGCAGCAAGATGTCAAGTACCCCTTTGACTCTGACGACATCACCATCCATATCACGATGCCATACATCACCAAGATGAACTTGGCGGGAGCTACGGAGGCTTGTTTCATTGGGCAGTTTGAGGCACCACAGTTCACAGCTCATCTGTCAGGCTCCTCAGAGATAGAGGATCTCGCTATCGTAGCTGACGAGGTGAGCCTCGAAGCTTCTGGAGCTAGCGAACTATCTGGCACTATACAGGCCAAGCGAGCTATGGCAAACCTAACAGGAGCCTCCAAACTCGATCTGATCGTTAATCAGCTAAGCCAGATGGCCATGCAGCTCTCAGGCAGCTCAAGCAGTGAGCTAAAAGGCGCTATCACCAACCTGCAGGCTACACTCTCAGGTGCCTCTGAGATTGATGGCGAGGAGCTAGCCGTCTCAGACCTTGACCTCTCACTCTCTGGTGCTTCCTCCGCAGATATTCGCAATAGCGGCACCCTACGCTATAAGCTGTCGGGAGCCTCTGAGCTCACCATCTATGGCTCTCCTAGAGTCCTCGACTCGCAGAGCGATCGCTCTTCATCCATTGAGATGCGCTAGCCGGGAGCCTTCGCACGTTACATCGTTTATCCCTTATCAGCAGCTATGTCCTCTATCAAAGAGTCTATAAGTCGTATCAAAGGTCGTATCAAGCGCCTGAGTGCTGAGCACCCCAAGCGGGCGCAAGCCTTCCTGTGCGGCTTGATCGTCTTGGGGATGGGGATCTACACCTTTATCATCAGCGACTCGAATCTCGGCAAGCAGCTCCGCTACTCGCATCGCATCCAGGCACTCACTGACGAGTGCAAGCGACTCGATGAGGCTTATCGTAGCGACAGCCTGAAGATAGACAGCTACAAGCAGGACAAAGCTTCGCTAGAGCGCATCGCTCGTGAAGAGTATCGTATGCAGCGCCCTGATGAGGTCGTCTTTCTCATCAAGGAGAGGCCCGACTCCGAGAGTGATGAGAACAAATAACCTCCTACGACCCGCCACGCCTCTCTAAGTTTACACGAACCACAATCTATGTCTCAACCGAAGCTCAGCCGACAACGCCTACTCGACCTGTTCTACCGAATAGGTCTGATACTGATGCTCGTAGGTCTAGCACTTCCGCTCTTCTACGAGGGCAAAGCCACGGGCTACATACTGCTGGTCGGATCGCTACTCTACACGATAAGTCAAGCCTTGATCGATAGGACCGGCGTAGACCTCCGCACGAAGCGACTACGAGGCATGGCACTCCTAGCGGGAGCCCTCTTCGTCGCAGGCTCCTACCTCTTTATCGTAGAGCAGTCATACTGGAGACTCGTACTCATGGTCGCGTCCGTCCTGCTACTCTACTCCAACGTAGTACTCCTATATCACAAGCCTCGCTCCAAAGAAGAGCCACCAGCAGAGGAGTAAGTCACCAAGCACAGCATGTCAACGAATAGTATCAGAAAAGCTCCGCAACGTGAGCGCATCTACACCTTCACAGCTAAGGAGTCGGGTGCACTCCTCGAGCTACTCTTCCAGCTACTCCCAGAGTTAAGTCGCACTACTGTCAAGCAGTATCTACGCAATCGCTGTGTCGTGCTGAGAGGAGAGACGACCACGCAGTTTGACGCGCCCGTCGCCACGGGAGACACCCTAGAGATCTATAATGTAGGTGCTGCCGAGACACTACAGCATCCGCTCATTGAGGAGCTATACCGCGACGAGCAGTTTATCGTCTTGCACAAGCGTCCTGGCATCCCCACGATCTCCGTCGGAGGAGCCAGCAAGAGCAGTCTCTTTCAGGTCCTAACGCATCATCTCAAGAAGGTCGATCCGAACGAAAAGATCTTCCTGCTCAATCGTCTCGACCGAGACACCGAGGGCATCATCATCGTAGCGCGTGATAGACAGCTACAGCAAGACTTGCTCGCCGAGTGGCGCAGCTTCATCCTGTCGAATAGCTTTGAGGCAGTCGTACTAGGCGCCCTCGAAACCAGTAGTGGTGAGCTGACGACCCGCCCGACCAAGGATAAGAAGAAGGGCTCCGACAAGCGTCGCTCCGCGGCATCGTCCACCAGAGACAAGAAGCCAGCCTCCTTTAGAGCTAGCTACGAAGTCCTCTCCACAGGGCCTTACATCACAAGAGTAAGTTTCTCACTACTCACACGCAATAATAGCATCCGCTCGACGCTCGCTAGCATAGGACACCCGCTCCTTGGGGATCGTCGTGCCAGTGACTCCATCGCGCCAGTGCTCAGCAAGTACCTAGCACTGCGCACCACCGAGCTAACCATCTTTCACCCCATCAGGAGAGAGAAGATGCAGTTCACCCTCGACACACCATTTGTCAACCTAGACCGGATCGCACAGACACGTCTTACCGCAGCCCAAAAGGAAGCACTGCTCATCGAGACGACACCATCCGATCCACGCAAAAAGCGAAATCAACAACCAAAATAAACTATAAGCTTAAACCAGATGATTATGAAGCAGCGCTCGAAGTACTTATTACTTCTCATTACACTCTTATTCATCGGAGTCCCCAAACTTGCCGCACAGGCTGGCGGCATGATCGATCCCGTCAAGTTTTCTCAGCAGATTACTGACGACGGCAAGAAGACAGTCACCATATCCATCACCGCTCGTGTCATTGACGGCTGGCACCTCTACGATCAGAACCTACCAGCTGGAGGCCCCGTCTCTCTCGTCTTCCACACCGACAAGCTCAAAGGAGCTAAAGCTCTAGGAGGCTTCAAGGCAAACAAAGCTCCTCATCGCTACACCGATGATATCTTCAATGTAGAGGTACGAGAGTTTTCGGGGACAGTCACCTTCTCCCAGCAGCTAGAGATTACCGACCCGAAGGCTTTTGTCTATGAGGGACAGGTCAAGGGTCAGGCCTGCCAAGACAACTGCGTACTCGTAGACTACGACTTCAACTTCAGCTCCAAGCAGCTCTCCAAGGCTATGCTAGCCGTAGCTGCCAGCGAGCCCGCAGAGACGACTGACGAGGAGGCTACGTCGGGGGCTGAGGCAGACAGCACCGAGACAGCTCTTGGTGCCAGTGATAGCCTCTCCGTCAGTGCTAGCTCAGCGAACTTCTCAGAGGCAAACTACTGGGCGCCCGTCGTAGAGCAACTCAAAGCGTATGGCGACCGCAACCAGAAGCAGTCTACCGCTGGTCTTCTGTACATCTTTATCTACGGCTTCCTCGGAGGTCTCATCGCTCTGATTACTCCATGCGTATGGCCTATGATCCCGATGACGGTGAGCTTCTTCCTCAAGCGCACCAAGTCTCGCAAGGCTGCCATACGTGATGCGATGATCTACGGACTCTCTATCATAGTCATCTATGTAGCCCTAGGTCTCATCATCACCGCTATCTTTGGTGCTAGTGCCTTGAACAACCTAGCAACCAATGCGGTCTTTAACATCATCTTCTTCCTCATACTAGTTCTCTTTGCCGTCTCCTTCTTTGGAGCCTTCGAACTAGTTCTGCCATCTAAGTGGACCAACAAGATGGACTCTAAGGCAGACAGCACCACGGGTCTACTCTCCATCTTCTTCATGGCGTTTACCCTCGTACTCGTCTCCTTCTCTTGTACAGGTCCTATCATCGGTACCCTCCTCGTACAGGCTGGTACCTCAGGCGAGATCGTCGCTCCGGCCATCGGTATGATCGGCTTTGCGCTAGCACTAGCACTACCCTTCTCGCTCTTCGCCATCTTCCCGAACATGTTGCAAAACATGCCAAAGAGTGGTGGCTGGCTCAACTCTGTCAAGGTGGTCCTCGGATTCCTCGAGCTGGCACTCTCGCTCAAGTTCCTCTCCGTTGCCGACCTCGCTTACGGCTGGGGCATCCTCGATCGTGAGACCTTCCTGGCACTCTGGATCATCATCTTCGCACTGCTAGGCTTCTACCTGCTCGGCAAGATCCGTCTACCGCACGACACGCCACTAGAGAAGATCAGCGTCTCTCGCCTCTTTATGGCGATCATCTCCCTAGCCTTCTCTGTCTATATGATCCCAGGTCTATGGGGTGCTCCGCTCAAGTCTATCACCGCCTTTGCACCGCCACTCTACACACAAGACTTCAACCTATACGATGGGGAGGTACATGCTAAGTTTGACGACTTTGACGCTGGTATGCGCTATGCTCAGGAGACGGGCAAGCCGGTCCTACTAGACTTCTCAGGCTTCGGCTGTGTCAACTGCCGTGAGATGGAGAACTCCGTCTGGATCGACCCGACCGTCAAGGGGCTCCTCGAGGATGACTACATCCTCATCACCCTGATGGTCGATGACAAGACCGCTCTGCCTGAAATCATTGAGGTAGAGGAAAACGGCTCTGTCAAGAAGCTCCGCACCGTCGGCGACAAGTGGAGCTACCTGCAGCGTAGCAAGTTTGCCGCCAATGCGCAGCCTTACTACATCGCCATCGATCCTGCGGGCAACCCGCTGAGTGCATCGTATGCCCATGACACCGATATCAGCAAGTATATCGACTTCCTCAAGGGCGGCCTCAAGGAGTACGAAGTACGTAAGAAGGAGCTGGCAAAGTAACCCGCCCTCCTACTAAAGAGAGAGCCTCTACCGCAGCAGCGGTAGGGGCTCTCTTTTTGACTTGTCTTTTGCATGATACACTCTTGGGGCAAACGGTTGTCGTGTTTCTGCGAAGTCCTCGAACCACCCGTACGGCACTTCAGTTCCCTACCTATGGCACTAGAGTTTCTTCCGTAGAAAACTGGAGTTGCATACCTAGGAAACTGGAGTTTCATACCTAAGAAACTGGAGTTTCATACCTAAGAAACTGGAGTGCCAAGGGGTGTTGGCACTGAGTTGGGGGTAGAGGCGTTTGCACAGGGTATGGTAATTGAGACTGTTGCAAAAGTCAACAGTCTCACAATCTTGCTTGCAAGATTGTCTAGACTTTGCAGAAAGGATGAAGCGCAAGGCGCTGAGGGTGAGGTCTGAAGGGAGCATACCTACGTATGTGACCGAAGCCGAATCCCGAAAGCAACACAGCGATTCGCCTTTATGCAACAGTCTCAATTATAGATACGATGAGAGGAGCTATCCGTCTAGGCGGGTAGCTCCTCTCGTGCGTTGCGGGTGACGCTATGCTACGTCACACCTGTTGTATTACTTGACCAGAGCGACGAACTCAGGTGTCTGGCTGAAGGCTGCAAACTCGAGGTCACGCTGTGCACGTAGTGCGTAGCTGCTATCCTGTGCGATAGCTGAGCGAAGGTTGCTGATGAGTCCCTGCAGATCGTTGGTACGAGCTGCGACGACTGCCTTGAGGTATGCGGTCTCGCCATTGGGCTGTGCGACAGCAGCGAGGGTGCGCGTAGCATCTGCGTACTGCCCCTGCATAATCTGAGCGATGGCTAGCGTGTTCGATGGCGTATTGCCAAAGGAGCGGATAGCGTCTGCATACTTGCCCTCGTGCATCTGGAGGAGACCGATGCCCTGACCAGCCTCGGGTGCCTCTACGGCACTACCCATGAGGCGCTGGGCCTCTGCTAGGTCGCCACGGTTGAGAGCGAGGAGAGCTTCGTTCATATTAGAAGCTGCGTTGGGCTGGATCTTCTGAGCCTTTGCGAAGTAGTTAGCAGCCTGCTCGTAGTTGCCCTGAGCGAGGTAGAGCGTACCGATGTTGTTGTACGCACGGTAGTCGTTGGGATAGAGCTGCGTAGCCTGCTGGTAAGCATTCATCTGGTCCTTAGCATTGTCATAGAGCGTAGCGGTGTAGAGGATCTCCTCGATCGTGAGGCGTCCTGGGCGCTGTGCCATAAACATCTTGAGCTCGTCATCGCTCTTGCCGATGATGCGTACGTTGGCATTGAGACGTGAGCGGCGTAGCTCGGGGAGGATCTCGTCAGCAAGCTGTGTGAAGACGTGCGAGAGGTTGCGTATCTCACGCTCACGATCCTCAGGATCGGGATACATAGAAAGGACACGTAGGACTAGCTCCTTGTCCTGTATGTTGCTCGCCTCAAGAAGCTTCTGGAAGCCGTCCCAGTCCTCAGCGGTGTAGTGTGCGTTGACCTCGATCTTCTTATTGCCCAGCTTACGAGCTATGACACTAGAAGTGTTGCGCTCACGCTGTGCCGAGAGACGCTCGTTAAGGTCCTGAGCACCATCGGGAGAGGCGTAGGCCTGGATCTCGATGTCTACCTCCTGGTTGGGCACCTGATAAGCGTTGTCGACGACATCTTGCCAGTCCTTGACCTCACGCTTGTTGAGCTCAGCAGCACGTACCTCAGCACGGTTGATGAGGAACTTGAGGTCGGCCGTGTACTGCTCCTTGATGACTCTCTGGAAAGCGTCACGAGCCAGAGCTGGCGTGACATCGCTAATGCTAGCTAGACCAGCAGTCATGATCGTACCACGAGCCACCTTGATAGCGGGGAGGTTGACCTTCTTGCCCTTGACCGTAGCGGTAAAGGTGAGGTAAAGGTCGCTCTGCTCCATACCAGGCTTGTACTCAAAAGCAAAAGGTACGATGACGCTACCACCACGCTCGTAAGAGATAGTCTGGTAGTTGTCACGGACGTTCTCGCCCTGTATGGTGACAGTCTGGCCCGTCACGCTAGTACCAGCGTAGCGTAGCTGGGGGGTGATGTTGACGATAGCACGCTTGTGGCACCACTTAGCAGGTAGCGTCAGACGGACCTGCCCAGGGATCTGCGTACCCACCAGTGTCAGGGGGTTAGGATCTACCTGAGCTGCAGAGCCATTGAGAGGCTTGAGCCTGCAAGCACACGAAGAGACCAAGACCGCTAGTAGTAGAGCGGTGGTGATCTTTAGTAAGTTTCGATAAGTCATAGTTTGATCTATATATAAAGGTAATTAGTTCGTTTGTGAGTCTGTGGGGGCTTTCTTTTCTTTGCCCCATAGTCTGATGCGCCACACGATAGAGCCGATGAGTGCAAGGAGGATTAGGGCCAAAGCCGTAAACGCTATGCTCTCGGTCACGGTTATGGAGCGTGGCGCAAAGGTAAGTGCGAGCTGGTAGTTGCCAGCGGGCAGTGAGACGGCTCGAAGCACGTAGTTAGCTCGTGCTATCGGTATCTCCTTGCCATCGATGGTGGCGTGCCAGCCGTGCGGATAGTAGATGTCAGAGAGGATCGCTATGCCAGGCGTCTCGGCCGATACGTCGTAGACCACCTGTCGCGGCGTGTACTTGGTGACGGTGATGCTACGCTGAGCCGTGCTGTCGGGTAGCATCAGGGGCTGCGGTAGCTCCTCGCCAAAGCGGAGATCGACGATACCGACGTGACGCAGGTCTGCCGTAGAGAGTGCCTCCATCTCCTCATTGGCATTAGCCACCCAGCGAAGGCTATCGACAAACCAAGCTGCCCCGAAGGCATCTGGGTTAGGCACCGCCATCGGAGCTCGGGTCTCTGGGTTGGGCACGATGAAGTACTTCGTATTGAGCATATCATAGACCTGCATGTTGCCCGTAGAGAGCTGGTAGGTAATCAGATCTTGATAGCGTTGTAGCTTGGCAGCGTGATAACCGCCCACGCTGTGATGCCAGCGAGAGGTGGTGGCATCGTTAAAGCTATTGACCGTCTGGTTGAAGACGCGATAGCCCAGGCTCTTGTCCTGAAGTATCGTCTGGTCCGCCTCCGTCATAGGAGCTGCTTGTTGCTGCACGAGACGCGAGGCGATGAAGTCGTCATCAGATAGGTAGCGCTTGTCCACCTGCCACAGGTCTATGAGCGTCAGCCCGACGAGGATACAGCAGAGCCACTGCGCCTTGAGATAGCCCTTGGCAAAGAGCCATAGCGGCACCGCACTCAGCACAATAAAGAGCAAGCTGCGCCACACATCCGCCCGGAAGATGCCCATACGTATCGCCTTGAGCTGATCTAGTAGAGGAGCTTGTGCGACATTCCCAGCTAAGGAGGCCTTCTCTTGCTGAGAGAGGAAGCCGAAGAAGAGGTCTGGCAGCAGAGCAAAGAGGAGCAACAGCAGCACGGGTACCCCGCCTGCTATCCAGACGCTCTTGCTGCGTAGGAGCTGCGGCTCCTTGATGAGCTGCACGAGTGCTAGCACAGCTAGCGCAGGGATCGTTAGCTCGGCGATGACCAGAATCGAAGAGACCGCTCGGAACTTGTCGTACATCGGCATCCAGTCGATGAAGAGATCCGTCAGCGGCATGAAGTTCTTGCCCCATGCGAGCATTATCGAGAGAATCGTAGCGATGAGCAGTCCCCACTTGATCGGCCCCTTGACGATGACACAGCCGATGATGAAGAGGATGCAGACAAATGCACCCACATAGACAGGACCCGAGGTAAAGGGCTGGTCACCCCAGTAAGCATTCGCCTGCGCCAGAAGCTGCTGAGACTGGTAAGGCGCCTTGGCGAGCTGCTCGGCGTGTTTCTTATATAGGTAATCGGTCTCTCCGCCCTTCGCATTGGGTATGAGGAGCGTCCAGGTCTCGCCGATGCCATAGCTCCACTGCGTGATGTACTCTTTGGAGAGTCCCTTGCTATTGACCTCAGCACCCGTTTGTTCGGGAGCATGTGGCGGTGCGATCGTCAGCTCACTGCCGCCACGCATCGTCTCCTGAGCGTACTGGTAAGTGTGGTAGAGGTTGGTCCCATTGACCGCAATGGCTAGTAGCCCAGCCAGGATGAGTACGCCGGTAGACTTAAGGAAGTCCACAACCTGCCGCTCTCTAATGGCCTGCACCAAGAAGGTGATGACCAGGACCGCCATCAAGAGCGCAAAGTAGTAGGTCATCTGGACGTGGTTTGCCAAGAGCTGCAGCGCCATAAAGAAGGCAAAGAGCGCACCACCCCAGAGCCGCTCGCCACGGTAGCACCAGACGAGTCCAGCGATCGTGGGAGGGACGAAGCAGAGTGCGGTCAACTTCCAGATGTGTCCCGCATGAATGAGGATGATGAAGTAGCTCGACAAGGCCCACATGACCGCTCCCAGCACGGAGGGCAGAGGATCCACCTTGAGCGAACGCATGAAGATGTAGAAGCCCACGAGCAGCGCAAAGATTAGCCACGGATAGGTGCCCAGTATGCTCAGCGGTTTGCGCAGCGTCAGCACATCTTGCAGGTATTGCAGCGGCTTGGTCGAGGGATAAGAGGGACTGATCTGATACATCGGCATACCGCCAAAGAGCGAGTTCGTCCAGTATGAGGTCTCGTCGCTAGCCTGTACGTCGGAGCCATTGCCCGAGACGCCAGCTACGTCCGCTTGAAAGAGCGTCCGCCCCTCAAAGTGTGCCGGAGTAAAGTAACCAATGGCGACGATGAGGAAGAACCCAAAGATAAGCAAGATGCGCTGCCAGGGAATCTGTTTCATAAGATAACTCAGAGATAGAGTTTGAGGATTAAGCTTTGCACCGTTTGACGCGCTGACTGAGGTAGCCGATGCCATAGCCCGAGAGCTGGACAAAAGAGGCTACGACAGCTCGCCACGCGACCGCCACCGAATGCGTGCGGTAGAAAGCGTCTGCAAAGATAGAGACAATAAAGAGCAAATGGTAGAGCCAGAACCAGGGACACCACAAGGCAAGCAGTGTGACCACGAGCGTCGTCACCACAAAGAGCGTGGGAAGCAGGTAGGTCAAGCGCATCGACCCGGGATGTCTTCGCGAGAGCTCTACACGAGCCGTGCCTGAGTGCCACACCTGTCGGTAAAACTTGCGCAAGTCCACGCGCCGCTTGTGATAGAGCACCGCCTCTGGAAGGAGTGCGACACGACTGCCAGCCTCGTAGAGACGCATGCTAAAGTCGATATCCTCGCCATAGCGCATCGTCTCATCAAAGCCCCCGAGAGACTCAAAGAGAGCCTTGCGACAGCCCAGATTGAAGGTGCGTGGGTAGAACCGCTTCGTCAGCCGCTTGCTACCACCGCGTATGCCACCCGTCGTGAGGGGCGAGGTCATCGCATAGTTGATCGCACGCTGCCACATACCGAAGGAGCCATCCTGTAGCGACGGAGCCGCATCGGGACCGCCCCACGCATCGCACTGATCCGCAGCGATCGCCTGAGACACATTATATAGGTAGTCAGGCGGTAGCACCACGTCCGAGTCGAGGATGATGACCCAGTCGCCCGTAGCGTGGCGCGCACCTATGTTGCGCGCTCTAGAGGGTCCCCCGTTGGGCACCACCTCATAGTGTATGCTCATCAGATCACGATAGCGATCCACGACTGCAGCGCAGGGCACCGTACTCCCATCCTCCACGATGACAACTTCGTAGGCCGGGGGCGTCTGCTGCTGAGCGAGCGAGTGTAGTAGCTCCTCGACCTCGTCAGGGCGGTTGTAGACAGGGATAATGAGTGAGAGCATTAGAGACTAATCAGGGGTAAAGCGTCTTACAGGACCTTCCACTCGGCACCGCTCTTGGTGTCTTGTATCTCAAAGCCCAGAGCGGTCAGTTTGTCGCGTATCAGGTCACTCGTCTCCCAGTCCTTGCTTGCCTTAGCCTTAGCACGAATCTCTAGGAGCAGGTCCATCGCTCCAGCGAAAGCCTCCTGCTGACTACCGCTCAGATCAGCGGTCTCCGTAGCCGACTGCATACCAAGTATGTCGTGCAGGTATAGGTCGTAGGCACTGCGTAGCTCCTCCAGCTGCTCGCTCGTGATCTGCTCGTGTCCGTCGTGGATCGAGTTGATCAGTCGAGCCGCATCAAAGAGCGCAGCAATCACCATCGGCGTATTGATGTCGTCATCCATCGCCTCCTTGCAACGCTCCGCTAGATCGATCTTTTCGATCGTTGAGGTAGCCGAGGGCTGGAGCGACTGAAGCTTAGCATCAGCATCCATAAGACGCTGGTACCCCTTCTCAGCAGCTTGCAAAGCACTATTGCTAAAGTCCACCGTGCCACGGTAGTGTGCACTCAAGACGAAGAAGCGAATGGTCATCGGGGCGTAAGCCTGCTCCAGAGCAGGGTGATTGCCCGTGAAGAACTCCTCGAGCGTGATGAAGTTGCCAGCGCTCTTCGCCATCTTCTTGCCGTCTACCGTGATCATGTTGTTGTGCATCCAGTACTTGACCATCGGCTCTCCCTGCGAAGCGACCGCCTGTGCTATCTCGCACTCATGATGCGGGAAGGTCAAGTCTAACCCACCGCCGTGGATGTCAAAGTGTGCGCCTAGGTACTTACGTCCCATAGCGGTACACTCGCAGTGCCACCCGGGGAAGCCCTCACTCCATGGCGAAGGCCAGCGCATGATGTGGCTGGGTTGCGCCTTCTTCCAGAGAGCAAAGTCCAGCGGATTGTGCTTCTCGTCTTGGCCGTCCAGGTCGCGCGTGTTGGAGATCATATCCTCCACATTGCGTCCGCTCAGGATACCGTAGGGGTGATCAGCGTGGTACTTGAGCACGTCAAAGTAAACACTGCCCTGGCTCACATAGGCGTAGCCCGCATCGAGGATCTGCTGCACTAGCTGGATCTGCTCGATGATATGCCCTGAGGCAAGCGGCTCGATAGAGGGCGGCAACACGTTGAGCAGGCGCAAGCTATCGTGATAGCGTGTGAGGTAGTAGTAAGCCACCTCCATCGGCTCTAGCTGCTCTAGCTTAGCCTTCTTAGCTATCTTGTCCTCGCCATCATCTGCATCATGCTCTAGATGCCCCACGTCGGTCACATTGCGCACGTAGCGCACCTTGTATCCGAGATGCTTGAGGTAGCGGAAGAGTATGTCAAACGTAATTGCCGAGCGAGCATGCCCCAGATGCGGATCTCCGTAGACGGTCGGTCCGCAGACGTAGAGACCCACATGCGGTGGTGCAATAGGCTCGAAGGGCACTTTAGCCCGCTCCAGAGTGTTGTAGATGTATAGTTGGCTCATAATTCTTTTTATAGTCCAGAGGTCATAGTATAGTGCATATACACCAATGCTTTCGCAAAGATAAGGATTTTAGCGATACCCTCGCTAGACGCACGACCACATACATTCCACCCACCAATGCTCTTTTTACTCAAATGTGGCGAGCGTTTTACTCAAATCTCTCTGCAGATTTACTCAATTCTCTCTGCAGATTTACTCAATTTTATTGGGGAAACTACTCAAATCTCTCAACTTTTCTCGCAATCGAAGAGATAAATCCAACGTCGGCTCGCTACAATAATTTAGAACTGACTACATATCGAAACGGCGCGATGTCGGGGGAAAGTGATTTCCACGTGGATATTTCGAAATATCCAGGTGGAGAATAAAAAATTCTTCGGAGGAATCAAATGAAACTTCGGAAGAATCAAATGAAACTTCGGAGGAATTGTTTGACGCCCACGTGGAAAAAGAAAAATATCCACGTGGAGATTTGAGATTCCCCACGTGGATATTCGAGAAAGGAGGGAATCGGACGAATTTCCC
>NZ_CABUAN010000031.1 GCF_902489635.1 uncultured Porphyromonas sp. | reverse complement strand
ATATCTTTACAGGGAAATTCGTCCGATTCCCTCCTTTCTCGAATATCCACGTGGGGAATCTCAAATCTCCACGTGGATATTTTTCTTTTTCCACGTGGGCGTCAAACAATTCCTCCGAAGTTTCATTTGATTCTTCCGAAGTTTCATTTGATTCCTCCGAAGAATTTTTTATTCTCCACCTGGATATTTCGAAATATCCACGTGGAAATCACTTTTCCCCGACACGGCGCCGTTTCGATATGTAGTCAGTTCTAAATTATTGTAGTGAGCTGGCATCAACTTTTCCCAACCAGCCCTGACGATCTTGCTAAGCTGTTCCCTTTTTCACTACCTTTGCTGGTGATTGTGGTTAGTGGATAGGCATACCGCTCACTACACCTATGCGAGGTGTAGCGTATGTCACGCCACTCTAAGAGGGAATCAGGTGTAAGTCCTGAGCAAACCCGTTGCTGTAAAGCTCACCAAAGGCTAATGTGTCATCGACTTGATGAAGCCACTGCCCCGCTAATGTTACTAGGGGTGGGAAGGAGACACCTGAGCGAGCTAAGCCAGAAGACCTGCCACGATCCTTTTTCGATCAGTCTGCAACGTGGACTTTGCAGTACGATACGCTTCTGGCGAGGGGCATTCATACGCCCTTGGCTCCAGATGACTAGGAAGGATGCTACTAGTCTGTGGCTCGTTGAGCCGTTAAGTCGTTGAGTCGTAGAGTCTACCATGCGGTACTGAGACAGTATCTTGAATCCCCTAGACTCTATGATATGAGACATATCTACTCGCTTGTACTGCACATCCTCACCGGTCTACTCCTCCTAGGTGTGGCGACACTCTCTGCTCAGGAGAGTCGCATCACGGAGGTGGTCGCTTACCACCCGGCTCCCGGACAATTTATGGGGAGCAAAGTGATGGCGAGCGAGGGCGTATCAACTTATCAAGAGCTACTCGACAAAGCGCAGCAGCGCCTGGTCAAGGAGGGGAGCTTCCTCTCCCTCGGTGGGTGGGGCGGCTACATCATCGTACGCATCCAGCCCGCATTGGTCAATCAGCCCAACCAAGCAGACTTTGCGATACTGGGCAATGCTTTCATCGGTAATGCGGAGCCAGGCATCATCTATGTGAGCCAAGATGCCAATGGCAACGGACTAGCGGACGACCCGTGGTACCGCATCCGTGGCAGCGAAGACTATCGGAGCAACCTAGACTACACAATCACCTACTATAAGCCAAAAGACCCATACAACGACCCCGTCGCTTGGAGCGACTCGGAGGGTGACTCGGGACTTATACCGCGTAATAAGTACCACAAGACAAACAGCTACTACCCGCTCTGGGAGGGTGACAAAGTATCCTTCACGGGGGTCCTCCTACCAGATTGTATGAAGCAAGAGCATGAGGGGGGCCTCTGGCAGTCGCAGCCTTACGCTTATGGTTATGCAGACAATCACCCTAACGACTCCCCAGGTAGCCACATTGATATAGACAGCGCGGTCAATGCCGCGGGTGAGCTGGTGCACCTAGAGCGTATCGACTTCCTCAAGGTACAGACGGGTGTCCACCAGCAGACCGATGAGACGGGCGAAGTATCGACCGAGTTTGCGGGCATCAAGCCTCTCGCCCAGGGCTCCGGCATCACTTCCCCCACTGCAACGCCCGCCGTGCGTCTCTCCAGTAGCGACAACCAGCTACAGATCGAGAGCGAGGTAACGGGTACACTATACCTATATAATATAGATGGGCAACTGATCCTGACGCATCCGCTCTCTGTGGGGCGCGCTATGGTCACTCTGCCCGCTATGAACGATTGCTATGTCGCACTCTTGCGCCTAGAGGACGGAGCTACGACATCTTATCGTATATGCAGACAATAACAAACTATATATTCACTCAATTACTATGCAAAGAACAGTAACGACAACGCTCCTACTACTCTGCTGGTTACTCCTGCCACCGATCGTGTGGGGACAAGAGGACAACACGCTCTTGATGCCCACCTCGACCTATGGTAACGAGCATAAGGTAGGAGACACCCCGCTGATCCTCTACGATAGTGGAGGAGCCGACGGCAATGCTTTGGCAAGCGAGACGGGCAAGATCGTCTTCACGCCAGAGCAAGCTGGCAAATGTATCGAGATAGAGATACAGGAGCTTGCCTTAGACAATCAAGACGAGCTTTACATCCTCGAGGGTGCAGCACCTTTCACTAGTTGGTCTTCGCCTAACGAGAAATTAATTATTAGGAAGTTTACCAAGGCGGATAGACCAACGCTGCCCCTTAAGCTTCGCGCCAGTGACAAGTCCGGTCAGATAACGATCGGCAGCAAGACGAAGGCTAATCCAGGTGCCGGCTTTAAGATCATCGTACGTACGGTCGATCAGCCTGCGATCCGGGTTGCCTCTATCCTTGAGAACAAGAGCGCTAGCCACGACCCTTACATCGGTGAGCAGTCGCTCATCGTCTCTAACCTCAAGATTACAACCGAGGGACTAGCCAAGGCTCCCCAGCTGACGGCTCTGCACTATAAGCTCAGCGAGACAAAGCCGAGCGACATCACGGCGATATACCTCTACGAGGCAAACCGCCGTAAGCCCAAACAGCTAGACGCTGACAAGCTACTCGGCAAGACGACTGAAGTCTCTGCCGAGGGTACGATCACACTCTCTAAGGAGTACACGCTCTCTGAGCCTAACTATGATCTAGTTCTGGTCGTTGACCTCAAGAGCGACGTGGCGGCTGGTAGCCGTATCGATATCGCTACGACGAAGCTGACGACGACTCTGGGCGATCACGCCGTAACGCTCCAAGAGCCTAAGACGCTCACCGTAGAGGATGCTTATGCACTCGCTAAGACTCCGAAAACCTATACCATAGGTGATAAGTCGCTGACACTATACGACGATGGCGGTAAGTATGAGCCGATCAGTGAGAAGTTTGACGGATACGCTGCCTTCAAGCCGGAGACTACCGGCAAGGTGATTCAGGTAGACTTTACGAAGCTAGATCTCTTTAGCTACTCTTCTATTAGTCTTGCTGACTTCGTTGAGGTGTACAATGGCTCAGAAGTTAACGCAGACAACCTCATCATCAAGCTCAACAAGGAGAAGGCTTACAAGGCAACTTCAACAGCTCCTGACGGAAGTCTGACGATCCGTCTCGTAACGAATACGGGGACTCCCAAGGCTGGCTTTGAGGCTCTGGTCTCTCAGATCGATCCAGTGCCGATGGTGGTTGACTCGCTCTCGGGTAGAACCATCGAGGTCGATACCTTTGCGATGCCCATCAATGCAGGCATCCAGAAGGTCGGTATGGTTGCCTTCACGCTCGTTGCTAAGGGAACCAAAGACCCTGTCACACTGCAGCGTCTAGACCTGAGCTCTATCAGCAAGACGACAGATGTGGCTCAGGTGGCTCTCTACTACAGCCCTATCGTAGATGACTTTACGAAGGCTAAGGAGATCGCTCGCTGGGACTTTGCCGAGGCACTCACCGCCACACTCCCCACGCCTCAAGCACTGCGCGAGGGGGCTAACCACTTCTACCTAGCTGTAGATCTCCAGGAGACTGCTCACAAGGGCAATAAGGTTAACCTCTCCATTGACAAGCTCCACCTCTCAGCAGGCGAGAAAACGCTTCCCGAGAAGGAGCGCACCCGCACGGAGGCTCTAGAGGTAATGAATAAGATGGTGCTCACCCTCGGTAAGCATCATGTCAAGGTGTACGAGCCTTGGGACTTTATGCCTCAGCTCAAGCACAGCCTTACCACGGGATATGACACCGACGCAGGCGAGCGTAGCGTCACCTTTGAGGCGACCGCTCCAGACAACGTCATCCAGCTAGACATCAACGAGTGGGACTTCTACTTCTCCTCTTGGGGTAGCAAGCCTACGCTTCGGATCTATGACGGCGAGGATGCCACGGCTCCTCTGCTCTTTGAGCTAAAGCCCAATCGGGAAGCCTTCAAGACGAAACCTGCCGACTACATCCGCTCTACGCAGAAGGCTCTGACCTTTGTCTTTGATGCTAAAGGTGCTTCCGGCTCGCTAGGCTGGCGTGGTCAGGTCAAGCAGTACCTGCCACAGGATATGAAGGTTGACTCAGCCGCTGCAAAGCAGCTCGAGCTACCCTTCATCGCTGTCGGCTCTGAGCAGAACCAAGTTTTAGCTCTTGACATACATACGATCGGTGACCGCAAGCCAATCCACATGGACGGGCTCACGGTGGACCTCAAGGGTGGCGCACCTCAGATCGAGCGCGTAGCTCTCTACGCCGCTACGGCTGAGGGTACGCTCGATGCGAACAAGCTCATCGCTGCTGCTCAGGTAGAGCCAACGATGCGAAGCGTAGACTTACCGACCGACTCACTGCAGAAGTACGGCACGCTGAGGGAGTTTGCCAATAGCTACATCCTCGCACTAGACATTCGCAAGGATGCTCCAGCAGTTGACAGCATAGACGTGGCTATCACCAAGCTAACTGTCTCTGGTAAGCCTATTGACGTTCGCAACGCTGATCCTAAGGGATCGTACAAGCTGGTCAACATCTTCAACCACCCATCATCGGGCGACAATAAGGTGGTGACCGTCACCACGCCCCTATCGTACTACGACGAGGGCGGTCCCGATGGCAAGGTGCTCAAGAACATAGGGTCGTACGTGACCTTCCTCCCAGCCCACGAAGGCGAGGTGGTAACTCTCACGATCGACTCAATAAATCTAAGAAGTGCCACCTTCGGTATCTACTCAGGACGTGACCACACGGTCAAGAGCAAGCTGCTCTCCACAGGTGACAACAATATACTCAAGCAGACTGGTGTCAGGACCTTTGTCTCGCAAGAGCAGGACGGCTCGCTGACAGTCTACTATAAGAGTTCAAATGAATACGCTTACGGCTGGGCTGCTCGTGTAGAGAGCGTCAAGCCTCGCGACCTCTTCGTCGAGAAGGTCTCCGCCACGGCTCTCCCCGCAGACAAGCAGGGCGTACTCTCGGGTAGCTCACTGCCCGCTGTACGCATCGACCTAACCACCGCTGGTGAAAGAGGCAAGACGACCCTCGAGAAGCTACAGCTAGAGATCTCTAGCGAAGGCATCGAGGAGCTCGCACTCTACGCTACGGGAGCCATCAGTGAGTTTGACGAAGCTCATCTGATAGCAACGACCAAGCCACAAGCTACGCAGACGGAGGTCATCTTTAAGCTTGACCCCGCCGAAACGCTGACGCTACCCCGCACGCAGTACTACTGGGTCAAGGCTCAGCTCGCTGGCGACCTCAAGGCAGGCACACCTATCTCAGTCTCTGCCAAGAGTGTGACCATCGGAGGTACCAAGTACGATGTGAAGCAGGAGCAGCCCTTTGACACGAAGACGCGCCAGGGCGGACTACAAGGCACGCTCCGTGTTGGCTCTAGCAGTGCCGCCACTTACAAGAGTCTAGCTGTAGCCGCTAAGGATCTAACCAAGCAGGGCGTCTCTGGTGCTGTCACCGTAGAGGTGGAGCCTGGTGAGTATCCTGAGACAGTTCTCCTAGAGCATGTCCCCGGAGCCTCTGCCAAGAACAGCATCACCATCGTTGGTCTCGGCAACTCTCGTGACGAGGTCGTTATCTCTGCCAATGGCTACAATAAGCCTACGGGACCAAATGCTTATCGTGAGTATTATGGTGTGATGACCGTACGCAATACCCCCTACGTGACGCTGCGCAATATGACGATTCACTCGACGGACCTCGGATTCCCAACGATGGTCTACGTTCAGGAGAACTCGTCGCACTTCACGATGGACAATTGCCACGTCTACACCAAGAACACGAGCAATATGAACTACAACATGTCTCCACACCTTGTCAAGATAGAGGCAGCCAGCAATCCACACGCACAGAGCTGTGATGTCTTGGTTGAGAACTCGCTCTTTGAGGGTGGACACATTGCTCTACAGATTGGAGGTACCAGTACTGTAGCCAACCCCGTAGGCAAGGGCTACACGGTGCGCAACAACCGCTTCGTAGATCATAGTGGCAAGGCAATCTATGTCATTCGTTCCTCCGAAGTCCTTATCGAGGGCAACGAGATGGTACAGCAGATCGCTCCTCAGAGGGAGTACATCGGTATTGATGCGACCTTCCACACAGATGCCAAGGTCATAGGCAATGACTTTGACCTGACACAGCCCGAGGCCTATAAACTCAGTTCACTACACGGCATCTCTGTCCGTGAGGTGCAGGGCGAGGGGCTACTCGTTGCCAACAATGTGATCCGCATCACGCGTGGCTCTTCTGATAGCCGTGCCTTTAAGGCGAGCAACGTTACGGGACTGAACTTTGTCTTCAACACCGCTATAGCTCGTGACGGCAAGAGTACAGCACTCCTTATGCTCAACGGCGATATCTCTTCGTCTCAGCTCTCAGACAACATCCTGCAGAACCGAGACGGTGGAGGCATCCTCTTTAGCAATCAACCGCTCCCCAACAAGCAGCTCACTTGCGACCGCAATGCGCTCTACACCTCTGACAGCAAGGGCGTACTCATTACCGCTAAGGGTAAGAAGTACGACGCAACCAACTATCAGGAGGCGACAAAGAGCACAGCATCCAAGGTCGTAGAGGTAGCCTTCGTCTCTGACAAGGTACTCTACCCGAAGGATATGACCGTACTACCACAGGGTGCTCCGCACGCTGCTGTCACGACGGACATCCTCGGCACTGCTCGTGACAATGAGCATCCGACTGTCGGTGCTTACGAGCAGGATCCTAATGTAACTGACGAGGCTCCTAAGCTCATCAACAAGCAGGTAGTTCGTGCGCTACATCAGTCCGCTACGATTTCTGTCGAGCCAGACCAAATGACCGACGTCTACCTGATGACGATTGCAAAGGGCGAGGAGGCTACGACAGCTCCAGATGCCGCTACGATACGAGACAAGGGCAGACACTTCACCGCTCTTGGCAAGCGTGCGACTGAGTTTACCATCATGGGGCTAGAGCCTGAGACCACTTATGAGGTCTATGGACTCCTCCACGGTACGCTCAATAATAAGGATGCCGAGCCTGAGCTCCTCTTCACCTTTACTACTACCTATATGCCTACGCGAGTGGCTACCTTTGAGAAGGACAACCGCACCATAGAGGGTGATGTCGTCTACTCAGGGACCAATAGCTTCGCAGGAGTCAAGGTTGTCGAGGACTTCACCCGCTCACTCAATCAGATTGCTGAGATGGCGGGCGACAAGGTGACCATCACCGTGACCAACTCTAAGAGCAAGATACCACAGCGAGGCTTCTCGCTTATGGCTGACCGCCCCGTCTATATGCGCATCGATGGTGGTACGCGTATCACGCTCCCCGCTACTGAGCAGGAGTGGGCTTACGTAGACCTGGCTCAGAGAGGCGACATCCGTGAGGTGACCCTCGAGAGCCGTGGCAAGCTATGGATCGATGACTACAACGGCGATGCCCTCGCTATGCAGCTCGCTATCGCTCCCGTAAGCATCAATCTCGGGCAGCAGGCTCAGCTGACGGCTCAGGTGATCCGTGGCGTAGCGCCTTATAGCTACGAGTGGTCACAAGGCGACTCACTGCAGACTGTCTCCGTAGCTCCTACGCAGACGACACGCTACAGTGTCACTGTGACGGACGCTGCTGGTAGCCAAGTCACTGAGAGCGTCTATGTCTACGTCAATGGTCTACACGGTGAGGCTATGGTGGCAACCTTTGAGGAGCAGCCACTCGCTAGCGAAGAGCCTTACAATCAGAAGGCTCCATTCGGTAGCGGTTCGTTTGCTTTCTCCAACAGCTACAATGCTGAGTGGAATAGCTGGAGCGGCTTTGCCCTAGCAGCTAGTGCCGATACGACCTACACGGGCGACTTGACGCAACAATACAACAACGTCGTCGGTGGTGGTCAGGAGCTGGAGGGTAAGTCCAAGCAGTATGCCGTGGCTTACTGCCCAGGTGACAATCCAGCATGGGGTACCTACAACCCCGTCGTCACGGTCATGCCTAGCAGCGACCGCAAGGTGCAGCTCGAGGGTGTCTATCTGACCAACACCGCGTGGGTCAAGAGCTTTGCCACCCAGGGCGATAAGAACTACGGTCGTCCCGCCTTTGAGGAGGGCAGCTTCTTTATCGTGACTATCACGGCTGACAATGGTAAGAAGGTCGAGGTACCACTCATCGACTATCGCAATAAGAAGCGCGAAGTGGTCAACGACTGGAAGTGGGTCGACCTCTCCTCTCTCGGTGAGGTCAAGACGCTTAAGTTCTCCATCCTGTCGAGCGACAGCTATGCGCCTAGCTACTTTGCGATGGACAACCTGCACATTAAGCAGGATGCCTCTGCAAAGCCCGCCAAGGAGCAGATAGCACTCGAGGTGATGGCAACGACCGAAACGACAGCGCAGGTACGCTGGCAGGCACTCCCCACGCAGGTGAGCTACACCGTAAGCTATCGTCCTGCAGGTGCTGACGCTAGTGCGACGCAGACGATGCGCCTCGATCCTACGCAGCAGCTCCGCTCACTAGAGCTTCGTGACGGTTACGTCTACACCACCCTCGAGGGTCTACAGATGGGTACACGCTATGAGGTCACCGTCGAGGCGACCATCATGCCCGCTCTGCAGACGGTCGCTCAGGGTAAGACCACCTTCACGACTCAGGCTATCGATGGTAAGCTAGATGCTAAGCTCGTAGCAGGCTCACTGCAGGCTCAGAGCTTCTCTATCTCCTTTGCTACGATTGCCAAGGCTGAGAGCTATATGGTCGAGCTGGCTAAGGTGGACAAGGAGGGTAATACTAAGGCTGTCGATATCATCAGCATCGCTGCTGACGGCTCGCCTCTAGGCGAACTCTCTCCACTCCAGGCTCCGCCCACGCTACAAGATGGTCGCATCACGCTACCGTTCGTTGACCTCAGCGAGCAGACCGCTTACCGTGTGACCGTCACAGCGCGTCAGGGCGAGACGAGACTCTGCTCTGAGCAGCTCATCATCGTCACCCCACAGGCAACTGCTATCGACGCTATCAACGGCGAGACCGCACGTGTCATAGCTACCCCCGAGGGTATCCTCGTGCTGGGTCTACAGGGTGCGACCATCGAGCTCTACACAGCTAGCGGTGCTCAGGTAGGTCACTACCAGATCACTGAGCCTGAGCAGCTCATCGCTGAGCCATTCCAGTCTGGTGTCTACGTCGTCGCAGCCCACAAGGCGGGCGAGGTACGCACCTTCCGACTGATCCTCTAGCGACTTCACAGCTACAGGCTCCGACGGAGAGCATCCTCTGACAAGCGGAGCCTGAGCTTCACAACATGCGTAGCCCCACTCGGTCATCGTGCCGGGTGGGGCTACTGCTTTGAGACTATTGACTTTTGCAACAGTCTCACACGGCTCTAAGGGGCAAAAAAATACGGGCGACCCGTTAGGATCGCCCGTACTCTAGGAGCGTATGGCTCTGCTTAAGCCAATTGCTACATCTCTGTAGACTAGCTCAGGTCGATAGCGTAGTACTTCATAGAGCCTCCAGGATAGAAGCCCTTGACTAGTATCGCTTTGTCACCACGACGGGTCTTCTGAGCTGCATCGACCAGCTTGCGTGCTGCCGAAACACTGCGTACAGCCTTATTATTGATCGAGAGGATGATAAAGCCCTCCTTGATACCAGCCTCTTGGAGCTTCCCTTTGCCTACCTTGACGACCTCCAGGCCATAGCTGACGCCTTGCTTGCGTAGCTGATCGCCCGAGATCTCGCGCAGGGTGGCTCCGAGGAGGCTACTGCTGTCTCTCTTAACGATCTCGGTGCTGCCCTCATCGTTTTTGAGCGTAACCTTGAAGTCTCGCTTAGTGCCCTTACGGTCTACCGTGACGACGATGGTGTCGCCAGGACGGCAACGTCCGATGCGCTCTTGTAGCTCACCCATATCGGTGATCTTATTGCCATCGATGCCTACGATGACGTCACCCTCCTCGATGCCAGCAGCGTAAGCTGCACTGACCTCTGAGAACTCGTTGACGTAGACACCCTGAGAGACCTTGAGGTTCTTCTCCTTTTTGACATCCTCATTGACCGTTCCTCCGATGATGCCTAGGACAGCGCGCTGCACGGAGCCGTACTTCTTGAGGTCGCTAACGATCTTGGCAGCGGTATTGATGGGGACAGCAAAGGAGTAGCCTGAGTAGTTGCCTGTCTCGGAGAAGATCATGGTGTTGATACCGATGAGTCGTCCCTGAGCATCTACAAGAGCACCGCCACTGTTACCGCGATTTACGGCAGCGTCCGTCTGTATGTAGCGAGCTATCTGTGCCGTGCCTTGAGGACCCTCGACAGCGGTGCTACGCGCCTTGGCACTGATGATACCAGCGGTGACGGTGCCTGTCAGGTTAAAGGGGTTGCCCACGGCCAGTACCCACTCACCGAGCTGGATCTTGTCACTATCGCCAAAGGGAATGGTGGGCAGATCCTTAGCATTGACCTTGAGCAGGGCAATGTCTACGGTGGGGTCGGACCCGATGAACTTGGCGTCAAAGGAGCGACCATCGTTGAGGGAGACGGAGATGCTCTTAGCCCCCTCGACTACGTGATTGTTGGTGATAATGTATCCGTCGGTGCTGATGATGACCCCAGAGCCGAAGCTGGTGACGGTGCGTGACTGCGGACGATCGAAGCCTCGTCCCCCGCCAAAGAAAAACTCGAAAGGATCTATATAGTCGATGGTCTGCTCGCCCTCTACCTTGATGTGTACGACCGCTTGTACTGCTAGCTCAGCCGCGGGAGAGAGGTCGGGGGCGTTGCCTACGGTACGGCTGGAGGTGAGCTCGTAGTCGGATTGTAGGAAGCCGTAGTCGTTTTCTGAGCTAGGGTAGTTGCTCTGGCCTAGGATGGAGTAGGAAGAGCCGTCTGCAGATGTTGCACTTCTGAGGGTGGCACGTACTACCCCCCACGAGACGAAACCACTGACGAGGGCTATGCCTAGCGTCAGGAGTGCGTATTTGAGATATTTGTTCATAGTATTAAGGTTATACTTCTTGCTAATAGATTGATCGGATAGTCCTCAAGAGCGGGCTTATAGTTGCTTGCGCCCAAGAGGGTTTATATCCATTAGACGTTTGAAGTGGCGAAATGTTGCATTAGGAGTGTCTATAAATAGAGACTGTTGACTTTTGCAACAGTCTCAAATAAGCTTTACCACAGAAATGATAAGAGAAGACGCACACCCGCTCGTATGCCGGTGTGCGTCTACTATAACTGATGAAAGCGTATCTAAGCGACGCTTATCTATCGAGAGTCTTACCAGAAGCGATAACGAGTGTCCTCAAAATGAGTCTGCCTGATGAGCTCATTCATAGCTCTGGATGCCATCTGCTGTCCATAGGAGCGACGCTTCTGAGCCGTAGCTGCAGGTGAGGGCTTCGTGACAGAGGCGTCTACATTCTCCGAGATAGGCTGTAGCACAACCACCTCCGTACCAGCACGGAATGGTGCTGAGAGCTGACCGACAGCCGTCGTCATAGCCTTGCCCACGAGTGCTGAGGGCGTATTGGGAGAGGAGACGTAGCTGATGTTGTAGAGTGTGTCTACGCTCGACTGCATCTCTGTAGCGTAGCTGTCGAGGCTGTTTAGCTTCTTGCCTGCTAGGTTGGAGGCGAGCTGATCGCCACGCTGCTCCATCAGGACGCGGTCACGTACTTGATCAGCTACCTGCTCGAAGGGCTGGAAGCCGGCGGGGTACTTTGTCTCGACCTGAGCTACGACTAGGTAGTCGTTGTTGCCACAGCGGAAGATCTTGTCTGATACAGTGCCGGCCTTAGAGCGTAGTGCCCAGCTGACGATCTCACGAGAGTTAGGAACCGATGCGAGAGCTGCTGAGAAGCTATTGATATACTCACCACGTACCACGGATAGGCCAGCCTTCTGAGCATCATCCATCATCTGGTCAAACTTCTTGTCGCCACTAAAGATCTCGTTGATCTTAGCTTGCTCCGTACGGAAGGTCTCCTCGGAGAAGTTGATGGGCACGGTGAGCTGTGCGACCTTGTAGTGATTGACAGATGCCGAGGGGGCCGTCTTACGGACGAGACATGTAGTGCCTTGTATCTCCAACTTGACAAACTGATTGATAGGAGTCTTGTTTAGTGTGTCTAGCCCCATCCCGAAGAGCGCTGCCTCGGTGAAAGTGCTGTCGGGCATTCCCGTATAGCGGTCCTGATTGATGAGGTAGCCACCATTTGCCTTGGTCTGCTCATCCATAGCGTAAGTTGCTACAACCTGAGCCAGCGTAGCAGATCCACTCTGGAGAGCTGCCATCAGGCTATCAGCCTTCGGTGCATTGATCGTGTCAAGTGGAATCAGATTGACCTTAACGTCCTCGGGAGCCTGCTTGCGGTCGATGAGCTTGATGAGTGTGTAGCTGTCGTTGACAATGACTGGCTCATTGACACTACCTATCGCGCCCTCGCGAAGCATAGTCATAGCGTTGGGTAGGGTGGAGAGGGACTGCTCTAGCTCCTTGTCTGTGAGGTAGGTCTCGAGGGCAACACCATTCTCATAGTTGCGTACCACCTTATCGGGTGTCGTCGTAGCTAGGAGCAGTACGCGAGCGGAGTCTACCTCAGCCTTGGCAACTGCATAGTCAGCCTCGCTAGGACGTACTAGGATGCTGTAGTAGTTGACCTTAGCCTGCTCAAGGGGAGTCGCAAATAGCTGCTTGTGGCTATCGTAGTAAGCCTTGACCTGCTGGTCTGTGACTTTGACCTGATCATTGGGCAGGATGGTGCTCGGTGTGCGTACGACAGCAACGGTACGTGTGCCTAGCCCTGTGGTGTACTTCTCGTCGAGCGAGTTGATGGCGTAGCTACGGGTGAGCAGTGCATTGACCTTCTCAGAGAGTCGCTGCGTGCGGATCTGCTTCTCTGTCTCTAGCCACTGATTGCGTACAGAGAGCATCATGCTCTGCTGCTCAGCTGGGAGGCTCTTGATCTTGTTCAGATCCAGCTCACTCATGATGCTCCGAATCTGCTCAGGATTGCCCATGTCTACTCCAAACTGTGAGAAGAACTGTGCGGCCCACTGAGACGTAGGTAGCCCCTCACCAAAGATGAGCGCAGAGACTTCTGCTGGGGTGACACGTATACCGATCGCTTTAGCCTCCTGCTCTAGGGCGTATTCGGCTATGAGCTCCTGTGCTAGCTGGTTGCTGATCTGCACACGATCTTGATCCGTTAGCTTGCCTTGGCGCTGGCGCTCGTATGGCTCTGTGCGCTCGGTGAGAAGCTGCTGGTACTCATCGTACTTGACCTTCTTGTCGTCAATCTTGAGAGCGACCATCTTGTTGTCCTGAAGCAGTGATGAGCCTGATCGTAGACCATCACCGATGATAAATGCTAAGAGTGCGACACCTACTACGATGATGAGCAGGCCGGCACGATTTCTGATTTTCTGTAGCGTAGCCATTATATAGTACTATCTGTTTTTTCTTCTCTATGAATCGGGCTTCCAGCTATCCTCAGTGAGAATGCGAAAGCTATCTAGGTGGCAAAGGTAGTTAAAATTCAGTTATCAGAGGTCTTTCCACATCTTCACAAGTTCTATACGTGTATCTGTCGACTTGATAATGTCAAATTGTAGCTTGCCTATCACGATCTGCTCACCTGGCACAGGAATGCGCTCGAGGTGGCTGATAATAAGTCCGGCGATGGTGATATACTCATCGCTCGTGGGGAGTGCTAGCTGCCACTGCTCGTTGGCATCGTCTATCTCTAGTCGCCCGCTGAAGGTGTAGGATCCATCTGCGTTGTGCTTAGAGACGATTTTGTTTTGATCATGCTCGTCCTCGATGTCGCCAAAGATCTCCTCGACGAGATCCTCGAGGGTAATTAGTCCAGAGGTGCCTCCTAGCTCGTCGATAACGATCGCGATAGACTTCTTGCGCTGCATGAGGATCCCCATGAGCTTCTGCCCATTCATACTCTCTGGGACAAAGACGACGGTGCGTATACGAGCCTGCCAGTCAGGTCCTTTGAACATCTCGGCCGAGTGAATGTAACCGAGGACATTGTCAATGTTTTCTCTATAGACGATGATCTTGGTCAGTCCAGTAGAGATAAAGAGAGAGGTGAGCGTCTCCGCATCTGTGCCGATGTCACAAGAGACGATCTCATTACGAGGTATCATGCAGTCTCGCACCTGTGTGGTGGAGAAGTCGATGGCGTTTTGAATGATCTTGACCTCGGTGTCGAGATCGCTAGAGCCCTCTCCGCTTTGGCTCATATTGAGGTAGTTGTCTAGGTCTAGAGTCGTGAGCTTGGGGTGCTCTTCAGTGGCTGGCATGGCATCTTTGGGCAGTAGTAGCATAAAGAGCTTCGAGAGCCCTGTGGAGAAGAGCGTGATCGGGTAGAGGAGTATGTGAAAGAATCCTGATGGCAGAGCCTTGCGATACATCTGCTGGTTGGGATTCATACGATTACGCGCTTTGGGCAGATACTCCCCGAAGATAACGATGATAAAGGTAGAGACAAGCGAATTGACCGTGATCTGAAAGACTGCATTGCTACTAATGGGAGCCAGTAGAGGCGCAAAGAGTCTCGTCATGACCATACCGTAGATGACCAGTACAATGTTGTTGCCTACGAGTAGGGTGGTGATAAAGCGGTCGGGACGACGATAGAGCATCGAGAGTGTACGCCCTATGACGCCCCCTCGCTTAGAGTCGAGCTTGAGACGCAGACGATCTGCCGAGAGGTAGGCGATCTCAGTCCCCGAGAAGAATCCCGAGAGGAGTAACAGTAGGACTATGTAGATCAGTAGCCAAATCGTGTCAGCCATGGAGTAGATGCTTCATACGTTTGCAAAGATAGTAGAAATCTAGGGATCACGACTCGCTACTCGCTCATTTCTGGGTCGTCCTCTACGAGCATCTGACCACTGCTCCCGTGGAAGGTGTAACGTGTGAACTGCTCATCGCTCTCGAAGTTGCACCCCTTGATCTTTCGCTCTGGGGAGTCTATCCATACACTATCTGGGGTGTAGATGCGCTTCTCCTCCTGATCCCAATAGAGGAGGTGGGAGTAAAAGCGTGAGCCTGCACGGTTGCGTACGTTGATCTCACCATGTAGCTCCCACAGCTTACGATCTGTCCAGTAAAAAGCGGAGTCAGCCTCTACAAAGACGGTCGTGCTATCCTGCTCGTCAAATTGCTCTGTGTAGAGCCCATGAGGGAAGTACCAGTGCGCCTCTCGACCCACTTTGTCGTTCTTGTTGTACACATACCACTCAGGCGTAATCAGCCTGTACTGTGTGATGCCTGAGTCGGCAACGAGTGCTCGCACATCTCGGGTGTACATCGAGTAGGCGGTCTCAGGGTCTAGCCCTACGTCAGAGAGTGGTGGTGGATCCTTGCGCTGACAACTAGTCACAGCGAGCAGAGCCACAGCTAGTAAGCTGAAGCATAGTAAGAGCATCTGTCGGCTCTGAGTCTGGCGTCTGGTCATCTGCGAATAAAAAGCTAGCAGGTCAGCCAGCTTAGCGAACGCATAGCGTCTCACTAGCTGGCTGACCCATTTATATTCATGAAGTCTACTGAGGTAGATCCATAAGGTTTGTCAGATGCACTCTTAGCGAATGCGTGTAGACTCTCCGATCCAGCCACCTACGTAGAAGGAGTCTCCCACGTTCAGGTTAGGCTCGAAGAAGATTTCCTGCTGAGAGGGCAGATAGCTTGAGTACTGACTGATGAGTCTACCAGCCTCACCGGATACGCTACTGTCTATGCTGCGAGCTCTCTGTAGCTTGTCGATAGCAAGCCCGTACACAAGACGCTGTCTGAGAGGATCATTGGGGAAGATGCTCTTAGCAGAGGCTGCATACATCTGTGCGATCAAGATAAGCGGTGCTCCAAAAGAAGGATTGGCAGCCATAGCTTTGTTGCAGTATTGACGTGCCGAAGCGTAGCTGTGTGCCTTCATATCGATGACACCGAGCGTGTAGTAAATTGTAGCTTGGAGACGCTTGTCAGAGGTGAGCGAAACGGCATCGTTGAGGTACTGCTTAGCTTGGCTCATTTGGCCCTTATTGATACAATCAGAAGCTAGTCCCATAGCAGCTGCCGCTGTTGGCTTGATGTTGTATAGGTAGCGGCTTGCGGTAGCGTAGAGAGGGCTGTTCTCGCACTTGGCGTAGCGAAACATATCGAGCATCGCCTGAAGATACTTGACGTTGTCCTTGTTCTTCTCAAGGCCATCACCATAGATCTTGATCAGCATATTGCAGTCAGCTAGACCGCTTGTGGCGAATAGCTCGTCGAGCTGTCCCTTGAGCTTTTGTATGTTTTGTAGCTTGACCGTATCGCCAGCTTCAGTGAGGGCATCGACATCGTTCTGTAGGATGCCATTACCAGTCATATAGTCGTCGACATAATGCTCGTGCCAGTCAGGGTTGCCGATGGCTTTATTCATAGAGGCGAAGACAAAGAAGTATACCAACTGGCTCTCGGTCTCTTCACCCATCTCCTCGACGACAGGCTTGGCCCATTCGTAGATCTTGTCGTAGCTAGCCTTGTCACCATAGAGGCGCAGGTAGTCGTTGATCTTAGCGGTGGTTATATAGTCCTTACCATACTTAGGGTCGTCGCCAAAGTACTTGATACGCATATCGTATAGCTTGAGGAGCTTCTCGATAGCGTCTTGACGAGCAGCGTCATCTTCGGCCTTCTCGATCTTCCAGTTCATGATCTGCACTCCGTAGAGGTAGATGTTCTTTGTCGATCCAGGGCACTTTTCTAGAGCCTCAAGCCAAAATGGGTAGGCTTCCTTAAAGTTATTCCCCTTGACATAAGAGGTGAAGAGGCTAATGTTCTGTCGGCACTGAATGCTGTCATCCCCAGAGCCAAAAGGAGTACCCGTCTCCACACCAGTCTGAGCCCCGAGCGTTAGCGAAGTAGCTAGGAGGACTAGTATAGGGGTTAATAGATTCTTCAGTTTCATCATTATCGGTATGTACAAAAGGTTTTTTAATCGAGTTTGATGGGCTTGAACCATGCTTCGTTAAAGCGTAGTGCTACACCCAGCGTCAGATAGTGCTCCGCGAGTCCTGTACGACTGGAGGGACGTAGGTAGGAGTATCCGAGAGTTACGTCTACGTGCGATCTCTTGTCCACGAGTGGTAGTCCGAGTCCCAGATTAGCTCCTATCTGGTAGTAGGAGTTGTAGCCCCCTAGGCTGTTGGGGATACGTAGGTATGCATTCTCACCTTGCAGACCGGCGCGATAAGCTATACGCTGGCCGTAGTGTGAGGAGCGATCATTAGGTACCCACGACATGCCTAGAGCCACTTGCCACTGGTCTACCCCCTGGTAGTCTAGTGATTGGTTATTGGCTAGAGCTTCGCCCCATCTGCTATATTTGACATCCGCCCCAGCGATAAGTTTATTCTCTATTTGGTATGCTATACCAGCGCTGGCCACGTGTGGACGGGCAAAGAGCGACTTGCTAGAGATCGTGTCGGTACGGATGACCTGAGCTCCTGACCCTGTTATAGCCTCTGTCTGGAGAGATAGCTGTCGGCTCCACATGGGTAGCTTAGGCTCGTAGGTCAGACCGATATTGATCTGATGTCCCTCTGCAGAGAGCGGTATAATGCCCTGAGTACCGATACGTACACCCACAGAGCGGATGCGTAGGTGGTCGAGGAAGGTCGGGTTAAGACTCTCCTTAATATCGTATGTGATGCGACGCTCATGCTGTAGATTGCCAAAGAGGTAGGAGGCGTTGACACCGAGCGACCAGTAGGGGAGGACTTTCCACGCAAAGCCTAGATAGACCTCCTGAAGGTTGCCCTGCCCCTTGTAAGCGTGCGCAGCGTAGTGATCCTGGACACCTGGTACGGGCACCTTCGTGCCGTAGCGATAGCCGACGGTCGAGTAGGGGACGAGTCCGGCACTGGCGGCAAAGTGCTTGCCCAGTGGTATCAGAGCCGTAGCGTAGTCAAAGTTGCCCACCATACGTGTATCCCGCTTTCCCGCCTCGGTGAGCATATTCATACCCATAGAGAGCCCGAAGTCAAAGAGGAAGGTCATCGTGTCGACCGCCGTGTAAGAAGCGGGGTTCGCCGGGTTGATGATCATATTGTCTCGTATAGCAGTAGTCAGTCCGCCCATTCCTCTGAGGGCATGGGGCGTCTGCTTGTCCAGTCTGCCTAAGCCGAAGCGACTGTAGGGAGACTCAGTAGTATTACTCTGAGCGGAGAGAGCGACTGGTAGCAAGAGAATAGTCGCTAAGAGCGTCAGTATGGTAGTGGTACGTGCTATGTATCGAGACATATATGCTGTCATTATATAATAAGGAGTGACATCTGTGACCATCGCAAGTCACGGATAACTAACTATCACAGGAACGTGCTACTTGATATTGTAGTATATCCCGTAGCCCCTGTTCCACTAAGTTTGTCTCTACAAAGGTCGGATATTTTAGCCACTTGACAAAATCTTCAGCATATCCTCCCGTGATCCATACCTCTAGAGTAGGGTAGTGCCGGCGTAGAGTCTCTATATAGGAGTCTATCTCGTGTACGATGCTTCGTGCCACGCCGAGCCATATCGCTTGATCCGTCTGCTCGCCTAGCTCTTGCTGCCACAGATCTAGATGTGTCTGGATGTCAGCCCATGGCACACGCGGTAGCCGAGCCGTGTAGTCGTGTAGTGCTTGTAGTCGTAGCTCAGGCCCGGGTGATATGTTGCCACCCATGTAGCGTCTCTCGGGTAGGAGCAGATCGTAGGTGATTGCAGTGCCTATGTCGACGATTAGAGATGGAGCCGTGGTGAGGCGTGCTACCCCGACGACGCTGGCTATGCGGTCTACGCCTAGGCTCTGCCTGTCGTACTGTATCTCAGCTAGCGGTAGCGGAGTCTCTGCGTCGAGGGTGACAAAGAGTTGGCAGATGCTTTTGATGGAGTCAAGCCAAGGAGCTTCTCTCTTTCCCACCGAGCTGTAGATAGCGTGGAGGGGCTCTGCAGGTAGCTGGTAACTAGATATCAGCTCTAGTATCTGGTCACTAGTAGGAGGCTCGGCGTAGAGTCGTGTAGGGTAGAGCTGCTCGTCGGTCGCTAGTGCGATCTTGAGGCGACTATTGCCCTGATCTATGAGAAGGTATGTGGGAGACATGAGGTCATGTGCTACTGCTTGGCCCACAAAGGTACGGATTTTAGAGGTTAGAGATTAGATAGCTCCGATCACTCCGATCACTCTGACGCCTCTAGCCAACAGCCAACGGCTAACAGCCAACAGCCAACAGCTAACAGCTAATCTGTGGCATCAGAGGCTAAGCTGTAGGGTCGCCTTAGAAGCCTTTAGGGGAGAAAAAAATCTTCTAATCCGTCCTCCATTTGGTTAAGTCAATAAATAATACTACTTTTGCAGTGTATTACGTGCCTAAGGGTACCGATCTTCGAGTGCGAAGAATACGCTAAGACACACTAAACTAATCAGAAAACAAACCAGTAACAAGATAAAGTATAACTATGAAAGTAAAGCTCTTTCTGATCTCCCTCTTGTTGGGAGTAACGACTCTAACGCTGAGTGCTCAGGAGACTGTAGCACCTCAAGCTGGCACAAAGCCTGTCTACAAGACAACCTTTGAGCGCGGTGCAGCATCAGATCATTGGTTCCTAACACTACAGGGTGGTGTAGGAGCTCAGTTCCTACAAGGCAATGAGGAGAAGCCCTTTATGGATCGCCTCCAGATGTCTTACTCGCTCTCTCTGGGCAAGTATCACACCCCCTCTTTTGCTACGCGCCTCAATCTAGTTGGAGCACAGGCTCACACCTACTATAAGGTAGGCAACGATGTGAAGAACTACGAGACAAGCTTCGTAGGTGCTCACTACGACTTCATGTTTGACATCATCAACCACTTCAGCCGTTACAACGCTAAGCGTGTCTTCCACATCATCCCATTTGCAGGTGTGGGTTACAACATGAAGTTCAACAAGGCCTTTGAGGATCTCCATCACACGGCAGCTATCGACGCAGGTCTACAGCTTCAGTTCCGTCTAGGACGTCGTGCTGATCTCGTTATCGAGGGTAAGGCTATCTACAACAACTTCAACTTTGACTACAGCACATGCCCCAAGATTGATGCATGGAATCCCGAGGCTTTCAACGGTCTTTACGGAGCCCTCACAGCAGGTCTTAACTTCCGCATGGGTGGTGTTGAGTGGACAGAGGTTGTCCCCATGGACTACAACCTAATCAACGACCTCAATGGTCAGATCAGCTCACTACGTGCTCAGAATGCTGAGCTCAGCAAGCGTCCTGTATCTTGCCCTGAGTGCCCAGAGGTAACTCCGCAGACCACTACGAAGGAGGTTATGTCTGACAAGACGATCCTCTTCAAGTTCGATAGCTCACGCATCGACAAGAATCAGATGATCACGCTCTACAACGTCAGCGAGTATGTCAAGGCAAACAATACGCCAATCCTAGTCATCGGTTACGCCGACACAACTGGCGATGCCAACTACAACCTAGGTCTATCAGAGCGTCGTGCTAAGGCTGTCGCAAATGCCCTCATCAATGACTTCGGCGTATCTGCTGATATGATCACCACTCAGTGGGAGGGTGCTACAGACAAGCTGTTTGATACGAAGGCTTGGAACCGTGTTGTCATCATCCGCTCTAAGTAAGTCGTATAGCTCACTCAAATCATCAATCTACGAATTAAACACACTAGAAATATGAAAGCAAAAGTATTTATGCTATCACTCGTTGTCGCACTGACAGCTTTCGTGGCTCAGGCTCAGGAGGCTCAGGAGGTCGACAACCGCCCCGCATACAAGACGGAGTTTGAGCAAGACCCTGCTGCTCATTGGTTCATCGAGCTACACGGAGGTGCTGCTATGCTACCTTTTGGCAACAAGGCTAATAAGGACGCTGAGTTTGTAGACCGCATCTCGCCCATCGCCAGCCTTTCGTTCGGCCGTTGGCACTCTCCATACTTTGCTACCCGCCTACGCGGCTATGCATGGAATGTATATAGCTTTGAGAAGCCCGCTAACGATCTCGTTCGCTATCAGAACGTCTTCGGAGCTGCTTCACTAGAGTTTATGTTTGACCTAGTCAACTACTTCGCTCCATACAGAGAGAATCGTGTTTTCCACCTCGTTCCCTTCGTTGGTCTAGGTGGTCACATGAAGTTCTACTCTGCAGACGATAAGAGCGGTGACAAGATCGGTGGTGAGAATGAAATCAGCGGTCTCCTCAATGGTGGTCTCGCTCTCAAGTTCCGTCTAGGCAAGCGCGTCGACCTCAACCTCGAGGGTCAGATGATGGTCTCTAAGAACAACTTCCAGGGTACTCATACAGTACATGAGCCTGCAGACGTTACAGCTCTTGTATCAGCTGGTCTAACCTTCAAGCTCGGTCGTGTAGCCTTCCAGCCTATCACTCCTATGGACTATGACCTAGTCAATGACCTCAATGGCCAGATCAGCTCGCTACGTGCTCAGAATGCTGAGCTCAGCAAGCGTCCTGTATCTTGCCCTGAGTGCCCAGAGGCTGCTCCTGCTACCAAGCCTGTTATCGAGAACGTTGTAGCCTTCCGTATCGGCAGTGCTAAGATCGACAAGAACCAGATGATCAACGTATACAACTCTGCTGAGTCTGCTAAGGCAAATGGTGGCAAGATCTACATCGTCGGCTATGCTGATGAGCAGACTGGTAATGCCAACATCAACATGACTCTCTCTCAGCGTCGTGCAGAGGCTGTCAAGAACGCTCTCATAAACAACTATGGTGTCAGTGCAGACAATATCGTCATTGACTTCAAGGGCGACACTGTACAGCCATTTGCTACAAACGAGTGGAACCGCGTTGCTATCATCGACATCAAGTAAGCGACTGCAACGACAGCTATACCTAACATCGTCATGGCTAAACTCTTTTCTAGATAAAGCCTGAGATGTAGAGGTACAAGTATCTGAATATAAAGAGAGGTGGTGACCGACTTGGTTACTGCCTCTCTTTTTTTTGTGCGCGCGGCATGAGACTCGCTAAGTTGAGGAGACTTGCGAAAAAGGCTTTGCTGAGACTGTTGCAAAAGTCAACAGTCTCCGTATGTGACCAAAGCCGAATCCCGAGAGCAACAGAGCGGTTCGCCTTTATGCAACAATCTCGAAATAGGGTTGTCTAGATGTTGTCCTGATCTCTCCATTTTGGGTACCTTTGTGGTGACGGCCGAGGCGTCGAAAAACAGGTACGCGCTTCCGTCGGCAAAATTGTTATACTTACTTCATTTATCTACTTAATCGACTATGTCACAGAGTCCACAAGATGAGTCGTACCTCTTTTTGGTACGCTCTTATGGCGTGCAGGAGCTCGCCATCCGTTACTTCCCCGATGTCATACCCGCTAGTGCTACGCGCCACCTGACCCGCTTGATACGAGGCGATAGTGAGCTACTCGACAAGCTTACGCAGATAGGCTATAAGCGAGGCTGTCGCATCTATACGCCCGCCATGGTGCATCTGATCGTGCGCTACTTAGGTTTGCCGCAGCACTATATCTTTGCAGAGGAGTGATCCTGTGGAGACTGTTGCAAAAGTCAACAGTCTCACAATCTTGCAAGCAAGGTCGTGAGCCCTGTTGACTTTTGCAACCGTCTCTACTTGTTCATATGGCAGAGCCTAGAGGCTAAGCTCTGCACCCACGATCTCTTGCCCGAGATCTTTATGAGACTGTTGCATAAAGGCGCATCGCTGTGTTGCTCTCGGGATTCGGCTTCGGTCACATACGGAGGTATGTGAGCTTCAGACCTCACCCTAAGCGCCTTGCGCTTCATCCTTTCTGCAAAGTCTAGACAATCTTGCTCGCAAGGTTGTGAGACTGTTGACTTTTGCAACAGTCTCCTTTATGCGCCATACGAGCGTAGCGGCTACGATGAGCAGGAGCAAGCCGAAGATAATCCAGTAGGTGATGCGACCTGTGGATGGCTGCTTCGTCACGAGCTCCTGTTGACGTTCGCTTTGCTGCTGTGCTACACGCTCTAGCGTAGTACGCTGCTGCGCTACGCTATCTCGCTCCTGGACGACACGTCGCCGAGCACGCAGGTAGCGCACTGTCGATTGCTCAGGCCACTTCGCACCCAGTAGCGAGTCGCCCGTGAGTCGCGCGACCTCGCCCGGTGGCATGATCGTGTCTACTAGGAGCAGCTCCCACTCCTCTAGTGAGCTGTCACGGTTACGTTGCGTAGCATCACGCACCGCCAGCTCACTATGGTGCTGTGACTGCTCTAGTGACTCCACACTGGAGCGGTGTCGCCTGCTGCCACAACTAACTAGGAGACTGGCGGTGAGGATGAGAGCGAGTACCGTTGACTTTTGCAACAGTCTCTTACTGCCTCGCATGGTACTTGTACTTATAGTCTAGCCCGAGGAGCGCACCCGCGAAGGTCATCACCTCACCATAGGCAACCAGCACGGAGCTGTCGATGACTCCCAGTGGAGGAACTGTAAAGCCCGCCACGAGGAGTCCGATGCCAGAGACTGAGAGGAGTACCGCTAGGTATAGCTGCTTATGTCCTTGGGGTCTTATCGTTTGTGCCATAGGGATAGATACTCTTTGAATGCATCAAAACAAGGACACGCCTTCATCCACTCGTGCGGCTCTACGACGCCGTTGTGGTTGAGGTCGGGACTCAGGTCCCTATGTCCTACGATCCGTGCGTGCGGATGTATAGCGATCAGTGTCTGGAGTAGCTTAAGCATAGCGGCACGCTGCTCCGGGGTACGTGTATCCCAGGGTGTGCCGTCGGGTCTCAGTCCGCCTTCGTAGCATACGCCTAGGCTACACTGGTTGTAGCCGATAGCATGCGCCCCAGGCATGGAGGGCGGTCTCATCGATTCGATCACACCGGCACGTGTGATGTAAAAGTGGTATCCCGCCATGGCAAAGCCTCTGGCGCGGTGATCTTGATCCAGCTGCCAAGCGCTGTAAGTCATATTGCTGCGTGTAGCACTGCAGTGTATGACGATATATTTGATGTCGTTTGGTGTCATAGTAATAGTGATTTAAGAGGTTAGAGGTTAGAAGTTAGAGATCGGAGCACTAGTGTTTCTAGTGAAGCTAGTGCCACTAGGGTCTAACCTCTAACTTCTAAAATCTAACCTCTAACTTCTAAGTTCTAACTTCTATATCCCGATATTCTCTTCGTTTTGGTTAGAGCCGCCACCCGTCTCGTTGCCAGGGGTAGGCTTGCTAGGATCAGAGCCCTCGCCTGAAGGTTTGTTCGGTTTATTGGTCGACTCGGTAGATAGATCGGCGGGGTCACTCTTGCGGTAGCTCGCAGTGGTCATCTTGTGACGGATCTGTGCGCCAGGGACGAAGATCACCCTATTGCCGTGGATCATCTCCCGCTTAAACTCCTCGGGCTTATCACACGACTTGCTGCGCAGAGTTGCTCTAAAGCGACCTAGATCGCCTAGATCCACGATACGTCCATTAGACAGCTCCATAGAGAGCAGCATCGAGACCGTGTTCATGACGCTGAGCACATCGCCCACAGAGATTGCAGAGATCTGTGAGACCATCTGAGCGATGTCAGCTTGTGAGGTGACGCCGTCGTACTTAGCCTGTGCGTAGTACTTGGTCTCTAGAGAGTCTGGGGTTGCACCTTTTCGATTGATTTGCTGGATAGCATACTTGATTGCCATAGTAGATTATTTTTTTGAGTTGATAAATTTAGTTTGCCATCCTCAGAGCCTGTCGTAGCTGCGCTAGAGATCTCCTATATATAATAGGTGTCGTGGAGCATGCCGGCAATTGCTTCGAGATACGACTCAGTGTCGTGACCGCTATCCATAGGAGCTATGTAGAGCACGATTTTTCTCTACTGGCTGGATCTCTATGACGAGCGTGCGATAGTATCTCTGAGAAGACAATGCAAAGGTACAATACCGACTGAGGGGTGCCTGCTGTCAATGTCCTCGAGCGTACCTCTCGTGCTCTAAGAGGATCGCAAACGCTCCATAATGTATCGAGCGAAGCACACGCTCAGACGATCTGATACTGTTGCAAAAAGGATGAAGCGCAAGGCGCTGAGGGTGAGGTCTGAAGGGAGCATACCTCCGTATGTGACCGAAGCCGAA
>NZ_CABUAN010000030.1 GCF_902489635.1 uncultured Porphyromonas sp. | reverse complement strand
AATCGAGTAGGTCGGGAAACGAAAGTTTTCTGACCTACTTTCGTTTCCTTTCCTCTCACACCACCGTACGTGCCGTTCGGCATACGGCGGTTTAATTCGTTTTCAAAGAGTGTCTAATCGCATAGTAGTCCAAACAGCTTTCGAGGCCTCTGCGGGCTAGCACATCTTTCGATATAGCTCGTACCACGCATGTACGTCTCACCACCCATTCGTAGCGGTCTCCGCTGTAGGAGGTGAGCTTGGCTAAGTCGTTGCAGATACCAAGCTTGCGTAGCCCCCAGGCTCGCTTTCGAGGTGTCTTCCATTGCTTCCATATCACCTTACGTAGCATCGTGCGCAGATGTTCGTCTATCCCTACCATCTTGCCTTTCATGGCTCCAATGGCAAAGTAGTTGATCCATCCACGTATCACTCTGTTCAGCATTGTGATGCGGGCAGTCATGGAAATACTCCACGAGCGTTTGCATAGTTTCTTCAGTTTCCTAACAAACTTCGCTACGGAGTCCTCGTGAGGTCTTGCCGTCCATTGCTTGGTCTGAGGGGATTTGTAAAATCCAAAACCGAGGTACTTAAGTTTGCTCGATCGACAGACGTGCGTCTTCGTGGCATTGACCTTAAGCCCGAGGACACGCTCTATCCATTGGGTGACAGAGTGCATCACTCGTTTGGCACTTGCTTCACTTCCGACTGCTATGACGCAGTCGTCTGCGTATCGAACATAGCGCAGACCCCGTCTGACCAATTCCTTATCTAGCTCGTTGAGCATTACATTGCTCAACAAGGGGGACAAATTGCCACCTTGGGGCGTGCCGAGTTCTGTGGCTTCGTAAAGACCATTTTCCATTACGCCCGATTTCAGATACTTACGTATCAGACTTTCGGTGTCTGGGTCATGGATCACACGACCTACATAACTCATCAATTTGTCTTGTGGAACATTGTCGAAGAACTTCTCCAAGTCTATGTCAACTATCCACTCCGCTCCCTCGTTGAGGTATTCCAAAAGCTTCTGAACGGCTTGCTCACAGCTCCTGCCGGGGCGGAAGCCGTAGCTGTTCTCTTGGAACTCTGCCTCGAAGATGGGCGTGAGGACTTGGACAATCGATTGTTGGAGGGTGCGGTCGACAACTGTCGGGATACCGAGCTTGCGTACGCCTCCATTGGGCTTAGGTATCTCAACCCTCCGTACGGGGGCTGGTTTGTACCTACGCTCTAGGATGGACTGCTTGATACTCGTCCAGTTGGCGTTCATGTAGTCGCGGAGTTCCTCGACTTTCATCCCGTCTATACCCGAGGCGCCCTTGTTGCTCACAACGCGATTGAGTGCCTCGCGCACGTTATTCTTGGCGAGTATCTGTTCGATTAGTTTCATCTTCCGTCTTTCTTAATTTCCGCTTCCGATACATAAGTGCTTAGCTCTATGTGGGCGATCGCATTGACGTTTTGACCGTTGCCACTCGTCAGCAAAGACATCGGAACATACATTCTTGATTAACGTTACGAATTATTCGGCCCTTCGCCTTGTTCTGCGCGAGAACGGCTACTTCGACCTCTGCTGACTCCTCGACATTCGTTGTTACTATCCTTGAGGACTGCCGAGGCCTCGCGGGATAAGTCATACATCTTTCATCGTTTACCTGCCTAATTTACGCATCAAGGTTACGGTTGCCTTTGGGAACTTTACTGCCTTTTGCCAGCTTGTCCGCTTGATACGCCTTAGTATTAGGTTTCTGTTCGTCAGGCCACGAATTCGCTATTGCTTCTTCTCTCCCAAGGGTCACCCCTTGAAACTTGCAAGTCGCTATGGGGTTCGTTGGCAACTACGCCCCGTGTGGACTTTCACCACAGATGTATGACATGCCCGTCATACATACAGAAGCGTGATAAGGATCTCTGTCCTTACCACGCTTCTATCTATAGATAATGGGGTCGTGCGCGCCTAGTCTGCTGGGTCGCGCTAGACCCGTGATGAGACTTAAAGTCTTACGACGTTATGGTCTCGTGGAGTGGCTTTACTTGGTGATGTACTGTGTGAAGGTACCAGCAGCCGTCTGCATCACGACAACGTAGCGACCAGCAGGTAGCGTAGAGAGATCTACAACGTGTCCTGGCTGATCAATCTGCATCACGTTAGCACCATCTACGGTCAGGACGCGGAGCGTCAGCACCTCAGCACTGTTCTCTACGTATAGCTGCGCCGTAGCGTCGAGCTGCGTAGGATAAGCGATAGGCTCGAGACTGCGCTCTACCTCGCTGACCCCTACAGGAGCGTAAGCACCACCATTCTCATAGACGACCTCGACGGTGTAGCTGTCGGTCATACTGCCCGTTGGATCTTGATAATCATTGGCAGTGAGACCCTCAGCGATGACCTTGCCGTTCTTGAGGAGCTTGTAGCTCTTGACCTTGGGGAATGGTACGGGTACCTTGCCCTTGGCAAAACAGTCGAACTCCTCGAGCTTCTCTACACGATCAGAAGGAGCAAAGACGAAGCGCATAGCGTGATACTCCTCAGGAGGTGTAGAGCCCTTGAACTTGCCCTCGGGGTATGGGATCATCAGCTGGTTGATGAGAAGGAAGCCATCTAGATAAGGACGTAGTGCATCGTTGGTGTTCTTGACACAGACGACTCCTGCAGCGTTGTCCTTGTTGGGGATGCCGTAGCCGATGAAGAGATCCTTCATCGGGTCGATCTTGAAGGGCTTGTCTAGGAGCACCGTAACCCACTGACCAGGCTGCCAGTCTTCTGGCACGTTGAAGGACTGCTCATAGATCACACCAGCCATACCTCCCAGCATGTCGTTACGCTCAATGCCATTGCGCAGGATGATCGTGTAGCGCTGTGCTTTCTCAGGCTCGGGGAAATTAAGTTGCGTATCGGGGATGAGGCGCACGGCATAGAGCGTCGGGCTAGCCTCTCCTACAAAGCGATCACTAGCGATACGCACCGTCAGGTTGTAGCGGTTGGGCGTAGAGTAGCGACTGCTATTGAGCTCAACCTTAGGATGCTGGTAGGAGATGAACTCCATCTTGTCAGGATCGGGATAACCAAAGAGAGAGACCTCCTGAAGATTTGCAGGCTCACTCCAAGTAACCAAGACACCATTGCTACTAGCCTTAGGGATAGCAGTCATCGTGTGTACAGCATTGCCCCAGTAAGCGCCCTGCTCGATGAGATCAGACTCGCCATAGGTGTATGCTGCACCCTCATTATGTCCATCATCGGGTAGCGTCTTGCCACCATAGTCATAGCGTACCTGTACACCATAGACAACAGAGCCCTCACGAGCCTTGTCTCCTAGAGCGACCTCCCGAGACTCTGTAAACTTATTGTCGGTAACCTCCTGGACAAAGGTTCCGTTGCGATAGATGCGGTAAGAGACCTTCCACTCAGCGGGGATCGTGCTCTTGTCAATGGCTGCCCAGGATAGCTGCGCCTCCGTATTGGTCACCTGCACCTTGAGGTCAGATACAGGCTGTAGGGGCTTCAGCCCATTACGCCACGTACCCTCTAGCTGGCGAGCCAGTCCCCCATCCTTAGGATCTAGGTAGATGTCCATGCAGTCGATTGTGTCATTCTTCTTAAAGTGATCCCAGTGGAACTTGAGACGTCCGTAGAAGTCATTGCCCTCTGTACGACCACCCGTGAGGGTGCCCACGACTAGGTGCTCAGCACTAAAGAGTGAAGAGCCTGAAGAACCACCCTCGGTAGCTCCCTGGGTATAGTGAAACTCAAAGTGAGCATTCTTCTCTCCAGCCTCGCCATCGCCCGTATCCCAGGTGCTTAGACGGATAGGACCATCTGCGATGGAGATCTTCTTAGCATCGCCCATCGGGTGGTGTATGCCTACGACTGGGGTCTTAGGTGTCATAGACCAGCGATCCCAACCGTTGTAGTAGACGCGATAGTTCTCGGGCACCTGTGTGTGTGCCTCGAGGAGTAGACCATCGCTCATACCCAAGAAGGGTAGGAACGTACGGACATCACAGCCAACGATAGACTTACCACGATTGAGTGCTAGAGAGCCGTCACTACAGGTAGGCTTCTCATAGTGGAAGACAAAGGTCCACTTGTCTAGATCCTCCTGCTTTACCTCCTGCCTGTCGCTCAGAGAGATACAGTGTGCAGCGGAGAGGATAAAGGGGCGAAAGTCTTGGTTGGTATTGTTCAGCAAGTTGCCCGAGCAGAGGCTGATATAGGGATAGTCATACATGATGAGCTGGCATACACCAGTCTTCTCAGCCTGCCAGTCAGCTCCCTCAGGGCAGTTGATGCCAATCTGAGGGATCGGGTCTCCACTCTCATCCTCACCAGGGTAGAAGATGCTACGGAGCTTATTGGTCTTGTTGTCTACCTTAGCATCGTAGATGTAGCCGACACCAGAGACGAGTAGCGTAGGCATCGCTCCCGTACGTCCTGGCTCATACTCCATAATTACCTCATCGCCATTGAGAGGCTCATTGGCAAAGCCTCCGTGCTTGGGATGCGTCTCGTAGGTATAAGCGCCTAAGAGGACGGAGCGATCAGGGGTATAGATATAGAGACGGCCTCCATCGTTAGGAATGAAGAAGTCATCATAGAGGAGCGTCATAGCTTGTGCTCCTGGAGAGGAGATGCGCAGACGATAGATCACCTTGCCAAGCTCCAGCTCGATAGCCTGAGCCTGCCGTGCGAAGTCGATAGAGGTCTCTACGACACGACCGATGGTGAGGGTCTTGAACTGTACCTGCCCCTTGTTCCACTGTCGTGCTGTCTTGAAGTCCTGGACGTTGAACTCAGGGAGGACGCGAACGACAGGCGTACTCCCCGCAGAGCGTAGCTCAGTCGTGGAGGCTGTGAAGCCAGCTGGTACGCCTCCAAAGGACTGCTGTGCCACAAGCCCTCCAACCCAAGAGAGGGCTACGAGGCCGACAGCTAGTAGTTTGGATATAAATGAATGATTCATAAAGCGGTGTAAACTGTGCTTTGTTTGATTAGATGTAACTATAGAGTCTAGTCACGACCCAAACATAAGATACAGTGTGGAGCGACAACATTACTGCGCGTCCACACTGCACCTTATAATTATAGAGTCGTCCCTGTCATCAACGACGTATGATCAGCTTGCGAGGATCATTGCCGATCAAGACAATGTAGGTACCCTCGGGAAGGTCTGCTACTGTAAGCTCTACATAACCCTCACGGCTGGTAGCGTAGCTACCGACTAGTGCGCCTGAGAGCGTGTAGACATTGACCGTCGTAGCAGGCTGTGCGCCAGCGATGGTGACAAAGTCTGTAGCGGGGTTAGGATAGAGCTCAGCCTGCTCAGAGCTTGGTACGGTAGGCATGATGACTCCGAGCCACTTCTCGCCATCCCATACAGCTGTATCACCTGGCTCCACGCCATCTTTCTGATACTCAGCAAAGACCTCTGTATCCTCTTCTAGAGTAAAGGTCTTGGAGCCCATAATGTTGATAGGCTTACCTCCGGTCTTGAGCTTTCTTATCGTAAGAGCACCAAGCTGCCAGTCTGCGTACTCATCAGCACCAGCGACGACCTCTAGCTCCATACCACGAGGTAGGCCCCTCGTATCGAGACCATCACCCTTGAGCTTGAGGACACCCTGGCCGAGTTTCTTCAGGACAACCTTGCAGATGTCGTTGGTAAAGGTAGCGACCACCTCAACATCAGCGTCGGAAGCATAGAAGTAGCGATCGTTGAAGATGTTGACGGTGTCTCCCTTGAGGACTTTGTTAAGCGTCTTAAGAGCGTATCCCTCCTGATTGTCAGCAGTGATTACGACCTTAGTGTCTGTGTAAACCTCGGGCAACTCGATCTGACCATTTACCTTGATAGAGCCACCCTCGCCGATAGTCTTGGTCGTAACCTTGCAGACGGCAGCACCATCATAGTTGCTCCAAGTGCGATGGTCGTATACGCCCCAGCCTAGGTCGTGAGCGATCTTGACGTGCTCCTTGAGGCAGATGTTCTGCTCCTTGTCGCTACGTGTCTCGACAGCATAGATACTGCCAGCGTATGAACCTGGCTCAGAGCTATCCTTATGAGGCAGCGAGCTCATAAGCTCCTTCATAGCGTCGCCCTTGATGCTGTTGTTCTGGATATAAACCTCGCCGAGTGCGGGGAGTGTGGGGAACTTTAGAGTAGAGAAGTTATTCTCAGAGAGATCTAGATAGCGAAGCGCACTACATCCCTCTAGCTTCACCTCGGTGAGCTGGTTCCTACCAGCACTGAGTGTAGCAAGACTAGCAAAGCCTGTTACATCTAGTGTCGTCAGCTGGTTGCCATCTACATATACATCCTGTAGTCTGAGCTTACCTCCAGTTAGATCTGCAGAGGTGAGGAGGTTGTCACTGAGGACGAGACTCTTGAGTCTTGGGCAGTTCGCAATAGAGAACTTAGTGAGCTTGTTGTATCTCAGGTTGATGTCAGTCAGACTTCTCATATCCTTGAGAGTCAGCTCCTCCAGCTGGTTACCATTGAGACTAAGGTTAGATAGCATAGGACAGCCAGTGAAGTCGGCCACTTTGAGCTTATTCTCACTCAGATCAACATCCTTGAGATTTGCGTTGTCTTTGAATGTAATCTTAGTGAGCTGTCCTTTGTGCAGGTCTGCCTCCGTAAGAGCCGTGAGACCAGAGAGGTCTATCTCTGAGAGGCTGGTCGTCTTAGCACTCAGCTTCTGGAGAGACGTACAGCCTGTTAGGTTAATTGAGACAATAGGGTTCGCTGAGATAGAGATGTACTCGAGCCCCTTAGTCTTAGACAAGTCCAAAGTTCTGAGGCTATTGGCAGAGAGGTCTACAGACTTGCAAGAGAGACCGTCTAGATTGATCTCCGTCAGCTGATTGATAGGTAGTGAGACCGTCTCTAGCTTAGGAGCTGCTGTCAGGTTGATGCTCTTGAGCTTATTGCCATCAGCCTTGATTTCCTTCAAATTGACACAGCCATCGAGCTTGATCGTGTTGATATTTGAAGAGGTACAGTTCAGAGACTCTAGAGCTGACAGTCCAGTCAGGTCTAGGAAGTCTATGATGTTAGTACCGCAGATGAGATCGGTGAGGTTGACACAGTTCTCAAACTTCAGAGATTTGACCTGAGACATGGTGCACTCAAAGGTGCGGATGTCACCCGTTATAACGACAGGCTTCTCCGTGATCTCATAGGCTATCTTACCGCCCTCGACTTGTACGGGCTTAACACCCTTCATATCGATGTTTTGGCCGGTACCATCGGGCCCCGTGACGATGATATTCATGTTATCACCGACATTGAGTGCTGTGACAATGGTAATCTTACCAATGGCTGGCTCGGGGTCCTGAGCAAAAGCTCGAGGTGCCGTCAGCCCTAACACGCCCAAGAGCGTGAGGAGAAGGAGTAGTTTTGACTTCATAATCCTTATATAGTTAGTTAGTTTTATCTAGAGGGTAGCTCTGTAGAGGCACCCGCCTCGGGCAGAGAGTTCTGCGGTGAGTCCGAGCGTCTCTACAGTGCTATATGTTTAGTCGACAAGCACCTTAGTAGCTTGCGTGCCGTAGGTAACCATGTAGAGACCTGCAGGCAGTGCGAGCTGAGTCTCTAGTGCAGAGGTCGTGTAGACGACCTGGCCATCGAGTGTATAGATAGCGATCGGAGCTACCTCAGGAGCGACGATAGAGAGGAGGCCTCCTGCTACGCTGATCTGTAGAGGCGACACAGGCTGGACGAGCTCATTGCCTACTGGATAGATTTGGTAGAATAGGCTCCAGTTGATATCATTCTGATAAGCCTCTCTAGCCTCCTTGGGGACCTCTAGTACGACATTTCTATAGAAGTCTTCACCCATGTCATAGACTGTGCCATCATTATCCTTGCCTACAGCTGGAGGTGTGACAGCAAGTATCTGTAGCGTGCCACCCTTTGTCTCCAGCAAGTCGTTGCCAGCGAATGCTTGATCCTCGACTAGTACGACGTTCTTACCAAGAGTGATCTTCGAGAGCTTAGCGCAGTCGCTGATGCAGTAAGGTGGTATCACCCGAACCTTCTCGGGGATCTCAATCTCAGAGATCCTCATATCTGAAAAGGCTGTATACCCTATACTATCGACAGATGCGGGGAGCTTGAGCGACTCCGTCCAGCGACAAGATAGGAAGGCAAAAGGCTCGATCTCCGTAATACCCTCTGGCACGGTGACATCTTTCGTCCCCTTGTAGAGACAAAGAACGAGCGAGTTCTTAGTCTTATTGATCAGTAGCTTACCCTCATTGACACCGTCTGACTTAACCTCAAAGGTTTTATTGCCCTCTGCGACCGTAATCTTCTCACACTTCTTGAGTAGTGTGAGAGCCATAGGACCGATCTCCCGTAGGGAGGCAGGGATAGTCAGCTGCTCTAGCCAAGCACAGTTGTAGAGGCCCTCTTCACCTATTCGCTCCAAACCTTCGTTGAGGACGAGCTCCTTGATATAGATACAGCTTAGGAAGGCGAAGTCCTCTATCTCCTTTACCGTATTAGGTAGTACGATCTTAGCCGTCCTAAGCTCAGGAGGGCAGAGATAGACCTTCGTCATATCCTTACTGTATAGGATGTTGTCTTGAGCCTTGAGGATCGTGTTGTCGGGAGATACCGTAATAGTTGCGAGGTTTTGGCAGTTCATAAAGGGCGCCTTGCCCATCGTCTTAAGACCCTTGCCAATCTCCACCTTGGTGGCTTTCAAGCAATCCATAAACACATTGTCGCCGATCTTCTCAATCTGATCGGGGATGACACACTCCGTGAGCGTAGCTAGACGGAAGACTCTATCCTTAAGCTCTTTGCAAGTGGACGGATACTTCACTGTGTAGACCTCATTAGTTGCAAAAGCAGCCTGTCCCACAGCAACGACGGTGCAGGGGACCACCTCATCCTTAGCCTTCTTGACATTGAGGATCTCAGGGATGACGACATCCTTGTAGTAAACGCCCTCCTTAAGACGGTCATCAGGACCCTGTGCGGGTGCGATCTCAACGGTCTTGTTCTCTTCGCTGACAAAGCGCACGTAGAACCCCTCCTTGGTGGCGTAGATCGTACGTGTGTCTGTAGCTTTGAAGTCTTGCGACATCAGCTGTCGACCTGTCCTGAGCTCGTGACGAGAGCTGTAGGAGGGTTCCTTTACTCCCCCATCTCCTTGATTGGAGAGATCGACTGTCTGGGCTGATACTTGTAGCGAGAGTCCACTCATCGCCATAATTAGCCCTGCGGTAATTAGTAGTTTTCTGACCATATAATGTTATTGCTTAGTACTATCTAAACTCTATCTATGTGATTTCCAAATCCGTATACAATGCTCGAGATAGGCGAACAAGCGTCGGCTCTCGAAAACAGGGGCAAGTTACGAAAAAACAATGATACAGCAAGACCAACAGCAATCTTTATCAATTCGGTAGCACCATTTTAGGCGTAAAGGTCACGTGTTAGGAGACTCTTGACTTTTGCAATAGTCTCGTGAGGACGGATACCACCTCACAACTTGTCGTACATAACAAGAGGAGGCTCTGTAAGTATCGACTACAGAGCCTCCTCTTGTACTAAGATCTAAGGTTAGTTACTACCTTATATATAAGCTATCGACGGACGATGAGACGACGTGTCTCGTCACCTACTCGTAGTATGTAGGTGCCCTCCTGTAGCTGTGTTAGGCTGATGCGTAGCGTATCGCTAGCAGCCTCTGCCTGATAGATCAGCTGTCCCTCCAGCGAGTAGATAGCTACCGTAGCTCCCGCAGGGATACCCTCGAGGAGGACGTAGTCACGTGCTGGATTAGGATAGAGGCGTAGCTGCTGTGCTGCGACGCTCTCGACGCTTGAGTAGTTTACAAAGGTTGCCACGATCTCCGTATCCTTCGTGACAGCAAAGCTCTTGGTCTCCGTGATATCTTCATCATTGGCCATAAGCTTTGTTAGCTCGCACTGGGCGTTGGGGCGTACCTCAATGTGTAGCTTGGTACCCTCAGGCACTGCGTCGGGATTAACAGCTTCCTTGAGGTTGATCGCGCCATACTCGTTATCATTGCTCTTGAGGGTCACCTTATAGGTCTTGAGCTTGCCAAAGACAGCCTTGACCTCAGTGGGAGAGGTGACTCTAAAGCTCTTTGTAGCGAGGATGTTCCGCCCATTAGCTTCGAGCGAGAGCAGAGCATTGCCCTCATCAGGCTTAGCGATGACAGTCAGCAGAGTTCCCTCTAGCACCGCATTGAGATCGGCAGCACCCTTGAAGGATATCGTACCAGGGCCCTCGATCTTCTGAGTGACTGGGAAAGTGCCCTTCTTGCAGGTTACAATAATGATAGGATCCTCCAGGATAGGCAGGCGCTTCTTGCGGCCAACGTCAGGAACCTCAAAGAAGCTCATCGTCAGCTTGAACTCATTGCCACCTGCGACAGCGAGCCTCTTCAGTAGCTCTGGCAGCTCAGGCGTGAGTACCTGTTCACCTCCTACTGTGACATCGATAGGCATTAGATCTGTCCAGACCTTCTCTGGGCCATACTCTAGGATGTAGCGACACTTCACCGGATGCGTGGGAGCTGTGGTGCCTACATACTTGACACGGATTGATGAGAATAGTCCTGTACCTCTCTCAGCCTCCATAGGGTCAGTCTTAGAGGCTGGCTCGATGACGAATGCTGGTCTGATATCCGTCGAAGGATTAACGGTGACATCGGGTAGGTCGAAGTACTGCATCCTGCCCATATCCTCCGTCTGGTAGGCGACACGGAGAGAGACAGTACCCTCGGCGTAGGGGCAGCGCTCTGCCTGGTAGGTCACCTCTTGCGTCTCCCCAACCTGTATGGCGGGTAGGATATCAGAGTAAGCACGCCACTCACCGCCCTCAGGCTTGATCTCGAGGTAGAGTGGTCTGAAGAACTCTCCACGGCCCGTGTTCTTGAGTTTGAGTGAGACTGTGCTCTTCTCATAAGCCTTGAGCGTAGCCTGAGCACTGTCCTCTACCATCTCAAGCTGAGCGAAGGGGTGTGTCAGGTCCTCCTCGGCAGTCCAGCCACTAGGTGCGACCCTTTTGATGGTAAAGGTGTGACGTCCCTTACCATTCTCATTATTGCCCTCGCGTACATCCATAGCGCAAGGTCTCCAGACCTTCTTGCCATCAGGTAGGGTGAGTTGATAGACTATGAAGAAGTCCCACGTACCATCAGAGAGGTACTTCGTAATGTCTAGATCAAACTGGAACTCGGAGGAGAGGTCATAGAGACCGCCCAAAATTCTAGTCTTGGCAAACTCATCCATATAAACTGTATCGGTCGTGCCTAGCTTGACAGCCCCAAAGGTCGTAAAGCCGTAGTAGCTATACTCGACTTCGCCCTCATCATTCGTTATAGGAGCGTCGCTCATCCATACAGAGTAGTTGGCATCTGCCATCTGGATCTTTGATCCTCCTGCGCGGAGGTGCATAGTAAACTTGCGTGTGGTCAGGAGGGGCAGCTCGGTATCCTTAGAGGTGTCATTACGATCAGGCTTAATGCCTATCACAGCGCCCTGCTCCATGCTAAAGCCACCACCAAAGCCACCACCGATACCTAGTTCGTCGGGCTGTAGGAAGTTGAGGTTAAAGTAGCCATCAGCCTCTCCGCTCCAGCCCCAGTTGATATGATAGAGCCCCTCGTCGTTGTAGCCATCGCAGACGAATGCGTGTCCACCGCCTGTACCGGTACCACAGTATACGACAGGGCGCTGAGCAGCTAGCTCTGCACGCATCATCTTGTCCCACTCAGGCTGGGTATAGTTGACACGTCTCTTGAAGGTCACTTGCTTGTCATAGCGGAAGTAGCTGCGGAGGGCTGTGACGATCTTCGGTGCGAAGCTACCACTAGCTACTGGATCATAGTCTGTCTCGATAGCAACACCTGCATGATAGCAGAGCGTGCCTAGAGCCTTCTTTTGGGCCTCCGTAGCGGTCGTAACGTCTGCAAAAGCCTCTGGCATATTCGCCCATTCGTAGGTCGTCTCTCCAAAGTTTACATCATGTGTGCGCTTCTTATACGGCTCTCTGTACTTTTTCTCGCCATGCCCCTTGTCAGGCCACTGATAGTAGCGCATCACCTGAGCGTAGGCGGTAGCGACACAGCCCACGGGCATGTGCTTGCCCTTGCTATCTACTGGGGTCTCTGAGTTCCACGGAGCAGACTGATCCCACTTGATGCCACCTAGTAGCGGGAGTACCTCTGCGGGCTCTCCAGCCATCGGTAGCGTCGGAGCCAAGCGTGTCTGCAGTCCTACCTGCCCAGTCAGCTCATCGATACGTTGCTGACAAGCCTTCAGAAAGGCAGCGAGGTTGTCTGGCATCGACTCAACGGAGAAGGATCCCGTCGTAGCATAGCCTATATAAGGAGCTAGGCGATCATCACCGGAGACGATCACGAAACCACGATTCTCACCCCTATTATATACGTAATAGTAGCGAGCAGGCTCACCTGTCGACTTTAGTTCGTACCCATTAGAAGGGCAAGCGGGTGCCGACACAAGGGTTAGCTCAGCAGAGCGCAGTTGCTGCATCTGCGTGTTCTTTTGAAAAAACTGCTCTGCGAGCAGCCGAGCCTCTTGCTCTCGTAGTGGGCGTGCAAAGATCTGCACCACGCCACAGAGCAGTAAGCATAGTGCCATGGTCAGCATTCGTGACCGACCGAGTAGCGAGTAATTCATAAGCAAGTAGTTTTGTTAGTCAATTGCATTGCGCAAAGGTATAAAAAACAAAGACATCGACAGCTCGAAACGAAAAAAACACAGCCTCCCAGGGCAATCCTCGATTTTGCAAGGCTCATGAGTCGATCTTCCACTAGAGATCTTCAAATGGGCACATGGAGATCTAGAAATATTTCGAAATGCTCGTACTTTGCCAGAGAAAGCGTAACTTTGGCAGTCTAATCTTAGCGATATATATGTGAGCTTATGCAACGAGTCACACTACCTGCCTTACAGAGGCTACTACTGCTCTCTACCATAGCCACCCTATGGGCCTCCCTTCCGCTCTCAGCACAGAGTGTCACGGCGGCAAGGATCAATGAGGTGATGATAGATAATGTAGACAACTACATAGACAGCTACGGGAAGCGTAGCCCTTGGATCGAGATCTACAACTCCTCTGCGGGGTCGATAGACCTAGCGGGCTGCTTCCTGACTGATGATCCGCAAAATCTTAAGAAATATATGATCCCTAAGGGGGATGTGCTGACAGCTATTAAGCCACGGCAGAGTGTTGTCTTCTTTGCTGATGAGATGCCGCTACGAGGCACCTTCCACCTGAACTTTACGTTAGCATCTGACACTCCGCACTATCTAGCTTTGATAAGCAACGATGGGAGCACCATCATCGATGAGGTAGAGGTGCCAGCAGCGATCCCCGCCAACAACTCTTACGCTCGTATCGATGACGGGGTGCGTACAGTTGTAGCTGCCGAGGCTTGGCATATCACGCAGCACACGACGCCTGGCTCCAACAATGTGGTCAAGGACAAAAATGAGAAGATAGACCGCCTACAGGAGGCCGATCCTAATGGCTTTGTGATGACCATCACCGCTATGCTGGTGGTCTTCTCGGGGCTACTGATCCTCTTCTTGGCCTATAAGCTGGTCGGAATCGTGGCGATGCGTATTGAGGAGCGCAAGGAGAGTCTAGATAGTCGACTGCACCAAGAGCCTACGAAGGTAGCCAGCACGACTGAAGACCCGCTCGTGGCTGTCGCCATCTCACTGGCTCTGACGAGCGAGCTGGAAATGGGCGGTGGCGAGGCACCCGGACAACTGACCATACGTCCCCGCACGCTGCCTTATCAGCCGTGGAGTGATAAGACACAGATGATGCGTCCTACAGTGGACTGTAAGCGATTGAAAGCGTAACACTAGACCTAAGCGATTAACAAGATAGCCTTATGAATTTCTGGAACTTCCTTGTTGAGAATATAGAGATCTTCTCTACTTACACCGGCTTTGCCAATGTGACGACAGGTCACGTGATTATGATATTGGTCGGTGCTCTATTTATCTTCCTAGGCATACGCTTTAGGTTCGAGCCGCTACTCTTGATCCCCATTGGCTTTGGTATGCTGATCGGCAATATCCCCTTTAAGGATGCAGGCTTGCAGATCGGTATCTATGAGGAGGGATCTGTCCTCAACATCCTCTACCAGGGGGTACGGCAGGGGTGGTACCCGCCACTGATCTTCCTCGGCATCGGGGCGATGACGGACTTCTCGGCGCTGATCTCCAATCCTAAGCTAATGCTGATAGGTGCGGCTGCGCAGTTTGGCATTTTTGGCGCCTATATGATCGCCTTGCAGCTAGGCTTCGAGCCAAACGCTGCGGGTGCTATCGGTATCATCGGAGGTGCTGATGGCCCGACGGCTATCTTCCTCTCGTCGAAGCTAGCTCCCGACCTACTCGGTGCTATCGCGGTCTCGGCCTACTCCTACATGGCTCTGGTGCCGATCATACAGCCGCCCTTCATGCGTCTACTGACAACTAATAAGGAGCGACGCATACGTATGAAGCCACCCCGCAAGGTGTCTCGTATAGAGCGTATCCTCTTCCCTATCTTCGGACTTCTCTTGACGGGATTCCTCGTACCCTCTGGTCTACCTCTGCTGGGGATGCTTTTCTTCGGCAATATCCTCAAGGAGAGTGGCGTCTGCGACCGTCTAGCTCGTACAGCGCGTGAGCCACTCATCGACATCGTCACGATCCTCCTCGGTGTGACGGTAGGAGCCTCGACGCAGGCGACGCACTTCCTTACGCTCGACTCGGTGAAGATCTTTATGCTCGGTGCGCTCTCCTTTATCATAGCCACCTGCTCGGGGGTACTCTTTGTCAAATTGATGAACCTCTTCCTCAAGGAGGGCAACAAGATCAATCCGCTGATCGGCAATGCGGGTGTATCGGCTGTTCCTGACTCGGCGCGCATATCGCAGATCGAGGGCGTCAAGTACGACCGAACGAACTACCTGCTGATGCATGCGATGGGTCCTAATGTGGCAGGCGTCATCGGCTCTGCCGTAGCTGCGGGCGTCCTCCTCGGCTTCCTCTCCTAAAGCTCTAACAAGCACCCCGCTGAGGCGCAAAGTCTCTACAGGGTTATTTTGTACCTTTGCGAGCAAAGGTGTGCCAATAGATCTGCGAGGTAGGCTGTGGTACGCTTTTTGAGAGATGAACTAGAAAGAACTCTATTGATGAATAAACAGATGAAACGTCCCCTAGGTACTCCCACACCTAACCCGCAGGGATCGGATCCGCGGCGTGGCAAGCGTCGCTTTAATCCGATGTGGCTCTACCTGTCGACTATATTTATATTGGCGATACTCTTCTTCTTACCGTCCGAGCAGCCTACTAATAATAAGGAGGTGGACTGGACGGAGTTTCAGCAATTGCTCCGCAAGGAGGTCGCTACCAAGGTGGAGGTCAACCGCACCAAGGGGGTCGCTGTCGCTACGCTCAATCCCAAGAAGGTGAGCATGGTCTACAGCGAGCAAGAGCTACAGAATCTGGAGCAACGGGGCTTTCCTTTTCGCATTACCAAGGTTCAGTATCAGGTCAAGTGTATGCCTCCCTCGGTCGACCGCTTTGACGAGTTTATCGAGAAGGAAAACATCGCCATAGATGTCAAGTATAAGACCGACAGCATGAACTTTTGGCTCATGCTAGCCAACTGGCTACCGCTGATTCTGGTTGTTGTCTTCTGGATATGGATCTTCCGTCGCATGAGTGCTGGCCCCGGAGGCAAGAACGGTGGTCCCGGCGGAGTCTTTAACGTCGGCAAGTCCAAGGCTAAGCTTTATGACAAGAATGAGTCGCACGTCACCTTTGACGATGTGGCGGGACTGCACGAAGCTAAGCAGGAGCTACAGGAGATTGTCGAGTTCCTCAAGAACCCCGACAAGTACACCAAGCTGGGCGGTAAGATTCCCAAGGGAGCGCTCCTCGTGGGCCCTCCAGGCACTGGTAAGACGCTCTTTGCGAAGGCGGTCGCTGGCGAGGCGCATGTGCCGTTCTTCTCAATCTCTGGTTCAGACTTCGTGGAGATGTTCGTCGGTGTGGGAGCTTCACGCGTCCGTGACCTCTTCAAGCAAGCTAAGGAGAAGTCGCCCTGTATCATCTTCATCGACGAGATCGATGCTGTGGGGCGTGCGCGAAGCAAGAACGCCGGCTTCAGCAGTAATGACGAGCGAGAGAACACGCTCAACCAGCTCCTCACCGAGATGGACGGCTTCGACGGCAATAGCGGCGTGATCATCCTCGCAGCGACGAACCGTGTGGACATCCTCGACAAGGCTCTCCTACGTGCCGGTCGCTTCGACCGTCAGATCTACGTAGACCTACCCGACCTGAACGACCGCAAGGAGATCTTCCTCGTACACATGAAGGGGCTCAAGCTAGGCCCAGACGTATCGGTGGATCAGCTGGCACGACAGACGCCAGGCTTCTCGGGAGCAGACATAGCAAACGTCTGCAACGAAGCGGCGCTCATAGCGGCCCGCCACGACAAGCAGGCGATCGAAAAGCAAGACTTCATGGATGCCGTGGATCGTATCATCGGAGGTCTGGAGAAGAAGAACAAGATCATCACCGAGGACGAGCGTCGCAGCATAGCCATCCATGAGGCGGGTCACGCCACCATCAGCTGGATGACGGAGTATGGCAATCCCTTGGTTAAGGTCACCATCGTGCCTCGTGGCAAGGCACTTGGCGCCGCTTGGTATATGCCTGAGGAGCGGCAGATCACCCACACGCAGGTACTCCTCGACGAGCTCTGCTCGCTGCTGGGCGGTCGCGCTGCGGAGGAGCTATTCCTCGATCGCATCTCGACAGGCGCCGCCAACGACCTAGAGCGTGTCACTAAGATCGCCTACGCTATGATCACCTACTACGGTATGAGTGACAAGCTGCCCAACCTCAACTACGCTGACTCGCAGAGCGATGGCTATAACTTCCAGAAGCCGTACAGTGAGGAGACGGCAGTCATCATCGATCAGGAGGTCTCCAAGCTCATCGCTACACAGTATGCCCGTGCCAAGGAGATCCTGACACAGTATGCCGAGCAGCATCACCAGTTAGCGCAGCTACTCCTAGAGCGTGAGGTGATCTACACGGAAGATGTGGAGACGATCCTCGGCAAGCGTCAGTGGGTCTCTCACTCGGACGAGCTGGATGCGCTCAACGAGGCAGCGCGCGCTAAGCGACTCGCTAGTGCCACCCCTCCGCCCTATATTAAAAAGGAGGAGGATCAGCCTACCCCCGCTCCCTCAGATGAGAAAAACGATGAGGAGCCTACAAGTGACGAATAGTCCTATCTAGAAGTCGGGCAGAGATACTCACTCGCTGAGCATCTCTGTCCGACTAACTTATTAAGCTCTACGTAACACACGACAATCACTGAATACAACGCTACCATGTCGACCTTTACCACTCGCCTTATATCGGGCACTGTCTACGTAGCACTGATTGTGCTGGTCTTAGTACTCTCCATGGTCTGGGGATTGTGGATCTTGCTCTCCGTCTTTGCGGTGGCAGGGATCATCGAGTTCAACCGACTCACCGGCGTCAACCGCCCCTACATCTTCCGCATCGTACTCGACTGCGCAGCCGCCGTCTGGCTCCTCTACGCCACGGCGCAGTATGGCATGGCGATCAGTCACGGCATAGGCATCTTCCTCCCTTACCTGCTCTACCTACTTTATGTGGTCTGTCGCTCCACATTCCTTCCACATCAGGCTATGCTCCCGAGCCTCGGCAACAGTGTCATAGGCCAGCTCTACATAGCCGTTCCCCTTGCGCTGACCATCAGACTAACGCTTGTGGTCGACCCCTTCTCCTCCATGACGCAGTACAACGGGCTGCTCCTCCTCGCCATCTTCATCTTTATATGGGTCAATGACACGGGCGCATACCTCGTCGGCTCACGTTGGGGCAAAAGAAGACTGGCACCAAGCATCTCTCCAAAGAAAAGCGTCGAAGGCTCCATCGGAGGTCTCCTCCTCGTACTCCTCTCAGCAGTCGTCTTGCGTCTGCTCTTATTCCCCGAGCTAAGCTGGCTACGCATCTTGCTCATCGCTGCGGTGGTCGCCATCTTCGGCACCATCGGCGACCTCTTCGAGAGCAGTCTCAAGCGTCAGGCTGGCGTCAAGGACTCGGGCAAGCTCATCCCAGGTCACGGAGGCATCCTAGATCGCATAGACAGCCTGCTCCTAGCGGTGCCAGCCGTCTATCTGCTCCTAGCCGTCCTCGATCTATACTAAAGCTGTGAAAGTGCCCCGATCACTACGCTCCATACTAGCCGACAGCGGTCTACTCCTCTCTGTCGGTGTCGGGGTACAGCTGATAGCCCTACTTCTCTTACCATGGGTCAGTAGACTATACACACCAGACACGCTAGGCGACCTAGCACTCATCCTCTCCATCGCCACGCTGCTCAGCATCGCCGTGGGGGGACGCTACGATCAGGCTATCGTAGTCTGTCAAGAACCCTTAGAGCGAGACCACTTACTACGTCTCACCCTATGGATTACAGCTCTAGTGACGCTCGCCCTATTCGCCCTCACCCTAGCCTTCGAGCCGTGGATCGGCATCACCCGCTACGCTACCCTGCAGGGCAAGCTCTGGCTTATTCCACCCGTCGTCTGCACCTTGGGACTGTGCGCTACACTCAGCAACTACGCGCTAAGCCTAGGACAGTTCAAGCGTATCGCCACCAGCAAAGCAGTGCAAGGATTGGGCAATAATGGACTCAAAGTGGGCTTCGGACTCTTCTCCCCCTCCGTCTGGAGCTTGTGGGGCGCCCAAATAGCCTCGACATTGCTCGCGATCATTCCACTCCTGCGACCCCTGAAGCACAGCCGACAAACCAATAGCCCCAGCAGTCGCAGAGAGCTAGGGCAAGTGGCTCGCAAGTACAGAGCCTTTCCCCTCTTTAGCCTTCCTCAGGCAGCCATCACCACCCTCCTCGGGTCAATCCTGATCCTCATGCTACCGCTAGGCTACACCACCGTCGAGATAGGACTAGTCACTATGGCAACGATGCTGGCACGCCGTCCCGTACAGCTCATCGCAGACAGCGTCAGTCAGGTCTACTTCAACCGTCTCTCCGTAGCACACCACGCGCAGGCACCCTGGCGACCGCTCGTCCGCCCGCTGCTCATGCTAACGCTCGTGGCAGGCATCCCCACGCTCTTAATTCTCTGGTGGGCTATGCCTTATCTAGTTCGCTGGCTCTTAGCTCCCGAGTACGCAGCCTGCACAGAGATCATACGCGCTATGCTCGTTTACCTGTTCGTCTTCTTCTTCACCTCCATCATCAACGTCATCCCCGACATCATCGGGCGGCAAAGAGCGCACCTACAGATCCAACTGCTCAACCTCTTCCTGCAGGTTGCCCTCCTGGTGCTACTTATCTACGTCTTGCGCGCACCCTTCGCCGAGACCGTCTCCACCTACTACCTAGTCATCGCACTCTACCACCTACTCTACGGGGGCTGGCTCCTCTACCTCTTGCGCCGACACGACCAGCAGCTCCAGCAGAGCAACGGATAAGCCCTATTTTGAGGTGCTGAAAAACACGATTTATTTCTAGAAGGGATATGTGTAGTTCCTGACAGAGCGATTGTAATGCATCAGCTCAGCTAGAGAAATCCAACGCCGGCTTATTACAATAATTTAGACCCGACTACATATTGATATGGTGCTGTGTCGGGGAAAATCGATTTCCACGTGGATATTTTGAAATCTCCACGTGGATATTTTTTATTTCCCACGTGGGGAAGAAAAAAATCTTCGGAGGAATCAAATGAAACTTCGGAGGAATTGTTTGACGCCCACGTGGAAAATAAAAAATATCCACGTGGAGATTTGAGATTTTCCACGTGGATATTCGAGAAGGGAGGGAATCGGATGAAACTCCCCGTAAAGATATGTAAATAGAGGTTGGAGATTAGAGGTTAGAGAGGGGAGGCTAGTGGCTCTAGTGTTTCTAGTAGCACTAGCTAACAGCCAACAGCTTTCCCACGTGGATATTCTGTTTTATAGTCTCAGTTGATTAGGTGAGGCAAGCTAAAAGTGCGCTCGCCTTACCGCTTCGCTTTACTGCTAAGCACTTTTTGTCTATCTTTGTAGAGGATACAATGAGATAAGACCATTATGGCTCAATACAAACGAGTACTACTCAAGCTCAGCGGCGAGTCGCTTGCGGCTGGCTCCAAGCAAGGCATCGACACGACACGCCTCCACGACTACGCCTCGCAGATCATCGAGATCAGCGATATGGGCGTCGAGGTGGCGATCGTCGTGGGCGGTGGCAACATATTCCGAGGCATGGCAGGCTCTGCCGAAGGACTAGATCGTGTGTCGGGCGACCGTATGGGCATGCTCGCCACGGTCATCAATGCGCTCGCCATCAGTGCGGCGATCAATGCGCAGTGCCCCTCTATACAAGGCACACCTCGGGCGGTCGTCATGACCAGTACACCGATGGAGCCTTACGCGCGCTACTACGATGCGCTCACAGCTCGCCAACTGTTGGCTCAGGGGCATATTGTCTTCGTCGCTGGGGGAACGGGCAATCCGTTCTTTACCACAGACTCTGCCTCAGCACTCCGTGGCATAGAGCTACAAGCTGACATTATGCTCAAGGGGACCCGCGTCGACGGCATCTACACGGCCGATCCTGAGCGCGACCCCTCAGCGACCAAGCTCTCTCGTCTCACCTACCAAGAGGTGTACGACCGTGGGCTCAAGATCATGGACCTGACCGCTATGACACTTTGTCAAGAGAACCATCTGCCGATCATCGTCTTTGACATGGACACGACGGGCAATCTGGCTCGTGTGATGCGTGGCGAAGAGATAGGGTCTATCGTTTCCTAATCAATAACCTAGAAACCAATCACAACGAAATATGAGTACAAGCCAATTTACCAAACCGGCTGAGCAGTCTATGCTCAAAGCTGTCGAATTTCTTCAGGACAAGCTAGACCGCATACGTGCGGGCAAGGCCAATCCTGTCCTACTAGACGACATTACCGTCGAGGCTTATGGGGCGCCGATGCCTCTCAACCAGGTTGCGACAGTGACTGTACCCGATGCACGTACGCTCGCTATCACACCGTGGGACAAGAAGCTCATCAAAGATATCGAGAAGGGTATCCTCGACTCCAACCTAGGTATCACACCGACGAACAATGGCGAGATGATCCGCATCGCTATGCCACCCCTCACCGAGGAGCGTCGTAAGGAGCTGGTCAAGCAGTGTAAGGCTGAGAGCGAGGAGGCGAAGATCAGCATTCGCAACGCACGCCGTGACGCTATCGACGCTGCCAAGAAGGCTCTCAAAGCGGAGGATCTGTCAGAGGATGTGGTCAAGCAAACCGAAAACGAAGCCCAGAAGCTCCACGACAAGTACATAGCTCGTGTCGAGGAGGTGCTAGCGGCTAAGGAGAAAGAGATCATGACGATCTAATTCCCCTACCCCTCCCTATCACATTTCACCCTTATGCAAGTCACACCTACAGCCTGAGCTGGCAAGCGGAGCGGAGGGACTAGTTTCCGCATCGGCTGCCCCCTTCATCCTCTCAAGCTGTGGGCTGTGGCTTTGCTCACATTTTCCCCATTTCCCCCTACCCTATGCGAGGCAGAGTCATCAAGGTCATCGGCAATAACTGTGCAGTGCACGTGCCCGAAGAGGATCGGGTCTACGCCTGCCTGATCAAAGGGAGGCTGCGCATCCAGGGCATTCGCAGCACCAACCCCGTAGTGGTCGGTGACTGGGTGCACTTCACGCCAGATCCACAGCAGGAGGTCTCCTATATAGAGTCTCTCGAGCCACGACGCAACTACATCATACGACGCGCCACCAACCTCTCTAAGGAGTCGCACATCCTTGCGGCAAACATTGACCTAGCCCTCCTGATGGTCACCATCGCTCGCCCTCGCACTTCCTACACATTCATCGATCGCTTCCTGGCCACGGCAGAGGCGTACCGCATCCCCACCGAGATCCTCATCAACAAGGTCGACGACCTCAAGCCCGACGAGGAGGAGGTGATGCGCGAACTGACCGAGATCTATACCCCGCTGGGCTATCCCTGCCACCCCATATCGGCACTGCAACATCAAGGCACCGACGCACTCATGTCGCTGCTCGATGGCAAGTGCACGCTCATCGCAGGGCACTCAGGCACCGGCAAGTCGACCCTACTCAACAGTTTGATCCCCGACCTAGACCTAGCCACGCAGGCTATCTCTTCGCTCTATGAGACGGGGCAGCACACGACTACTTACTCGGAGATGTATCAGCTACCGAGCCCGCACTCAGGCTGGATCATCGACACTCCCGGGATCAAAGCTTTTGGCACGCTAGAGATGAGCGAAGAGGACACGAGCCACTTCTTTCGTGAGTTCTTTGCCTATTCGAGCGACTGCCGCTTTGCCAATTGCACGCACCTCCACGAGCCGGGCTGCGCTGTCCTCAAGGCACTCGAAGAGGGACGCATCGCCCCCTCGCGCTACAAGAGCTATCTGAGCATCCTCCAGGACGAGCACAGCGGACCCTACCGACCAGAGCAGTAAAACACCAACGCATACACACACATTAACCAAACCATTATGACGAAACCATCTAGAAAGAAAAACACACCCAAGAAGAACCCTACCAAACGCTCCGGCGCGAAGCGGCTTAACCTCGACGAACTAACACGAGCCGTCGTCAAGCTCTTTGCCACAAACCCAACCCACACGTGGAACTACAAGCAGGTCTCCAAGCAACTCGGCATCACGGAGCAACCGATGCGCCAGTCCATCAGCCGCATCCTCGAGGTGCTGGAGCTGGACGACACGCTCACACGGGTCAAGCCGGGCACCTATCGCTATAATCTCTCGGGAGCTCTGCTCTTCGGCACCTTCGAGCGTCGCTCCAACGGGCGCAACGCATTTATCTCTGACGAGGATGGCAAGAGCATCTTCATCGCTGAGCGCAACTCTATGCACGCGCTCAACGGAGACCGGGTACAGGCGCGTCTCTTTGCTAAGCGTCAGGGCGGTGACCTAGAGGGCGAGGTGATCAACATCATCGAGCGGTCAAAGCATACCTTCGTCGGACGACTGGAATTCAAAAAGGACTGGGCCATCTTCGTCACCGAAGACCGCACCCTCTCGACCGACATACTGATCCCGCTCAGCGAACTAAACGGTGCTCAGCGAGACTCCAAGGTAGAGGTGGCTATCACCGAGTGGCCTAGCTCGGACAAAATCCCCACGGGACGTGTCCTCAAGGTTCTCGGCAAGGCGGGCGACAACGACACCGAGATGCGCGCCATACTGACCGAATACAATATAGACTACGACTACCCACAGGCTGCTATCGACGAGGCAGAGCGACTCTCGGGCGAGATAACCCAAGAGCAGCTGGCACAGCGAGAGGACTTTCGCGAGGTGCCGACGCTCACCATTGATCCTGCCGATGCTAAGGACTTTGACGATGCACTCTCTTACCGTGACCTCGGCGATGGCCGGCACGAGGTGGGCGTGCACATTGCCGATGTTTCTTACTTCGTCACCGAGGGCTCTAAGATTGACGAGGAGGCTTACGCACGTGGCACCAGCGTTTACCTCGTTGACCGCACCATCCCGATGCTCCCCGAGGCACTGTGCAACAATCTCTGTTCGCTCCGTCCCAACGAAGATAAGTACGCTTACTCCTGTATCCTCACGCTAGACAATGCAGCACATGTACAGCAGTACCGCATCTGTCGCACGGTGATCCGGAGCGATCAGCGCATGACTTACGAGGAGGCGCAGGATGTGATCGAGGGTCGCAGTGACACCCAGCAGGCGATCATTCAGCCACTCTTTGAGCTCTCCCAGCAGTTGCGCAAGCGCCGCTTTGACGAGGGTGCGATCAAGTTCCAGAGCCAAGAGGTGCGCTTCGTACTAGACCCCAAGGGTCGTCCCACAGGTGTCGAGGAGGTGATAGACAATGAGTCGCACCACCTCATCGAGGAGTTTATGCTTCTGGCCAATCGCACCGTTGCTGAGGACATCGGGCAGGTTCGTGCCAAGGGCAAGAAGGCGAAGAACTTCGTCTACCGTGTCCACGCACAGCCTAGCGAAGAGAAGCTGATGGCGCTCGCCTCTTTTGCTGGTAAGTTTGGCTACAAAGTCAATCTCAGTGGCGAAAATCGTCAGGTGAGTCGCTCCTTCAACAAGCTCCTCGACAGCGTCCAGGGCAAACGTGAGGAGAGCCTCATCGAGACGCTCGCCATCCGCTCTATGACTCGTGCCGAGTACTCGCCTGACAACATCGGCCACTACGGACTCTCCTTTGCTTTCTACACCCACTTCACCTCACCCATTCGTCGCTACCCCGACCTGATGGTGCACCGCCTCCTGACGCGCTACTACGCAGGCGGTCGCTCTGTGACAAAGGGCAAGCTCGAGGAGCAGTGCCAGCACTGCAGCGAGCAGGAGCAGATAGCTACGCAGGCGGAGCGTGACTCGATCAAGTACAAGCAGGTCGAGTATATGAAGGCTCGCATAGGACAAGTCTTCGACGGAGTCATCAGCGGGGTCGCCGAGTGGGGCCTTTATGTGGAGCTCAAGGGATCGCACTGCGAGGGACTCATACCGATCCGCAAGCTCGAGGACGACTACTTCGAGTACGACGAGAAGAACTACCGCCTCCGTGGACGACGCACCGGCAAGCGCTACAACCTTGGCGACCCGATCACCGTACGCATCACTCGTGCCGACCTAGAGCAGCGACAGCTTGACTTTGACCTCGTCTGATACGCCCCTTCTCATGACTGCAACGCACCAGATCCTCGGCAAGACGCCTGCGCAGCTCACGGAGCTAGCCGTTGGCCTAGGTCTGCCCAAATACACGGGTCGGCAGATCGCCGACTGGCTCTACCAGAAGCATGTCTCCTCGTGGGACGAGATGACCAATCTGAGCAAGAAGGCGCGCGCTCTGCTCGCCTCGCACTACGAGATAGGCCGTGCGGCACCTCATCTTCAGCAGACTTCACGAGACGGCACGGTCAAGTATCTCTTTGCCGCTGGTGGGGGCTTCGTCGAGACGGTCATGATCCCCGAGGGTGACCGCGCCACGCTCTGCGTATCGTCACAGCGAGGCTGCAAGATGAACTGCCTCTTCTGCATGACGGGCAAGCAAGGTTTCAGCGCTAACCTCTCGGCAAGCGAAATCCTCAACCAAATCCTCTCCGTGCCTGAGGTCAATGAGTTGACCAACATCGTCTTCATGGGGATGGGCGAACCGATGGACAATATAGACACGCTCCTACAAGTGATCCGCTGTCTGACCGATCCGCAGGGGCTGGCGATGAGTCCTAAGCGCATCACCGTCTCGACCATCGGCCTACGCCCTGGCTTGGAGCGTTTCTTGGAGGAGTGCACCTGTCATCTGGCTATCAGCCTGCACAACCCACTGCCGGAGGAGCGTTTATCCATTATGCCCGTAGAGCGCGCCATGCCCCTTGCCGACACGGTGGCACTCCTACGACACTACGACTGGAGCCATCAGCGTCGTCTCACCTTCGAGTATATCGTCTTCTCAGGGCTCAACGACACGCCCCGCCACCTCGCAGCTCTCAAGCGTCTACTCGCACAGCTCGACTGCCACGTCAACCTGATCCGCTACCACCGCATCCCGCACGTCGACCTGCCTAGCTCCGATATGACCCGCATGGAGTGGCTCCGCGATCGGCTCTGCGAGGCGGGCATACCGACCACCATCCGCACCTCCCGTGGCGAAGACATCAGCGCCGCCTGCGGTATGCTCAGCACCCAAGAGCAGCAGGGCGCATAAGCCCTTACGCCCCATTACGAGACTGTTGCAAAAGTCAACAGTCTCACAATCTTGCTTGCAAGATTGTCCTGAC
>NZ_CABUAN010000029.1 GCF_902489635.1 uncultured Porphyromonas sp. | reverse complement strand
TCGCTTATGGTCAGGGTATCACCAGTAACCTCTCTGCACAGAACGAACTGGTTTCTTAATTTGACTTCATCGTCTTTAAGGGCAAACACATCAAGGTGGCTCAAGCTCAGTCCGTCCTTCGAGGAAAGGACAAACGTGGCAGTGCCGTTCTTTTTCTCAGGCACAACAAACTTGTACCAGTCCTCCGTATCTCGAGTGTCATCTCCATAGTATATATACCCCAAATGCCCGGTCGCCGTTGTTCCGCTCTCAAGCTGCGCGCCCTTATCGTATTGGTCGTTTGGCTCGCTGTCATTGGGGGTGGAGTTGGGGGCAAAAGTATATTTCAGGTTGTAACTGCCTTGATTTTTGTGCCTTGTTATCTGTACATAATAAGTGCCTGCCGCAAGGTCGCTTATGGTCAGGGTATCACCAGTAACCTCTCTGCACAGAACGAACTGGTTTCTTAATTTGACTTCATCGTCTTTAAGGGCAAACACATCAAGGTGGCTCAAGCTCAGTCCGTCCTTCGAGGAAAGGACAAACGTGGCAGTGCCGTTCTTTTTCTCAGGCACTACAAACTTGTACCAGTCCTCCCCGTGCGTGTCGGATAGCTGTCCGCTTTTCGTGTCCCCGCTGTTCATCAGCGTGGCGGTTTTCCAGTCGCTACCTGCCGCTCTCGCCAGCGGTAGCATGGCAGTCAGTAGGAATGCCATTATTAAAAATCTCACTCTCATAGTACTTTCTATTTTGGAGTTTTTGAAAAATGTTGGATTTGTACGGACGAATGCCCCGTACTTAGTGGTTTGTGGTTTTTTTTGCCATAGGCATTTTGCGTTAAGTGGACATATATGTTGGAACTGGCAGATAGGTGAGCCTAGTTTTCGAACAATCAAGTTTGCACCGTGAAGTTACAAATAAAATCAATAGAGTCCTAACGTTTTTGCAATATAAAGAGAAAAAGGTTTGTAATCCTCAGCGAGGGAGCGGAGTGGATAGTTGACATAGACTTGGAGAAGTTCTTCGACAATGTTCCTCAAGACAAATTGATGAGCTATGTAGGTCGCATCATCTATGACCTAGACACCGAAAGCTTGATACACAAGTATCTGAAATCGGGCGTAATGGAGCATGGTCTTAAAGGCAAGATGGTCAAGATAGACGAACACATACGCACGATGTTACGTAAAGTGATATGGAAGCAATGGAAAACTCCGCGAAAGCAACCCTGGGGGCTACGCAAGCTTGGTATTGTTAACTTTCCAAAACGGTTCCAGCGTTGGAAAACTTTTTTTCCAAGGTAGGAAAGTTTCTTTTCCAACGCTGGAAACTTTACTTTCCAACGCTGGAAAGTTTCAATCCCTAGGGAGGGACGAAAAAATCCCTAGGGAGGGAGCAAGTCGTCCCAAGGGAGGGATTTCTGTTTCCTAGGTATGAAACTCTAGTTTCTTAGGTATGAAACTCCAGTTTCTTAGGTATGAAACTAAATGGGCATACGGGGAAACGAAGTTTTTCAATCGAGGGGTTTGCTGTTGTCTCTACGGAGAGCAAGCGAAGCATTGGCACAAACGACAACCCCCACGTCTCTCTGGTCGTAGAGAGACGTGGGGGCTGTTGATATTTAGCGGCTGGTTAGCAACCTTTTAGCGATGGGTTAGGGGAGGCTTAGCGGTCTGTGAGCTGTCTGGCCCGTTTTATTCCTCGGGGATGTAGATGACCTCGCCATTCTCCAGCTCGTAGGCGATGCCGACGCGCTTACCGCGACGCTGACTGGAGGCGTCCTCGCTGTCGGTCGGTGTGTACCGCTCGATGGTGGAGCCTTTTTTGGAGATAATCTCCATATTGTCCTTGCCGGGGTTCTTGATGATGGTAAAGTCCTCCTGCGTGAGCATCTCGGTCATGCTAAACTTCGTGACCAGTGCCACCATCAGTGCCACGGCAAAGACCATCGCCACGTCAAAGAGGTTGCTCACGAGCGATGATGGATCGGTGTCATCGTGGCGCAGTGTGCGTCGCTTACTTCTTCGTCTCATCTTCAGCTTGGGTTAGGAGTTCGTCGATGTAGTCGATGTAGATGAGCTCTTGGTGGTGATAGCGGTGGAGTCTCTGCAAGGTCAGATAGCCGATGGCGGAGACGAAGAGCCCTAGCACGGTAGTCGCAAAGGCGACCTGCATATTGTACGCCATGGTCGCCATATCGCCACTGCTCAGCCCGACGAGCGCTGGTCCCATTGGTATGAGGGTACCCATTAGTCCGAGGATTGGACCGAACTTGGTCAAGACTTGCGGATAGACGAGTCGCTTGTCGAGGCGTAGCTCATACTCGCCAATGAGTAGGTTGCGCTCAGCAGCGGAAGCCGTGAGTAGCGAGCGCAGTAGCTCCTCAAAGAGGTCTAGCCGAGCTGTCTCTGAACTCTCACCGCCCAGCTCTTGGCGCAGTCTGCCGAGTAGTGCGCTAGCGTCTTCACGCTGATGGGAGAAGTAGCGTCGCTGTAGTCGCTTGTAGCGCTGTGCCCGCTCGATAAGTCCGCCCAGCATGAGGAGGGCTAGGAGAAAGAGTAGGAGTAGCCCAATGATCACCGGTATGAGGAGACCATTGGAGAGGAGAAACATGGTGTCTGAAATGAATTTCATAGTAATCTGTTGTGTGTGTAACTGTCTTATTTGCGTGAGCCTTTTGCCTTGATGAGCATGGCTATATAGCCGACGAGCACGCCGCCTGCGAGGGTCGCGAGGAGGATGCACAGCTCTCTAGGCGAGGAGCTGTCTAGCTGGACCTCTGGTGCTTGGGTGCGCTCTGGGATGAGGATGTAGGCAATGACGCTACCCACGGCTAGCACTCCAGCTAAGAGCATGGCGAGCAGACGGAGGAACTCCCGATCACGTATCAGGCGAGGTGTCAGCTCGATGAGTAGGAGGAGCACCACAGCAAAGGTTATGGTCACTGCCCAGTAATGGACCCCGGGCATGCTGTAGATGACGAAGCTCCTCAAGTAGCATAGCGCAGGTAGCATCAGTAGCGAGGGGAGCCATACGGCTATCTGGTGGCAAGCGGTCATGACTGCTACGACTAGTCCCTCCCGATGATAGATCGTACGCAGAGGTCGGCGCGCGGGTCGGTAGGTGACGACCGCCATCGTGAGCAGTAGCTCTAGTGAGACCAGCATGGCTAGTGTAGAGAGCTGCTCCGCCTGACGTAGCATGGCGTCAAGGGCTAGCTTGCTCACCCGCAGAGTCGCCTGATGGGTCGCCACCAAGCCGACGATATAGAGGAGCGCATGTGCTAGTCGCACCCTATGGTCAGATCGTACGGCTGTGGTGGTGAGCGCCACTAGGAGCGCAAAGATCGCAACGATGAGTAGCATCTCTTACTTCGTACGCTTCCTACGTCTGCTGTAAAGGATGGAGAGCACCAGTATGAGGACGATTACGACACCTCCGATGACAACCACCTCGGTCGTGGAGAGACTATCCTGATCCTCTGCAGAGGCAGAGCCAGTGGCCTGCTTCTTGCCCTGAGCCTTGTCCGAATCCTTCGAGAGTACCTGCTGCTTTTGGTCAGACTGTGAGGTCACCTTGAGCGCCTTGTCTAGGGCGGCGGTGTACTCTTGTTGCTGCTCGGGTGAGAGTTGATCCTGGATCATCTTACGCAGCTTAGCATTGTCACAGACCATACCGCTACAGCCAGCACCCGCCTTTGCCAAGCTCTCAGCATGGAGCCGAGCGATGGTCTGCTTTTGCTCAGCAGTCGCCTGCCAGTAACCCTTGCGAATGGTCTCCATCATGGAGGCGGTGAGGTCTTGCAGGGCTGCGGGGTTGTTGCGCTCGAAGAAGTCGACGGTGCCGAGCTGATGCTTGTCTACGACATACATATCGTAGAGGGCATCCCAGAGCTCCTTGTCGATGGCGGAGGGCTTCATGACGTTCCACGCATAGGTATTGCGGATGGTCTCGTCGATAGCGTCTGCTGCTCCAGCGCCCTCTTTGAGCTGCTCACGCACATAGGTGGGGTTGAGGATGGTGGTGCGAGCTTCAACGCCGATAGCCTGCTTGATCTCCTGCGTCTTGACACGACGACGGTTACGCAGATCGGTGAAGTAGCCCTCGGGGTCCTTGCCCGTGACGTGACGCACGGAGAGGGTCAGTCCGCCCATAAACTCATAGACGTGATCCAAGCTTAGCGCGCCCCACGTATTGCTCTGACGGGGCTGGACGACGGCATCCGTGTTTTGCAGTGCCGCCTCAAAGATCCCCTTGGCGGTCTCGCCCCAGAGATCTTCGTCGCCATAGATGGCGCCCATATTGTTCATGTAAACCTCAGCGATCTCGCTCTCCTTCTCCCAGCGGTCACCGCTCTCGACCATCTCCTGAATGCCAGTACCGTAGGCACCGTTGAGACCGCCGAAGATGCGCTTGCCGCTAAGCTTACGAGCCTGCTCGGGGGGTACGCCATGCTCTAGGAGCACACGCTCCGCCTCGACACGTCCCAGGGCTATCTGATTGGGTGTATTGCCATCCTTGGTCTCTGCGACGAGGTCCATAGCCTTTTGCAAGAGGAAGAGTCGGGAGGCTGCGATGTCTCGGAGCTGACCCGAGGTCTGTATGACCACATCCACACGAGGTCTGCCGAGCTCCTTGATGGGGATGACGCGAACGTCGATCACCTTGCCACGACGGTCACGCACGGGCTCGACTCCGAGGAGCGCCATGATCTCAGCAATGGTCGTACCCTCGCTCTCGATGAAGCTACTGCTCCAGAGCGTGAAGCTCACCTTGCGCGGTATCGAGTCGTTGTGACGAGAGCGGTAGTCAGCGATAAGCGCATCGGCTAGCTGCTGTCCGTCTTCCCACGCCTTTGCTGTGGGCGTCATCTCGGGATCAATGGCGTAGAGATTGCGCCCGGTGGGTAGTACGGAGGGACTAGCGATGAAGTCACCGCCTGGCGAAGGTGCCGTGTAGCCGCCACTGAGCGCATTGGCGAGAGAAGCTAGCTCGAGCTGTGGCGAAGTGACCAGCATTCGCTTATAATATGGTATCTGCGCTACAGAGCGACGCAACAGACTGATTCCCTCGGCGAGGAGTACCAGCTTGGGGTCTTGCTTCGTCTCGGCGCTGGCGGGCTTACCATGAGGAGGCATACCGCCACCCATTTCTTTAGGCATCCCCTTGGGCATACCTCCTGGGTGACCGCTAGGCATCCCGCTAGGCTTGCCCTGTGGCTTAGCTTTTGCCTTATCGCCACCCATCATACCGGCAGGCATTCCACCCATCATACCGGACTGTGCGCTCTCCTCTTGTTGCGCCTTGAGGAATTGGTCGGCACGAGCCAGCTCGGCACCACTGACGCCTAGCGACTGAAGGAGCGCATCGACCTCTCCAGAGGCAATCTCCCGATCCTGAACACGAGCCACGAAGCGGTCGGCAGGACGGAGGTAACGAGCGTTGAAGTAGACATCGTCCTTGATCTGAGCGTCGGTGATCCGTCCGCGAGACTTGTCTATCTGAGCCAGTGCATAGGCTATCGGGTCGACCGAGAGGAGGCGGACACTGGAGCGGATCTTCTCCGAGGAGAAGGGAACACCCGTCGTGTACATGCCGCCCACGATCTTAGCATTGGCCAGCTCGTCAATGAAGCTGGCGACTAGCTCTATCTCGTCTCTCGTATAGGGCTTGCTCATCGTGGAGTCTAGCTTGAGGTCTCTGTGGAAGCCCTTAGCGATGGTCATCTCTTTGATCCGCTTGGAGAGGGCATCGTCATCTTTTTCCGAAGCTAGGTAGCGGTCGGTCAAGTCGCGCAACGGTTGCATCTCTTTGTCTAGCTGCGTATCGATAAAGGGTGGAGCTAAGTAAGAGACTGCCTGCCCGTAGGAGCGACGCTTGGCGATCATACACTCGCCGACGTTGGCCGTCGTATAGTAATAGATGTGTGGCAGGTCACGCACAAGTCTGTCGGTGTAGTCGTAGTTGCTCAGAGCCACCTGCTTGCCAGGGATAAACTCCAGACTGCCGTGCGTACCGAAGTGCATCAGGACGTCAGCGTGCCAGCCGTTGCGAGCCCACAGATAGCTGGCTATGTATGGGTAAGCGGGTACGGAGGTAGAGCCGTGCACCATCTTGAAGTCTAGCTCTCCGCTACCAGAACCAGGTTGAGGTAGGAGTGCTACCTTACCATAAGTGAGTCGCGTCACCGCAATGCCCTCGACACCATCACGCTCTAAGACGAGGTCATGACCAGGGATCGCCCCGTAGTGAGTCTCTATGCTGTCTTTGAGTGCTGGGGGGAAGGTGTCGTCGATCCACTGCGTCAGCTCTTGCGTTGAGACAAAGGCTGGGTAGTTGCTGTGTAGCATCATCTGCTTGTTGCCCTCCGCATAGTTGTTATAGAGTGCGCCACGAGACATCAGATCCTTGGCAAAAGCTTCCTCCGTGTCGGGCAAGCCGGTCAGGTCGTACCCTTGGCTTTGTAGATACTTCAGGACGTTGTAGAGCGATGGCACTACCTCGATGCCTTGCGCCACGAGACTGTTTTGCCCAGGTCCCTTGAAGTAGAAGAGTGCTATGCGCTTGTCCGCATTGCTCATCGTCTGTAGCTTGATATAGCGGTGGAGTAGTGAGCAGAAGTCGGGCAGACGCTCTGGGATCGTGTGAAACTCCTTAAAGCCCTGCTTGTTCTCCCGCAGTGTCACCAGCGCAAAGGGGTGGATCGTGCCATCTATCTCAGGCGTTACAACAGTCTGGCTGAGGTAGCCGCCCCACATGCCTTGCTTGTCTTGTAGCCAGTCGCTATACTCCTCCGACACGATGAGCGGAGAGAAGATCGGTACGTTGTGCTCCTTGAGCCAAGCGATGGCTGGGTCGCCGCCGAAGCGTCCGTGGGCGAAGTAGATGACCGCCTGTGGCTTGATCTCTGAGAGGAACTCTAGTCGGCGTGTCATAGCACTGATGGGGTAGACGTTAAAGCCTGACTCCTCCAACGCTCCGATCAACTCGTCCAAGTAGTCGCGGCTCGATCCGAAGGGGCCTGCGATACCCGTAAAGAGCGCAATGCGAGGAGCTCCCTCCTTGTATCCATGCTCGTTGTAGAACTTCTGAAAGCTCTCGACGCTGTCGAAGGCGAGGTCGGGGTCTTCGTCCGTAAAGAGCAGGTCGTAGCCGTACTCTATCGGCTCCTCGATAGTACCCGTGCGGAGCGACTTACCGAGGACTTCCTTACGGATGTAGTTAAAGCCTGAGCGGTAGTTGCTCGTACCGCCATTGGCCAGATAAGACACCAGCGTCTCCTGCTGTAGCGAGTCTAGGTTAGAGATGTTATTCTCTGGCGTCGTGGTCATGTAGGCGAGGTACTTCAGCCCCTTCTCTTCGCCTAGCTGCTTGATCAGCGCGCGGTCCTCGTCGGTCCACTTGAGCCCCATGCCGAAGGCGATCATGGCGTCGTATTTTTTCAGCTCCGAGAGCTCCGTGACGGCTGTGAGACGCACATTTTTCTTGTCGGCAGCCTCCGCCATACGAGAGGCGACGAAGTCTGGCATATTGACCAGTGCGACCCGTACAGGCTTAGGCCACAAGAGATAGGTACCGAGGATGATGAGTATCAGTAGTACTGGTGCTCCTATGTAGTAGAGATGCTTCTTAGAGAAAGTCATACGTAGAGAGTCTTAGTAGGGGGGGGAGCCCTTTTTAGTAGTTCAGTGAGAGTGAAACGAAGTAGCTACGTCCAGGCGATAGCGATGCGCCCTGCTCGATGATCGGGGTCATATAGTTGAAAAGGTTGTCGCAGCCCAGTGTCAGGCTAAGGTCTAGGACAGTCTGCCAGCGCTGCGTGACGCTTGCCCTAAAGAGTGCGTAGCCAGGGTAGGAGGCGTACGTATAGTCGTCACTGGCATTGTCGTAGACGGCGGAGGTCACGCCACTGAGGTAGCGCCCTGAGACCTGCCCCGAGAGGGTGTACGAGCCCCAGCGGTGTCCATACTGTACGGAACCATTGATGTGGTGAGGTCGCGTGTTGCGGATATGGAAGGACTGCGTCTTGCCCTGCACCTTCATCTGCTCTAAGACGAAGGCGTAGTTGACATTGATATCAAAGTTTGCAAAGGGTGTGACCCGTAGCATCGCCGTACCGCTCCAGAGGTCTAGCGGCTTCTCTCCGTTGCGATATTGGAGTACACTGCCCTCCTGCTCGGGGCGCGTATAGATACGGTTGTTGATACGATTGTAGGAGGCCGAGAGGGAGAGATTCATAAAGGAGTTGTTGTACTCAGGCGCGATCATCACGAGGTGGCTGATCTCTGGCTTGAGGTCGCTAGAGCCTTTGATGCGAAACATACCTCTGTGGTCCCAGTCCATAAAGAGCTCCTTGAGCGAAGGCGACCTAAAGCCCTCGGAGTAGCTAACGCGTAGGGCGTAGTTGCGATTGCGCCACATGATCGACAGGCGAGGCGTCAGGTGCGTGCCATAGGTCGAGTGCATATCTTGACGGAGTCCCACGGTAGTGCTCCAGTTATTGTCCATACGCCAGAGCATCTGCCCGTAGAGCGTCTTGGTTGAGGCGCGGTGCACGTCATTCATATTGGTCACCTGTACGCTGCGGAGGTTCTCGTGGAGGATCTCCACGCCCGCATTGAAGGTGGGCTTGTAGGGATCTTCTGAGGGGTCGTAGTTGTACTGCATGCGCGCCGTCTGCGTCAGGTAGTTAAACTGAGGCTCCCAGGGACCCTCCTCCTCTGTGGCGAGGAAGAAGTACTTGTCTCGCTTGTACCCCTCGATGTGGTAGCTGGTCTCTATGGAGTGTCCGTCGGCGGGTTTGTAGAGTACTTGCAGATTGCCCGTGGGGCTTTGGTAGCGGTTCTTCTCCTTATCGTCAAAGTCCTGCATGCGTGAGTGAAAGCGTCCCGTAGCGGTGATCGAGAGACGCTTGTCTGGGGAAAGGTAGCGAAGCTTCTCTCCAATGTTAAAGGTGTAGAAGCCTGGCATCGTGCGTGGTCTATCGGCACTGACGCCTGGGAGCTCGTAGTCATGCTGCTTGGCATAGCCGCCCGTCGTGGTGCTGGTCACACGACCCAGTCTCATCACCAGACGACCGTTGTAGCGCTGTATGCTCTCTGTGTCGTAGTGGCTAGAGATGTTTGCCCCGAGCTTCTTGTGGCTCCGCTTCGTGATGATGTTGATCACACCGCCTATGGCATTGCTCCCATAGAGAGCCGAGCTAGAACCTTGTAGCATCTCGATGCGCTCTATCGAGGAGGGGTCTATACGCTCCAGGTCTACGCTACTGGCCGAGCCCTCGTTGGTCATGCGCTCACCATCTACGAGGAAGAGGTAGTAGTCTGCCGAGAGTCCCCGTATGCTCATCCGGTTTTGTGTGCCGTGGATACTCGTCTGCACGCCAGGGATGACCATCTGCAGCAGATCCTCCACAGATCGCGCCTGCACCGCTTCGATCTCTTTAGGCGAGACGACGCGGATCGGTATGGAGATGTTTTTCATGGGGCAGCGTGTGCGGGTACCGGTGACGACCACTGCGTCGAGGCACTTGATCCTCGTACTATCTACGAGTGTCGAGTCTTGTGGGATGGGTGTGGCGGAGAGAGCTCCTGCGAGGGTAAGTAGGGCGAGGAGGATATATAGAGACCTTTTCATATAGTAAAGCTTAGGGCGTAAAATGGGATAGGCTCAGTGCGCTTAAGAGACGCTTAGAGCCAAGCAAGCTCGGAGCCACAGAGAGCGGTCTCTCTAGTAGCTCCGAGCTGGTAAGGGAAGTATTACTTCTTGTCTGCCTGAATGGTATACTCGAGGGTGATGTGTCCCGTCTTCTTTGTAGCACTCTGATAGTCTAGGACGCGGACGCGGACGATCTTACCAGCTGCCGAGCGGACGAGAAAGACAGAAGGATCTATCGTCACCGTGGGAGGCATACCGGCCATGCTGATGATACCCTTATTTAGGTATCCCTGTCCCCCCTGGCCCTTAGGCTCTGAGGTGAGGAGGAAGTTGGCCGATTGCTTCTTGTACTCCATGTCGTGCTTGCCATCCTTGTTGGCTCCAAACTTCATCAGGAGCAGACCCTCACGGTCTAGCGTCCACTCGCTATCCTTAGGAGTAGGTATGTTACCCATTAGATCCTTCTGTGTGGTGCGAGCGGCTGCGCCCTGGCCCTTGCCAGAGGTACCACCGTTGGTCTTGAAGTCGTAGCGGTGCAGACCTAGATCCCACGAGAGATCGGTCTCAGGAGTGGATACGTTGACCACTTCGCCCTTGTCAAAGTTGATGTAGACCCACTTCGTGTAGTCGGAAGCGTCTACGACGATCTTTTTGGTCGCAGGCTTCGGCTCGTTATTGTCCTTGTTGCACGAAGCGCATAGTAGCAACGTCATGAGTGCTGCTAGAGAGAGTAGGATTGTTTTCTTCATATACTTTGTTTGCTTAGAAAGTTGGTTGTCTGATTGCACTGCAAAGGTATGAAGGAGAGCCTACGCAAATCAATACCTAAACATCGGTAATTAAGCTTGTGCCGTCCCAATGTTTAGACATAATCGTCCCATAGCACGGAGCGGTCAGTAGTGCTATCGCTAGCTGCTTCGTGTGGGGAGACGGGTGCATTCGTAAAAGTTCCATAACGGTTCCAGCCTTGGAACTTTTTAGTTCCAAGGGAGGAACTCTTTAGTTCCAGCGTAGGAACTTTTCAGTTCCAACGTAGGAACTCTTCAATCCCTAGGTAGAGCGTTTGATCCCAAGGGAGGAACGAAAAAATCCCTAGGAAGGAATTTGAGTTTTCCAACGGAGGAAAGTTTGATCGGGCAGAGGGGATAAAGAAAGAAGGCCGAGGAGCAACGCGTGCTTCTCGACCTTCTCTAGTCTTGTGGCGTATGCTACGGGAGCATCCGTCAGTATATTTGTGGGCTGCTACCTCTTAGTAGGCTAGACCCTCACGGGCTAGCTTCTCCTCCTGTTTGTAGAAGCGGAAGGTCTTCACCTGTAGCTCTACGGCGGCGTCGTCATCGCAGACGATGATGCTGTCGGAGTGGAGCTGCAGCGCAGAGATAGGACACATCTGGGTGATATGTCCCTCGACGGCCTTGCAGAGGGCGCGTGCCTTGTTCGAACCACTGATGAGGATCATCACCTCACGAGCGTCTGTTACGGTGCCGACACCTACGGTGAGGGCGCGTGTGGGAACCTTCGAGAGGTCGTTTTCAAAGAAACGGCTGTTGTCACGGATCGTCTCGGGCATCAGACGCACCTCACGGGTACGAGAGGCTAGTGAGGAGCCTGGCTCGTTGAAGGCGATATGGCCATCAGAGCCGATACCTCCGATGAAGAGGTCGATACCTCCGAGCGACTGAATCATCTCTTCGTAAGCTTGGCACTCAGCAGTAGTGTCCTTTGCCAAACCATTGAGGAGGTGTGTATTCTTTGGGTCGATGTCGATGTGGTCGAAGAAGTTGCTCTTCATAAAGTAGTGATAGCTCTCGGGATGTGAGGGCTCTAGACCGACATACTCGTCCATATTGACTGTAATTACGTTCTTGAAGCTGACATGACCAGCCTGGCAGGCTTTGGCCAGCTCTTGATACATACCAATAGGGGTAGAGCCTGTGGGCAGACCGATCACAAAGGGGCGGTCAGCTGTGGGTGCAAACTCATTGATGCGTTTGATCACATGCTCTGCTGCCCATGTAGACATGGCAGCATAATCTTGCTCGATAACAAGTCTCATAGATTATTTGTTGGTTGTTGGTATTTAGGTATTAACGGTAAAGTTCTAGTAGTCTCTTGCCAATAGCAGCCCCTAGGTCACGTCCCTGAGCGAGCTGCTCTGGGGTGGCGGCTCCCTTGATCTCTACGGGATCGGTGACCTGCTCGAAGGCCAGCTTCTCGAGGATCTCAGGCATGAGCTTGACAGCTTTGCCAGCCCAAGTGCAGCCGCCGAAGTAGCCGATGAGGCGATGCTTGACCTCGCGAAGGGCTACCTTGTTGAGGATCTCACGCATCTGGGGGAAGAGGTCGTTGCTATAGGTTGGTGCGCCGACGATGAGGGCGCGATACTTGAAGATGTCACGGAGCATGTGCGAGGAATCAGCCGTGCTGACGTTGTGCACGACGATCTCCTTGATGCCACTCTGCGCCAGTCCCTGAGCGACAGCCTCGGCCATCTGCTCGGTGTGCCCATACATACTACCATAGAGGATGACTGCGCCACAGCTCGTGTCGTACTTGCTGAGCTGATCGTAGATGGCGAGTGCCCGGGGGAAGCCGTGCTCCGTCCATACGGGACCATGGGTCGGACAGATGTACTGTGGCGACAGACCTAGTGAGCTGTACTTCTCCAGAGCCTTTTGGACAAACGCTCCGAACTTGCCCACGATGCAGGCGTAGTAGCGGTACATCTCCTCGTAGTAAAGGTCGAGATTCATATCTCGATCTATGATAGCTCCATTGAGTGTGCCAAAGGTTCCGAAGGCGTCAGCCGTGAAGAGGACGTTGTTCGAACTCTCGTAGGTAAACATGACCTCGGGCCAGTGAACCATCGGTGCCATGACAAACTGGAAGGAGAAGTCGCCCACCTCTAGTGGCTCTTTCTCCGAAACGACTACGCGCTGCTCCTGAGGGATTGGCGCGAAGTAAGAGTCGAGCATGCCGAAGGTCTTGGCATTGCCCACCACCTTCATCTCAGGATAGAGGGTGCGTAGGAGACCGATAGAGCCACTGTGGTCCGGCTCCATGTGGTTCACGATGAGGTAGTCGATAGGACGGTCGCCGATGATCGCTTTGATCTCGCTAAGATGCTTCTCAGCGGTGGCTATCTCGACACCATCGATGAGTACGACCTGCTCACCCACGAGCAGATAAGAGTTGTAGCTGACGCCATAGGGTAGTGACCAAGAGCCCTCGAAGAGGGGCTTCGTGCGGTCATTGACTCCGATATAGTATATTGAATCGGTGATTTGATTACGATACTCCATAATAGAATGGTTGCTTTATAATAGTGAATAGATTTACTTTTTGTTTTGGTGAGCGGCTTGCTCCTTGCGCTGCGCCTCCTCGGCGAGTAGACGCTCTACCTCTGCCTGAGGCACTGGGTGGCGTAGGGCGTAGATGATCATGCCGACTCCGATGATGATGAAGGGGATGCTGAGTAGCTGCCCCTGATTGAGTCCGATGGACTCGACTAGCTTGTGCTCCCACGGCTCCTGAACGAACTTGACCGTCTCGATGAGCAGACGTGCTACGAAGGTGAGCGTCAGGAGCGTTCCGACGATGAGCCCATGATACTTGTAGCCCGCATTGCGACGCCAGTAGAGCCACATACAGATGGCGAAGACGAGCAAGTAGGCGAGTGCCTCGTAGATGGCGGTCGGGTGGCAAGGCATACCACCAGCCAAGGTCTGCCACTCGGCGGAGCGTACGAAGCGAAAGCCCCACGCAACATCGGTGGGGTAACCGAATATCTCGCTATTCATCAGGTTGCCGAGACGTATCATGGCTGCCACGAGTCCTACGGGTACGCAGAGCCGGTCCATGCCCCAGAGGATTGGTTTGTGCGATACCTTGCGTGCGTAGATCCACATGACGATGATGAGGCCGATCACACCGCCGTGACTTGCTAGTCCGCCCTCCCACGTCTTCAGGATTTCAACGGGATTGGCGAGGTAGTAGAGCGGGTCGTAGAAGAGACAATGCCCTAGTCTAGCACCTACGATCGTACCGATGGCTACGTACCAAAAGAGCTTGTCAAACCATGGTTCGGGCAAGCCTTCTTTCTGCCAGATGCGATGCACGATCCACGGACCGAAGACGAAGAGCCCCACGGCAAAAAGTATGGCGTACCAGCGCAACTCAAAGGAGCCGATGGTAAAGATGGCGGGACTGACATCCCACGTGATGGCTAGTAGGGGTAGTGAGCTGGACATGGCGAGTAGAGATTAGAAGTTAGAGATTAGATACTAGACTAGCTGGGCGATCCAGTCGGCGCGGTCGCCTGCGAGGAGGTCTATGACTGGCACCTCGGGGAGCGTGTAGGCTCCTGGCGTGAGGCGCTGCGTAGCACGAGCCGAGGCGACCATCATCTGGGCGGTCAGGGCGGGGTTGTTGATCTGCATCTCGAAGGTGATACGCTGGTTGTGCGTTACGCCCGAGACCCCTTTGCGCATCATGTGTACGCCATGGCCTACGTCCTCTAGGGCTGCGACAGAAGGGACGAAGGTGACGATCGTCTCGTCATGAGCGAAGTAATCATCGGCGAGGATCGCTTGGCGCACCTGCTCTTCGTTGGCTCCTGCCTCCAGCTCCACATAGACCTGTCTGCGGTGCTGTCCGTAGCCTACGGGCAGGGTCATAGAGAGCGCATCTCGGACACCCGCTATGGCACGTGCCGCCACGGAGTGTCCCATGCTCATGCCTGGCCCGAAGTCTGTGTAGGTGATTCCCTCGGGAGCCATCGCCTGCATCAAGGTGCGGACGATCGAGTCGCTCCCGGGGTCCCAGCCAGCACTGATGATGGAGACTACTTGGTGCTCCTGAGCTACCGCCATCAAGTCGTGGCGTAGCGTAGCTATCTGGGTATGGATGTCGAAGCTGTCTACCGTGCAAATGCCCTGTGCGAGGTAACGCTTGGCGTAGTCAGGCACGGAGCGTGTCGGTACGGCTAGGATAGCGACGTCTGCCTTGGGGAGGGCTTCATCCTCTCCGTAAACGGCGATGCCGTGAGCGGTCAATACTTGGCTTTGAAGATCATTCTTGGAGCGACGGACTACACCGACCAGCTCCATGTCGGGAGCGGTGCGTACGGTGGTCACAACTTGCTTGCCTACGTGTCCGTAGCCTACGACGAGTACTTTTATCTTCTGGTTCATCTGTAATCTGCTATAGAATTGGTTGTTGCTTACAAGCGGTAACGGCTCGCACCATCCAAGCTGCCCGACTCAAAGCCAGAGCGAAAGGCTTGCATGCGCTGTGCTGAGGTACCGTGTGTGAATGAGTCTGGGACGGCGTAGCCCTGCGCCTCTTTTTGCAAAGTGTCATCGCCGATAGCGTTGGCGGCTGTGAGTGCATCCTCGAGGTCTCCAGGCTCGATGAGTATGATGCCGAGTCGCTGGGCGTGGTATGCCCATACGCCAGCAAGGTAGTCGGCTTGCAGCTCTAGCTGTACACTAGCGCGGTTGTACGCTTCCTGAGAGACTCGCCCTTGCTGCTGGTGCAGCTTGTCGGAGATGCCGAGGAGGTTCTGCACGTGATGCCCTACCTCGTGAGCCGTGACGTAAGCCATGGCGAGGTCTCCCGGCGCTTTGAAGCGAGAGGCGAGTAGATTGAAGAAGTCTAAGTCAATGTAGACCGTCTGGTCGGCCGGACAGTAGAAAGGTCCTACCTCACTGGTGGCTCCTCCGCAACGGCTCTGCACCTGATCGGTGAAGGTCACCAGTGTCGGTGCCGCATAGGAGCGTTGTAGCTCGGAGCTGAAGAGATCTGTCCACACATCGTTGCAACTGTTGAAGACGCGCAGTGTGAAGACCTTGAACTCTTCGTTTTCGTTGACGCGCGAGGGGTCTACCTGCTCCGTCTGTGAGCCGGGCAAGACATTGTCTGCTACCCGCATTAGTCCCGTGAGGTCTACACCGAAGAAGAGGCTGGCGAGGACGATGACGATACCGCCGATGCCACCTCCGAGGGCTAGTCCTCTGCCGGAGATGCGTCCACGTCTGTCTTGGTAGTTTGCCGAGCTGTCGTTGGGTCTAAGCCATTTCATAGTATGTCGTCGTTAGGTAGGTGGTACAGAAGGTGCGTGAAGTGCTTGCGAAAGAGTCCCTCCAGCTGGTGCTTGACTAGCGGAAAGTAAACCTCCCCGCGTCCTATCTCTTGCTCCATCGAGGTGACTCCCTTGTCGGTAAAGCCACACGGATTGATGAGCTGGAAGTAGCTCAGGTCGGTATTGACATTGAGCGCGAAGCCGTGCATCGTCACATAGCGAGAGGTGTGCACGCCGATAGCGCAGATCTTACGAGCTTGCGGTGTGTGCGCATCGATCCAGACGCCCGTAGCGCCCTCGAGACGCTCCGCACGAATGCCGTAGAGGTAGAGCAGATCGATGATGCACTGCTCCATCGTGTGGATGTACTCCTTGATACCTACGCCGTAATGCTCCAGGTCAAAGATCGGGTAACCCGTGATCTGCCCAGGACCATGGTAGGTAATGTCGCCACCACGCTCTATCTGGACTAGCTGAATGCCTTTGGAGTTGAGCAGAGCCTCCGAGACGAGTAGGTTCGTCTGCTTGCCATGCTTGCCAATGGTCAGCACGGGCTCATGCTCGCAAAAGAGTAGCACGTCCTCAGGCACCGTCTGATGTGCTACCTTGGCATCAATACGCTCCTGCCAAAGCCGCAACTGCATCTCCAGAGCCTCTCGATAATCGATCCTGCCACAATCCCGATAGGTAAAAGGCTCAGCACTGCTCCTTGACAGCTTGTCTGGTGTAGGTTGCGGGGTATAGCCTGCCCCTTCGGTGTAGCGAAGGGTTAGTCCGTCGTAACCCACGTAGACCCCCTCGGGCAGTCGCTCTTGTAGCTCTGCCGTAGGCGGCGCATGGTGCGAAAGGTGAATGATGTAGCTACGTTGCGACTGAACCCTGGCGGTCAGCTCAATAGCCTCCTCGATCGTTTGGTGCGTCGGGTGAGGCTTGGTGTAGCGCAGTCCATTGACAAAGAGTAGCTCCACGCCTCGGAGCTTCTCTAGCTCCTCTGGAGCGATGCTCTTGAGGTCGGTTAGGAAGCCAAAGCTCCCGATGCGATAGCCTAGTATTGGTTGCTTGCCGTGCATCACCCGTATCGGCTCTATCGTCAGGTCGTAGAGTGTAAACGGCTCTAGCGACGAGATGGGGTGCAGCGTCAAGTGTGGCGTGCCGGGATAGCGATGAGGCCCGAAGTAGTAGTGCAGTCGGGACTTGATCGCCTCCAGTACGTTAGGCTCTGCGTAGATGGGCAGCTCCGTGCGCCACGAGATAGTGCGCAGGTCGTCCAGCCCTCCGATATGGTCGTAGTGCTGGTGCGTTAGGATGATCGCATCTAGATGGTCTATGCCCGCTAGGAGTGCTTGCTGCCGGAAGTCCGCGCTACAATCGATCAGTATTCGTTTGCCCGCAGGTGAGACTACTAGAGCCGATGTGCGGGTGCGCTGGTCGCGTGGGTCTAGGCTGAGACAGGTGCGACAGTAGCAACCCACCTCAGGTACGCCTGTGCTGGTACCTGAGCCTAGTAGCTCGACGATCTGTGGCGAGGGGAGATTGTGGCGAGAGGGCATAGGGCTCAGTCTATGTAACGCACCTCAGGACGTAGTGAGATGCCGAACTTACGACTCACCTCCTGCTGCACGTGCTCTGCCAGTGCGACCACCTCTTGACCGGTCGCTCCACCGTAGTTGACGAGGACGAGCGGTTGCTTGTCGTAGACTCCCACAGCACCTGAGCGGTAGCCCTTGAGTCCCGTCTGGTCTATGAGCCACGCTGCTGAGAGCTTCACCTCCCCCTCGTTGTGAGTAGGGTAGTGAGGCATGGGCGTGTCGTATTGCTTCGCCAGCTCCTCGTACTGCGCTAGCGGTACGATCGGGTTCATGAAGAAGCTCCCGCCATTCGGTATCTCCTCAGGGTCGGGTAGCTTAGCACGTCGGATGCTGATCACCTCTTGGCGAATCTCCTCAGGCGTCGGCATCGTGTCGCGACCCTCGAAAGCTTTTGCCAGGGAGGCGTAGCTCAGATTGCAGGTCGGCTCGGTGCTTAGTATGAAGTGCACGTGCGTGACGATGTAGGAGTGGTACTGCGGATCTTTGAAGATGCTGTACCTATATTTATAGTCACACAGGGCACTCGGTATGCGTAGCTTCATTCCTGTCGCTAGGTCGACCACATCGACCGCCACGATGTACTGAGAGACCTCGCTCCCGTAGGCACCTATATTCTGTATGGCAGCAGCACCCACGGTGCCTGGTATGAGCGATAGATTTTCTATACCATAGAGACCCCGGCTGAGCATCAGCTCCACAAAGTGATCCCAGACGATGCCACTACCCGCCCGCACATGCTGCTGCCCGGGGTGGGTCAGCGCACTCTCGGTCTCATCATAGTAGTGGAGGTCGTCGATCTGCGAGTAGAGGATGACGCCACGATACTTATCGTGCGTAAAGAGCAGGTTGCTCCCAGCACCTATCGGTAGATAAGGCTGCGAGACAAAGAACTCATCACGTGCCAGCGTCTGAAGATCCTCAGCACTGCTGTAGTTGATCCACCAGTCAGCGGTGGCCTCTGTGGCAAATGTGTGGTACTCCCGAAGCGGTTGATGCTGTATGATCTCCATAGTTATAGTGTCCGAAGAAGGAGCCTTAGAGTCTATCTAAGAAACTCTAAGACTCCTTATTAATTATGGGTTCGATATAGAGAAGCGATTAGCGGATCTTCTCTAGAATCCAAGCGTCCTGGAAGTCAGGAGCAAAGCGTCCCTTGACCTGCTCTCTCGAAGCCTCAGCCTCACGGCGGTTGTCAAAGCTAGTGATGATGACACGTAGCATGCCAGCCTCGTTCTGACCGAGTACGGGGTTGTAGCCCTGAGCCTGTAGACGCTCCTTGAGTGAGTAAGCGTTGGTGTGGTTTTGGAAAGAGCCGACGACCACGTTGTAGGTCTTGAGCATGTTTGCGTCCTCACCCTTGACAGCCTCTAGACGCTCACGACGCAGCTGGATGTCAGCGGCTGGCTCACGAGCGACGACGACACTGGCAGGTTGAGTTTGCTGTGAAGTTCCCTGCTCTGCGGCGACTTCACGCTGCTTAGCCTTTTCATAGACCTGACGATAAGCACTCTGCTTAGGGGCACAAGCACCTACTGATAGGAGCAGTAGTGCGGAGGATAGGAGAATTAATGCCTTTTTCATATCTGTATCTTGTTTGAACTTGTTGATTCGTTGTATTCTACACGACAAAGGTAGTAGTTTTTGCGCAAATACCACTATCTTTGTGGACACTTACTAGAGCTGAGGCATTGCAGATCAAGGATTGCTGGCGTAGATCGATGCTTTTCGACTTAGGAGAGACCAATTCCTACGGAGGAATTTTCAAATCTCCACGTGGAAAATGAAAAATTCTTCGGAGGAATGAAATAAAACTTCGGAGGAATCAAATGAAACTTCGGAGGAATGAAATGACAAGTCCGAAGAATTTTTTATTTCCTACGTGGGTGTTTCAAAACAGCTACCGAGGGGTTTCGAATTTCCTCAGGAGCAATTTGGCGAGAGTCTCGAATTACGATGCAGTAAGCTCTAGCTTAGATACTTACTCAAGACAAGAAGATTATGATTGCATACTTACGTGGCACGATAGATACGCTCACACCGACCAACGCCTATGTGGACTGTAGCGGGGTGGGCTACGATGTCAATATATCGCTCTCTACTTATGATACGCTGCATGGGCTGGAGCGTGAGGCGCCTGTACGACTCTGGATCACGGAGGTGATGCGTCAGGGCGAGGTGTGTGACCTGTACGGCTTCTACACAAGAGAGGAGCAGGCGCTCTTTGCGAAGCTGATCACCGTGTCTGGTGTGGGCCCCGCAACGGCTCGTGTGATCCTCTCTAGTCTGGCACCGCTGGAGCTGGCGGAGGTGATCGAGAGTGGCGATGACAAGCGGCTCAAGATGGTCAAGGGTATCGGACTCAAGACGGCACAGCGCATCATCGTGGACCTCAAGGGCAAGCTCCCCGAGACGCTGACAGATCGTGACGATGTGACGGCTGGTATCGGTTCGCGGGCTGCTCGTGAAGTGGCTGAGGAGGCGATCTCGGCACTCAAGATGCTGGGCTTTGCCGAAGCCAATGTGCGCAAGGTGGTGAAGCAGATTATGACTGTCAAGCCTGACACACCCGTAGAGCAGGTGATCAAGCAAGCGCTGGCGCAGCTCTGACCTAGGAGGCTTGGGTACAACAAAACGGGCACCCGAGCGTTACATAACTGACTCTATATTATAGTAGACACTAGATGATCCCTAGGCGCAGGATACTATGTGCATGGCTTGCGTTGCTCTGCGCATTGGTGGGTATGGTGAGGTTGTTCGCTATGCCACCGCTCTCTGTATCTGCTACGGAGCATCCTGCGCAGCCTGATAGTCTGCGCTACCCAGTGCAGCCGACAGCGCCCGAGTCGTATGAGTGGCTCGAGCTGGAGTCAGCGGTCGATCTGCGCACGCCGAGCGTGGTGACGCACGAGTTTGTCTACAATCCCGCCACGGGCCTTTATCTGCTGGTCACTAAGGTGGGTGGCAAGCAGGTAGGCACGCCAATCCCCTACACGCTGGAGCAGTACGTCGCCTATGTGGAGCGCAATGGCGTGCAGAGCTACTTCCTAGAGCGTGCTGCGCAAGATGAGAAGGAGCAGCAGGGCAAGGGGTTCAACCCGTTTGACTTTGGCTTCGAGCTGGGCCCTGCGGAGAAGATCTTTGGCCCTGGTGGCGTGCGGGTGCGGACACAAGGCTCTGCGGAGGTGTCGATGGGTGTCAAGAGCAACGCTACGGACAACCCCTCCATACCGATTCGCTCACGGAGACATACCTTCTTTGACTTCGACCAGAAGATCCAGGCCAACGTGCAGGCGTCGGTGGGTACGAAGCTCAACTTTAACCTAAACTACAATACGCAGGCTACCTTTGACTTCGACAGTAAGAAGCTCAAGCTGGCCTACGAGGGCGAGGAAGATGACATCATCAAGGTGCTAGAGGCGGGCAATGTGTCGCTACAGTCGAAGAACTCGCTAATACAGGGTGGTGCGTCGCTCTTCGGCATCCATAGCAAATTGCAGTTTGGCAAGCTCGACGTAGACTTCGTGGTGAGCCAGCAGGAGGCGGAGACGAAGCGCGTCTCGACAGATCGTGGGGCGCAGACGACGCCCTTTGAGTTTTCGGCCAATCAGTATGACGAGAATAGGCACTTTTACCTAGGACACTACTTCCGCGACCACTACAACAAGGCGATGTCTACGTTGCCCTTTATCTCTTCGGGCGTTAAGATCAACCGCATCGAGGTGTGGGTGACCAACAAGCGGGGCAACTTTGACGAGGCGCGCAACATTGTCGCCTTTACCGATATGGGTGAGGCGGAGCGTGTGACGGCTCGTGGCGTTACGACGACAGGATCGACACAAGGACTGCCTGCCAATCAGGCGAACTCGCTCTACAGCTGGCTGCTCGGACAGCCTGCTCTGCGCCAAGTGGATCAGGTGAGCCAGATACTGGAGGGGCAGCTGCGTGGCGGTATAGACTATACGAAGATAGAGAGTGCTCGCCGTCTGAATGCCAACGAGTACCGCATCAACGACCAGCTCGGTACACTCTCGCTGCAGGTGCGTCTCCAGCCGGATGAGGTGGTGGGCGTAGCCTTTGAGTACACTTATCAGGGCAAGGTCTATCAGGTGGGTGAGTTTAGCTCGGACCGCTCGGATCGTACGGCGGACAACCTTTTTGTCAAGCTACTCAAGGGCGCATCGATGACCCCGACGGCTCCTTACTGGCAGTTTATGATGCGCAACGTCTACAGCCTCGGGAGCAGCGTCTACAATCTCAAGGCAGATCACTTCAAGCTCGACGTCTTCTACCGCAACGATAGCACTGGCACCGCTGTACCTTATATTAATGAGGGCAAAGTGGCGGGGCAGCTCCTCACACGGGTCTTGGGTATGGATCGTCTGGATTCGCGCAATGAGCCGCACCCTGATGGCGTCTTTGACTTTGTCCCCGGCTATACGGTCGATGCAGAGCGAGGGCTCGTTATCTTTACCTCTACGGAGCCTTTTGGTAGTTATTTGGCGGAGCAGATAGGCGATCCCGCCATTGCCGAGCGATACGTCTATCGTGAGATCTACGACACGACGATGGTCGCAGCGCAGCAGGTGGCTGAGCGCGATAAGTTTATCCTGCGAGGCGAGTACGAAGCGGCAAATAGCGGGCAGATCTCGCTCGGAGCGATGAATGTGACCCCAGGGTCTGTGCGTGTGACGGCTGGTGGAGCAACGCTCGTGGAGAATGTGGACTACACGGTCAACTACGCCATGGGTACCGTCACGATCCTCAACGAGGCAATCCTCAACAGTGGTACGCGAGTCGATGTCTCTCTGGAGAATAGGGGCTTTCTCAACCTGCAGCGCAAGACGGTGCTGGGCTTGGACCTTAACTATCACTTTACGCCAAACTTAACGCTGGGCGGTACTTTTATGTATCTCAGCGAGATGCCACTGACTGCCAAGCCTGCCATGGGACGTGAGTCAATGCAAAACAGCCTTTGGGGACTTAATCTCTCGTGGCGCACCGAGTCTCAGTGGCTGACGCGTATCCTAGACTACATCCCGCTCCTAGACTTGACCAAGCCGTCGGAGGTCGCGCTCAATATGGAGTTTGCCCACCTGATCCCAGGACACTACGAGGGGCGCTACACCAAGGGGCATAGCTATATAGACGACTTTGAGACATCGCAAAGCAGCATTGACCTGCTCAACCCCTACGCTTGGATGCTGAGTTCTACGCCGTGGCACGACCCGGTAGATGGAGCGGCCGATCTCTTCCCCGAGGCACGACTGGTCAATGACCTGCGCTACGGCAATCGGCGAGCCTTGCTCAACTGGTTTTACATAGACCCGATGCTAAACCGTGCTGGCTCTTCGCTGACACCCTCTTACCTGCGCAACAATCCCGACATGCTCTCCAACCATTACTCGCGAGAGGTGCGTATGTCGGAGCTGTTCCCCTATAGAGATGAGAACTTTGCCCAGCAGTCCTACCTGCAGACGCTCTGCCTCGCTTACTATCCCAATGAGCGTGGCCCGTACAACCTCAATAGCGATCAGGTCGGTAGCGATGGTAAGCTGATGAATCCCACCGAGAACTGGGGCGGTATGATGCGCAAGATAGACCAAAGCGACTTTGAGGCAGCCAATATCGAGTACATCGAGTTCTGGATGATGGATCCCTTCATCTATCCCGAGACGGCACCGACGAGTGGCAAGCTCTTCTTCAATCTGGGCGAGGTATCGGAGGAGGTGCTGAAGGATGAGAAGAAGTTCTTTGAGAACGGTATGCCGCTCAACGATGACCCCTCGGCAACTATCGAGACGGTCTGGGGGCGCGTGCCTATTCGTCAGACGGCGGGCTACTCCTTTGACAATGCTGCTGGGGCGCGTAGCAAGCAAGATGTGGGCTTCAATGGACTAACCTCTGAGCAGGAAAAGACTTTCCCCGCTTATGCCGACTACCTCTCCGCAATCCGTGGCAAGGTGTCGGGCGAGGTACTCGAGCAGTGGCAGGGCGATCCGATGAGTCCGCTCAATGATCCAGCGGGTGATAGCTTCCGTCACTACCGTGACGAGCGATATGACCAGCTACAGGCTTCTATCCTCGAGCGATATAAGTACTACAACGGAGTCGAGGGCAATAGTGCTGAGGCGACCAATGAGACTGGCTCCTACAGCGTGGCGAGCCGTGTCGTGCCTGATGTGGAGGACATCAACCAAGACAACACGCTCAACGAGCAGGAGCGTTACTTCGAGTACGAGATAGCGCTTTCGCCAGCCGAGATGCAGGTGGGGCGCAACTACATCGTTGACGAGCGCTCGGTCAATGTGAAGCTCGCCAACGGCAAGCAAGAGACGGTCAAGTGGTATCAGTTTAAGATTCCCGTACGAGAGCCGACCCGCAGGGTAGGGGGCATAGCCGACCTCAAGAGTATCCGCTTCATGCGCCTCTACTTGACGCAGTGGGACAAGCCTGTCGTGCTGCGCTTCGGTACCTTTAAGATGGTGCGTGGCGAGTGGCGACAGTATGACCGCCCGCTACACGCTCCCTCCGTCACACCTATATCTAATGGCACGATGGAGGTCAATACGGTCAACATTGAGGAGAACGGTGACCGCAAGCCGATCAACTACATCCTTCCGCCGGGCGTCTCTCGTAGCGTCAGCCCCAGTCAGGCGCAAGCCATTCGTCAGAACGAGCAGGCACTCAGCCTACGCATCAAGCGACTAGCTCCAGGCGATGCACGAGCTGTCTACAAGAATACGGGACTAGACCTACGTCGCTACAAGCGCATCGAGCTGTTTGTCCATGCTGAGGAGCTTCCCGAGGAGGGGACGCCCACGGGCAATGGCGAGATGACCGCTTTCCTCCGCTTAGGCTCTGACTACACAAATAACTATTACGAGTACAGCGTTCCCCTCGAGCTGACCCCCTTCGGCACTTACAGTGATAATGCTAAGGATAGAGAGATGGTCTGGCCACGGGATAACAAGGTGGACTTCCGCTTTGACCTCCTCACGGGACTCAAGATGCGGCGCAACGCTGCGCAGGCTAATGGCGAGACCGACCTCTACACGCCTTACTCGGTGCCTGACGCTGAGCGTCCACGCAACACCATCACCGTGATGGGTAATCCCTCGCTGAGCAATGTCAAGACCATCATGATCGGTGTGCGAAACAGTGCTGGGCAGATCAAGAGTGCCGAGATCTGGGTCAATGAGCTACGCCTGAGCGAGTACCAAGAGCAGGGCGGCTGGGCGACCAATGCTGATCTGCAGGTACAGCTGAGTGACTTAGGCTCGTTTAACGCTCGAGGATCTTACCGCACCGCAGGCTTTGGCGCACTCGATCAGTCACTCGCGCAGAGACAGCTAGAGGATACGGGCTTCCTCAACCTCTCGACGCAGGTGGAGCTGGGTAAGTTCTTCCCCGAGAAGGCGAAGGTGCGCATACCGCTCTACTACAGCTACCAAGATGAAGTGATCCGTCCGCAGTACAACCCGCTAGACCAAGATCTGCTCCTCACGGAGGCGCTCGACAATGCCGCCAACGAGTCGGTACGCGACTCCATCAAGACGATGGCACTGACACGGACACAGGCTCATGCGCTGTCGCTCTCTAACGTGGGGGTCAACATACAGAGCAAGACCCCGATGCCGTACGATCCAGCCAACTTCACGCTTGGCTACTCGATGTCGTGGGATGAGAAGAACAGCCCCGAGATTGTCTACGACCGCAATCGTACGTGGCAAGCTACGGCGCAGTATCAATACACGCCCGTGGTGGCTCCGTGGAAGCCTTTTGCCAAGCTAAAACAAGGCAAAGGCTCCTCCGAGGCGATCCGCACCGTCTCCTCGACGCTGAGAGGTTACCAGATCAACTACCTCCCCTCACGACTTGCTTTCAATAGCTCCATACTGCGCAACTACAGCGAGCATCAGGTGCGCAACCTTGTGCCGGGTGGCGGTGCTATGGCTGACTGGTCACTACCTGCTACCTTCGTGCAGAACTTCGTCTGGCAGCGTGCCGCAAACATTGTCTGGAACCCCACGACCAATCTCAAGCTCTCCTTTAACTCTGGTACCAACGCCCGCATCGTAGAGCCACACGTACAGGTCAATCGTGAGCTAGCTCCCGACGACTACACGCTATGGCGCGACTCCGTCTGGCAGAGCATACGTAGCTGGGGACTACCGATGCAGTACAACCAGACTGCCAACGCCACCTACACGCTCCCGCTCGCCCTCATTCCCTTTATGGACTTCGTCTCAGCCACCGCCACCTATATGGCTTCGTACAATTGGGACCGCGGAGCTTTGACCCAGCAGGGAGCCTCCATGGGCAATGTGGTGCGCAATCAGATGAAGCTCGACGGACGGGTCAACATCCTCTTCCAGACACTCTACCGTAAGTTCGACTGGTACAAAGATTACGAGAAGCGACAGAACAAGAGCAACAACCGTGACAACCGCTCTGCCACCCGCCGAGATGCTCGTGCCAGTCGCTCTGATCAGGAGCCTGCGGACAAAGCTCCCGCAGCAGCACAGCGCAAGAAGCCTGCGCCACTGCGCTTTACCAAGGAAGTGGTCCTACGTCCTGACACAACGATTACCATCAACCACCAGCTGGGCAGTGCTAAGCCCGAGGTGACTGCCAAGGATTCGCTCGGACACAACTACCCCGTCAAGTATGCCGTGGTCAATCCCAACAGCATCACCGTCACCGGCACCGACTCCGTCACGATCCGCCTCAACGTCTACGCAGCCGACAAAGCTCGTGAGATGCGCATGGAGCGCATCTATCCCTACATTGATGCGGGTATCTCCTTGCTCACCTTCCTGCGTGACATCTCGCTCACTTACACCCGCACTTCGTCGCTCCACTTGCCTGGCTTCCTCCCCGACATCAAGGCTGCGGGTGGGCAGGGTTATCCGATGCAGGGCGTGATGGCTCCGGGCCTTGCCTTCGCTTTTGGCTTTACTGACAATGACTTCGTCCGTGAGGCGGCGCAGCGTGGTTGGCTTCTCAAGCAGGCGGAAAACATCAACCCCGCCATGTACTCCCTCTCGGAAGATGCCACGGCACGTCTCAACCTCGAGCCCCTCAAAGACCTCAAAGTGACGCTCACCTGGGACTACCACACCAATAGAGCGGTGCAGACGCAGTATATGTTTGAAGGTGCTCCCGAGACTTACAGCGGAACCTTTACCGCCGGAACCATCGGTCTCAAGGGCTTCTTTGCTAGTGCCAATGCTGGCGACGGCTACAAGACGAGTACCTTTGACAACCTCCTCAGCTACCAGCAGGAGATGGTGCAGCGACTGACCAACCAATACAACGCCATCGCTGGAGCTGACGCGCCCGAGGTGCGTCCCAACAGTCCCGATGTACTGATCCCCGCCTTCATCGCTGCTTATACGGCTCGTGGTCTAGACGGAGCGACGCCATTCCACTCGATCTGGCGCACCCTCCCCAACTGGAGCATCACCTACACGGGGCTAACTAAGATTCCCGTCTTGGCAGACCTCTTCCGCAACTTCTCCCTCTCCCACACCTATCGCAATAGTTATAGTGTGGCAAACTACAATTCCTTCATCTCCTGGCAACCGATCGAGCCGGAGCTACGCATGGGCTACATAGAGATGCCTGCCGACGGAGCTTCTGGTGGAGCAAATGGGATGCGTCGTGTCGCCTCTTCTCCCTACGATATCACGCAGGTCTCCATCCGTGAGTCTTTTGCTCCGCTCATTGGGGTCGAGATGACCTTGCAGAGTGGTCTGGGCCTCAATGCTCGCTGGAATAAGTCGCGAGACCTGATGCTCAACCTCACCTCCTTCCAGGTTATCGAAAACAGTCGCAACGAAATCTCTGTCGGGATCAACTACAAGATTGATGACTTTAGCAAGCTCATCGGCATCAAGCGTCGGGCACCTCAGCGCACGGGAGCACAGGCGCAGGAAGGCAAAAAGGAGAATCCGCTCTTTGCCTCGGGCGGTGCTATGACGCTGCGCTGCGAGTACTCGTACAATCACTCCTCGATGCTCATTCGCAAGATCCAGGAAGCCTTCACGCAGGCGACCAATGGCAATGTGGCGCACGTCATCAAGTTCAGTGCCGACTACGCCCTCAGCCGTATGCTCACCATACGAGGCTACTTCGACTGGAATATGAATCACCCGCTCGTGAGCACCGCCTCCTTCCCCGTGAACAATACCTCCTTCGGCGTCGCCCTCCGCATCAGCCTCACCCAGCAGTAACACCCAGCTCGATACGAGTAATGATATGTAGGGGACGCACGATCGTGACGAAACCCTGTAGGGACGCACGGCTCGTGTTTGGCGAGAGGGCGTCCGTTGTAGTACAGCGATATCTCCGTCAAAGGTTACATCGTCAAGATCGTTCAACAACGGACGCTCAGACCGAGCGTCCCTACAGGGTGCAGTCACGGCTAGTATCTAGTTGGAGGGCGTCCGTTGCATCCAAGCGATACGAGTAGCCCTTTGTAGGGACGCACGGTCTGTGCGTCCGTCTCCGTCAAAGGTTACATCGTCAAGATCGTTCAACAACGGACGCTCAGACCGAG
>NZ_CABUAN010000028.1 GCF_902489635.1 uncultured Porphyromonas sp. | reverse complement strand
CAGGACAATCTTGCAAGCAAGATTGTGAGACTGTTGACTTTTGCAACAGTCTCATGTGGTAGCATCATGCGAAACGATCGCTTTATTCGACAACTTCCTAGTCGCTCTACCACGGGAATACTCGCAAGAGTAAGGTATTTTGTCATGCGTGACTAGCAATATGTAGTGATTGATTGAGATATTAATCGTATCTTTGTGGAGCATTTAGAGATCCGACCAGTGCAGCGCGGGTCAAAAGCTTAAATATCACTTGATCGTATGACCTATATAAACAATGTAATGATCGTGCGCCATAAGCTCCTCTCGACCATGGTGGCTAGATGGCGTCAAGACCAATTGATTAAAACGATAGACCGGATCCCGCTGGAACTGAGTCCTCGTAAGAAGCGCAATGTGCTGGGACGTTGTTGCCCTCATAAGGAGCGTGCCGTATGGAAGTATAAGATGTTTCCTCTCCTAGGCTTTGACATGCAGGATGAGCAGGATGAGCTGACCCCGCTGTCTGAGTATGCTCACACGGCTCTGCATCGTCCACAGCCGACGAAGGAGAATGTGCTCTGCGTCATCGATGAGGCCTGCACCTCGTGCGTACAGATCAACTATGAGGTGTCCAACCTCTGCCGTGGCTGTGTGAGCCGTGCCTGCTCGAGCAACTGCCCGAAGAACTGTATCTCATTCAAGAAGAATGGTCAGGCACAGATCGATCACGATGTCTGCATCAGCTGCGGTCAGTGCCACAAGAACTGCCCCTATCATGCGATCGTCTACATACCCGTGCCTTGCGAGGAGTCTTGCCCTGTGGGTGCAATCAGCAAGGACGAGGATGGTATCGAGCATATTGACGAGTCTAAGTGTATCTACTGTGGCTCTTGTCTGAATGCTTGTCCTTTTGGAGCAATCTTTGAGATCTCGCAAGTTTTTGACGTACTGGGTGCCATAGAGCGTGGCGAGCAAGTCGTAGCTATCGTAGCACCTGCGATCCTAGGTCAGTTTAAGGCAACCCGTGAGCAGGTCTATGGTGCGATCAAGAAGATAGGCTTCCACGATGTCATCGAGGTGGCTCAGGGGGCTATGGACACGGTGAGCCATGAGGGTAAGGAGCTGGTAGAGAAGATCGAGGCTGGACAAGCCTTTATGACGACCTCGTGCTGTCCCTCCTTCTATGAGCTGGTGGATAAGCATGCGCCTGGTCTCAAGCCTTTTGTCTCTAGCTCACACTCGCCGATGGTCTACACAGCAGAGCGCGCTCGCAAGCTTTATCCCGATAGCAAGATCGTCTTCTTCGGCCCTTGTGTGGCTAAGCGTAAGGAGATCAAGCGTCCCAACGTGGATGTCGATATGGTGGTTACCTTTGAGGAGCTTGGCTCTATCCTAGAGGGGCTGGAGATAGATATCAACACGGTAGAGGGCTACAAGCCAACCGTCGAGTCAGTACGTGAGGCACACGCCTTCGCTCGCAATGGCGGTGTCAAGGATGCTGTCATCTCCTATCTGAGCAATACGGAGGAGTACAAGGACTTCGTGGGTCGTCTCACTGCTGAGGAGATCGCAGGTCTGGACAAGAAGGCTGTTGCCAAGCTTAAGGCTTACGGCAAGCGTGGCAAGGCTGACACACAGTTTGTCGAGGTGATGGCTTGTCTCGGTGGATGCGTGACAGGACCAAGTGCCTTCAACGATGTACTCGCTGGTCGCCGCCAGCTACTCAAAGAGGTGGAGAAGATCGACCTCACCTATGCCAACTATAAAGAGAAGGAGTGATACGCTAGGCCAAGTAGCATCAGCCTCCATCCCTGAACTGAAGGCTCTATTAGACAGTAACGACACGCACCTCGGGCATGAGCTTCAGGTGCGTGCCGAGGCTATTGCGGAGCAGCACTTCGGACGGAGGATCTATTTGCGAGGTCTTATCGAGATCTCAAACATCTGTCGCAACGACTGCTACTACTGTGGCATACGCTCTACCAATGAGCACGTCACCCGCTATCGGCTTACTGCAGATGAGGTGATGTCGGCCTGTGCGAGAGGATACGAGATAGGCTTTCGCACCTTCGTACTACAGGGTGGCGAAGACCTCTATTGGCGAGGCGAGCGTCTACTCTCACTCGTACGCAACATCCGCTCTAGCTATCCAGAGTGCGCCATCACGCTCTCACTCGGAGAGATGGAGTATGAGGAGTACGAGGCGCTCTTTCGCGCTGGGGCCAACCGCTACCTGCTGCGTCACGAAACTTACGACAAGGAGCATTACCAAAGCTTGCACCCCAGCACGATGGCGCAAGAGCATCGACTACAAGCCCTTCGGGACCTCAAGCAGATCGGCTATCAAGTGGGGACGGGTATCATGGTCGGTTCGCCAGGGCAGACTACGGCACACTTAGCGCAAGACTTAGACTTCATCCGTAGGCTGCAGCCGGAGATGATAGGCGTGGGGCCTTTCATTCCTCATGAAGATACGCCTCTAGGGACCTACCCTGCGGGGAGCCTGTCGATGACGCTTCGCTTCCTCGCCCTCTGTCGGCTCCTCAATCCACGGGCACTGATCCCCGCCACGACAGCTGTTGCCACACTCCACCGCGAGGGACGACTAGCCGCCATACGATCAGGATGTAATGTGGTGATGCCCAATCTATCACCATTAAACCATAGAGCAGATTACGCTCTCTATAACAACAAAGCCTACTCAGGCTCTGAGGCTGCCGAGGGTGTCGCCCTCCTACAGGCACAGCTTGACACGATAGGTTACCAAATAGACTGGGGGCGTGGAGACGCTCCCATCAGCTAAGAAAGTGAATGTATGAGTTACAATAAGCAATCGCACGATGCCTGTGACTTCATCAATCATGATGAAATCATCGACACCCTCCGCTATGCGGAGCAATACAAAGATGATGAGAAGGTGATCTCTGATATCCTACGCAAGGCTACGGAGATGCGTGGACTAGATCACCGAGAGGCTGCCGTACTCCTCCTCGCCGAGGACCCTGCGACACGACAACGAGTGGCACAACTGGCCGAGCAGATCAAGCTACGCTTCTATGGTAAGCGCATCGTACTCTTTGCTCCGCTCTACCTCTCAAACTACTGTATCAACGGCTGCGTCTACTGTCCTTACCACGCTAAGAACCGCACCATTCCTCGCCACAAGCTGACCCAGGAGCAGATACGACAGGAGGTGATCGCCCTGCAAGATATGGGACATAAGCGTCTCGCTCTCGAGGCGGGCGAAGATCCACGCAACAACCCGATCGAGTATATCCTTGAGTCGATCCAGACGATCTACTCGATACATCATAAGAATGGGGCGATTCGTCGTGTCAATGTCAACATTGCCGCAACCACTGTCGAGGAGTATCGTATGCTCCACGAGGCAGGCATCGGCACTTACATCCTCTTCCAGGAAACTTACCACAAGGAGCACTACGAGGAGCTACACCCGAGAGGTCCTAAGAGCGACTACGCCTATCATACCGAGTCGATGGATAGAGCGATGCAAGGAGGCATCGACGATGTCGGGCTGGGCGTGCTCTTTGGCTTGAGTACCTATCGCTATGACTTCGTCGGACTGATGATGCATGCGGAGCATCTAGAGGCAACTTTTGGCGTAGGACCTCACACGATCAGCGTGCCACGCATCTGCCCTGCCGATGACATCTCGCTCGACTCCTTCCCCGAGGCAATCCCCGACGATACCTTCCTCCATATTATAGCGGTGGCCCGACTGGCGGTACCCTACACCGGTATCATCGTCTCTACCCGTGAGCGCGAGGCGGTACGCCAGCGAGCACTCCACGTAGGCGTATCGCAGATCAGCGGAGGCTCCCGCACCTCCGTGGGAGGCTATGCACAGACGACAGAGGCCGCCCACTCAGAGCAGTTTGAGGTGAGCGATCCACGCACGCTCGACGAGGTGGTCTACTGGCTCCTCCAGCAGGGACACATACCGAGCTTCTGCACCGCTTGCTATCGCGAGGGACGTACCGGCGACCGCTTCATGTCGCTCTGCAAGAGTGGACAGATATCCAACTGCTGCGGGCCTAATGCCCTGCTCACGCTGCAGGAGTACCTAGAGGATTACGCCTCACCTACGACCCGTGAACTGGGACTAGAGATGATCTCGCAGCAACTCCCCACGATCCCCAACGAGCGAGTTCGTGCCATTGCGCAGCAGCGTCTCCAGCAGATCAAGGCGGGAGAGCGCGACTTCCGCTTTTAATGAATAAAGGATATGACTCCAAGGGGAAAAGGCACCAGCGAACGTAAGCGACTCCTCCTCGTAGGGCAGGTCAACAGTGGCAAGTCTACGCTCTTCAACCGCTTGCTACGACAAGAGCGGTCGCTCGTGTCTGACCAAGCTGGCACCACGACTGACAGCGTGGAGAAGCTCTTCGAGCTGCCCAGCGTAGGACCCGTCCTATTGGTCGACACCCCAGGACTAGCCGACGACACCCCTCTCGGTGCCGAGCGACAGCGGGTCACGCAGCAAGCACTGCGCTCTGCCGATCTAGTCCTCTACCTACTCAGCCGTGAGGAGTCTCTCGACACTCCGATCATAACCACTTTGCGAAAGGCCAGCGTGCCGACGCTTCCAATCATTGCTCGTGCCGATCTGCCAGAGCAAAGCTCTTGGCTAGAGCGACAAGAGGAGATTGTGCAATGCTTCGGCCATGCCCCGCTCACGCTTCGTCAGGACGAAGACGAGAGCCTAGACACCCTACTGGAGACGATCAAGCGAACGCTACGCAACGAATCCGAGCCAGAACCTTCACTCCTAGGTAATCTCTGCGAAACGGGCGACCTCGTACTCCTCGTGATGCCACAAGATAGCGCAGCACCCGCAGGACGACTGATCTTGCCACAGGTACAGACCATTCGTGCGCTGCTAGACAGAGGTTGCCACGCGCTATGCGTCACGCCAGAGGAGCTTCCCGCAGTCCTATCACAGCTGGCAGCTCCGCCTCAGCTCATCATCACCGACTCGCAAGTCTTCGCCACGGTCGAGCCACTAGTCCCCAAGGGTTGTCGGCTCACCTCTTTCTCCATCCTCATGAGTGCCCAGCGTGGCGACCTCGAGCGACTGGTCGCGGGGGCTAATGCCATTGGTCGGCTCACCCCCTCCAGTCGTCTGCTTATTGCGGAGGCTTGCACCCACGCTCCCGAGGGCGAAGATATCGGCACTGTCAAGCTGCCCCGCCTCCTACGCAAGCGCATCGGCGAGGCACTCACCATAGAGCATGTGTCGGGTAGAGACTTTCCCGAGGACCTCACGCCCTACGACCTCGTCATCCACTGCGGTGCTTGCATGTTCAACCGACGCATGCTCGTCGCCCGCCAAGACCTCGCCACAGCTCAGCAAGTGCCCATGACCAACTACGGGCTGGCGATAGCCTACCTGACAGGCATCCTCGACAAGGTAACTCTCCCGTAGTGGACGCTCATCAGTTATCGCGGTCGCTCGTAGGTAGCAAATTAGTATCTTTGTGCAATAGTACTACAAGTAGACCTCATGACTGATCCCAACTCTCTTGAAACGACCGCCACGGAGTGTCCCGACATCTCTGTGGTCATCCCTCTGCTCAACGAGGCTGAGAGCCTCCCCGAGCTCTACGAGCGCATCGTAGCTCACACCGCTGAGGTGGGGCTGAGCTACGAGATCATCTTCGTCGACGATGGCAGTAGCGACGACTCGTGGGCGGTGATCGAGCGGCTAGCTGCTCAGGACGCAGCGGTGCATGGTATCAAGTTTCGTCGAAACTACGGCAAGTCACCAGCACTGCAATGTGGCTTCGCTCGTACTCGTGGCCGAGTGGTCTTCACGATGGATGCCGACCTGCAAGACGCTCCCGAGGAGATCGGCGGAATGTACAACATGATCGTCCATGAGGGGTACGACCTCGTGAGCGGATGGAAGAAGAAACGCTACGATCCGCTCTCCAAGACGATTCCCACCAAACTCTTTAATGCGACCGCAAGGCGCGTCTCAGGAATCAAGAACCTGCACGACTTTAACTGCGGGCTCAAGGCGTACCGAGCAGAGGTGGTGCACAGCATCGAGCTGTACAACGATATGCACCGCTACATCCCTTATTTGGCAAAGAACGCAGGCTTCGCCAAAATTGGCGAGCAGGTGGTGCACCACGCGCCTCGTAAGTATGGGCACTCGAAGTTTGGACTAGACCGCTTCTTCAACGGCTACCTCGATCTCCTGACGCTATGGTTCACGCATCGCTTCGGACGCAAGCCGATGCACTTCTTCGGTTTCTGGGGGTCGCTCATGTTTCTCGTTGGCTTCATAGCACTCATCGTGGTCCTCTCGGTCAAGCTCTCCGCACTCATCAGTGGCACCCCCGCACCGCTCGTGACAGATCGAGTCTACTTCTACATCTCCCTGGCAGCGATGATCATCGGCGTGCAACTCTTCTGTGCAGGCTTCATCGGAGAGATGATCACACGCCGCGATCCCAATCGTGACATCTATAATATAGCAGCAGAACTATGACTAAGACTTTAGACCAAATCATATCAACACGGCGTACGGTGCGCCACTTTGACGCAACCAAGCCGATGACTCGTGCTGAGCTCATACCGATCCTGGAGGCTGGGCGACTAGCTCCCTCGGCAAAGAACTTTCAGCCCCTCCGCTTCGTCGTCGTACTCTCTGAGGAGGAACGCGCGAAGCTCCACGCCATCAGTCAGCAGCCTTGGTTTTATCACGCTCCGAGCTATATCGTTATCATCGGCGACCACGACAAGGCGTGGCAGCGTCCGCACTGTGACCTCACCTATGTAGATACCTCGATAGCACTGACACACATGCTCCTCAAGGCGGAGGATATGGGCCTAGGTGCTACGACCGTGGCAGCCTTCGACCAGGAGATATGCCGTGAGCTGCTCCAGATACCTGAGCATGAGGAGCCGATACTCATCTTAGCAGTGGGACATCCCGACCCAGCCTTTGCCGGCAAAGAGGGCAATCCACGTCGCAAGACGATGGAGGAGTTGGTCACCTTCATCTAAGCTTATCGCACCGCCATGCGTCGCACCGTCACCTTACTACTCCTCTCGCTCATCCTGCTGAGCGGATGCCACAAAGAGGCACCTTACAGAAGTGCCGAGGGGCTCATCTTCGGCACGCTCTATCGCATCACCTATCAGGCTGACGAGGACTTGTCTGATCAGATCAATGAGGCACTGCAAGAGGTCAACCATGTGGCAAACCCCTTCGACTCGACCTCTATGATCTATGCGGTCAATAACAACCTGTCGATGACGGTGGACAGCACCTTCTACGCCATCTACAGCGTAGCGCGAAGGGTCTACGAGCAGTCTGGCGGTGCCTACGACGTGACCATTGCTCCACTGGTCAATGCGTGGGGCTTTGGCTTCGAACAGGGTTATCCGCTCACGCAGCCACAGGTGGATAGTTTGCTGGAGCTGGTCGGTATGGACAAAGTCTCCTGCACCTCCACTAAGCTAACCAAGGCGAACCCCGCTATGGAGCTAGACTTCGCCTCCGTTGCCAAGGGGTACGCCTCCGATCTCGTAGGCGAAAGGCTACGCAAGGCGGGCGTGACCAATTACCTAGTGGAGATAGGTGGTGAGATAGCTTACTCGGGACGCAACCCACGAGGTGCTGCATGGCGTGTCGGCATCTCTAAGCCTGACCTAGACTCCCTGGGGATAAGCCAAGAGCTACAAGAGGTCATCGACTTGCCTGGCGAACGTGGAGGGCTAGCTACCTCGGGCAACTATCGCAACTACAAGGTCGCAGCTGATGGAAAAGTCTACGGGCACACGATCTCCGCTCTGAGCGGTTACCCCGCAGAGACTGATATACTGAGTGCCTCAGTGATTGCTCCTACCTGCGCTGAGGCGGATGCGCTAGCGACAGCCTTTATGGCATCGGGGTACAAGGGCTCTGAGGCGATGCGCAAGCAACTTTCGTCTGACGTCTCCTATCTACTCTTCGTCTCGGCTGGCGACTCTTTAGCTTTTACCCCCATCTCCAGTCCCTCCTTTCCTCGATCGCACTGACGCTGGCTTGCTTCTCTAGCGATATCGGACGGACTTTCTTATCTTTGCACCATATAGCCACACATTATGACCCAATCATCGCTCCCCAATAGAGCTATCAACGATCAGCCAAGCTATCCAGACGAGGGCTTACGCCCCACCTTCTCGCAGATCCTTCGTTTGATCCTGAAGCAGTGGTACTGGTTTGTACTCTCTGTCGTACTCTTTGTCGTACTGGGCAAGGTCATCGCAGACCATCGTCCCCTAGGGCGTCAGACATACTACATGCACCTCTCCTCACGGCAACCACACGAGCTGACGGAGCCGATTATGCAGCTGAGCGACTCGACACTCAAGACGTCGCCATGGACGCCTGAGTATATCGCAGCTTTGCTCAGTACGACGACGGCCGTCGAAGAGGCGGGCAAGCGTATTGACTTTCAGGTGGACTACTGGGTCAAGACTCCCTTTGGGATGCGTGACTACTACAATCAGACGCCGATCTTAGTACACTTTGGCAACCTCCTACCAACAGACAAGGTGGACTGCATCGCTCGGCTTGATGACCCAGTGCATCCGAAGCAGGTTACGATGAGTACGTTCTCAGGTGTCGTACAGGGTCAGCCGCTTTATGAGCCGTACGATGTAGTCATCCCAGTCGGTACGACTCAGGAGACTCCCGTGGGACCTATCACTGTGACACTCGACGACCCTGCGCAGCACTATCCTTACCATATCGATCAGGAGTATACGGAGATCCCTATCACCTACTCTCCGCTCGTAGAGACCCGCGTTGCCTACGAGCAGGATATGGAGATAACGATGAAAAAGGAAGACTTACCCCTCTCCTCGGTGATACGTGTCGAACTACCCTCTGATCGCTCCGAGCGTCGCTGTCTAGACCTACTCTATGAGATGTACCTTGTCACCGATAGCCTAGGCTGGGCCGAGCAGCTAAGCGATGAGGGCGTTACCGATTCGCTAGGTCGCTTTGCTGGGTCGGTACCAGTGGCGGGGCTGTCGCCATTTAGGCTGATTGACCAGCCTCGTGTGCTGAGAGAGATGCAGCCAGACCTGTTCATCATCGCGGGTATGGGACTCCTCGGTCTACTCCTGCCGCTACTCCTGATGTACATCTACTGGGCTATACGAGGCGTCATCTACTATGTCTCCGAGTTGCCCAGCCTCCTACGTCGTCGACTTAGACTAGACCTGCAGCGAGGTCGTAAAGGCAAGAACGCTCTCTATCTCAATCTCGAGGAGCTGTGCACCCTCGTCACGCCACCACAAGGCGAGCCACGTACCATACAGCTCGCTACACCCAATAGCACGAAGTATCACGACCAGCTCATAGCGGAGCTACAGCAAGCCTTACAGCAAAGGGGTGTCTCCTGCGCCGTGTGGTACTTAGACTTAGCAGAGCAAAAGGCTGTTAGCAAGACGCCTAGTGATGTCTACCACACTACGCTCACACCTGGTCTGGTAGGTTCCACCGCTTTCCAGCAGCAACTCAAGCAGCTACAGACGCAGCACCAGCTCACGATCATCGCTCCACCAGCACTCACAGAGGATCCGACCGCTTACCTCCTCTCTAGTAGCGTAGAGCAGAGCCTCTACTGCATCTATCGTGGCAGCACGCGAGTCCGGGCGATCAAGCGTGTCGTCCATCAGCTACAGATCAGACAGCAGCTAGACCGCTCCCGCATAGAGACCCTTTGGATTGAGTAATAACGGCAACTGCCCTACTTTTTATCGATCAGACTATGACCACTGAAGGTAAAGACTCTAGGGGGAAGGCCCTTGATCTGACCCAGCTACGTCCAGCAGCATCAGACGTTAGCGGGACTGTCGGTCTCTTCGGTGGCAGCTTTGACCCGCTACACATCGGGCACCTTGCTCTCTGTGACTACATCTTGGCTTATCCGGAGCTGTCGGGACTAACGCAAATATGGTTCATGCCTACCCCGCAGAACCCGCTTAAGGAGCAAGGCCCCACGCTACCCTACACACTGCGCTGTCGCATGATCGATGAAGCTATTCAGTCCGATCATCGCTACGAGTTATGCACGATCGAGTCTATGCTCCCTGAGCCACACTACACACTAGAGACGCTCACCGCTCTCGAGGAGCATTACCCGCACTGCTCCTTCAGCCTCATCATCGGTGCTGACAGCCTAGCGTCGCTCTCCCAGTGGTATCGCCACGGCGAGCTCATAGATCGTCTGCCACTCGTAGTCTATCCACGAAAAGGGTACGACCTCTCCCAGCTCGTCGAGCAGTACCCCACAGCTCAGATACGATTACTCAGCGCAGCACCTCAGATAGAGATCTCCTCCACAGCGATCCGCCAGGCTCTCCACGAGGGGCGCGACCTGCGCCACTGGCTTCCTCAGCCTGCACTATACGACACACTCTCTAAAGCGACCACTCCTTATGAACGATGACCGAATGGTACAACTAGCCTCCTATCAGGTCGAAGAGGAGGCGCTCGATCTCCTCGATCTGCTCTCTGAGCATGGCATACCCGCCACCATACGCAATAGTTACAGCGCACGGATGCTCAGCGCATTCGTTGACGTAGGTGGCTTCATCGTCGAGGTGCCAGAGAGTGCCCGCCCGCAGGTACAAGAGCTTATCGACAGTGGCGAGCTCGTTCTACCCGACGAGAGCGACGAGCCTACTACACGTCTCACGCAGTGGGTCACCAGACTACCCCTCCCAGCCCAGTGGTCTCTGGAGAAGCGGCTCACCATGCTCCTCTTCTTACTCATCGCCATCGGGATCATCATCGCTCTCATCGTCCTGATCGTATCCTAGTGATGACACATTAAGGCAGCAGCCTACGGCATCAAACAAAAAAAGAATCTCCTCCCGAATCCACTACTACGGATATTCGGGAGGAGATTTCTTGTTAACCACAAATATGAAGGCTCAAAAGACAACTACATCCTCTCAAGCCAAAAAAACAAAACAACTCAGTGCAGCAACGTTGCGCTCCCTCTTGGACTTGAACCAAGGACCCCCTGATTAACAGTCAGATGCTCTAACCAACTGAGCTAAGGAAGCAGTACGAGACTTCGCAGCCCCACTGATGATCAACCTTTGCGCTCCCTCTTGGACTTGAACCAAGGACCCCCTGATTAACAGTCAGATGCTCTAACCAACTGAGCTAAGGAAGCGTTCCAAATGTGAGTGCAAAGGTAATACATTTCTCCAATACCTGCAAATACTAACGCCACAAGATTGCGAGAAATCTATCGCAAGTCCGACCAAGGCGTTGAAGTATAGACATTTGCAGGGCATACAACTCAAGCATTCATCGACATTCGTTTTTACTACAACGATTGCTATGGTTTGGACGTTTTTCGCCAGCTTGCCCCGAACGACTGGGGGGAAGTAAGTGATTAGCCTCAAACGCAAGAGTACACTTCGCACATCATACTCAAAATACACACATATGGGTATTTCATATAATAGTGTAATTTATGAACTTTGTAGCCGAAAGAAGGAGTGTCGTCCAAATGGATCACTTCTCCAAACTACACTAACAATATAAGCATTTAATATCATGAGATATTTAGGACTAAACAGATGGGTACGCTGCGTGGCCCTTTCTCTATTAATATCTACCTCCATAGGCCTTACAGCCATGGCTCAAAATGAGGTGCACGATGAAGTCAAACTCGATGAAGTGGTCGTGACTGCTCAAAGAACCCCAGAGGTAAAAAGTCAATCGGCGACGTCCATCTCAATTGTAACACGAAAGGAACTAGCGGAGCTCAATAAGACTATGCCAGACATGCAGGCTATCGTAGGCTTTTTGGTGCCAGGGATGGCCTCTACTGGCAATACGACTAGTGAGCGCTCCAACACTTTGAGAGGAAGAAGTGTACTAGTACTGATTGATGGCATCCCACAAACAACGCCTCTGCGGGCAACAAGCCGTGACCTTCGGACCATTGATCCAACGGCTGTAGAGCGAATTGAGGTGATCAAAGGTGCGACCGCACTTTATGGCAATGGAGCAAATGGTGGTATCATCAATATCGTGACGCGCAAGAACAGAAATGATAAGCCTTTCGGCGGTCAGTCTTACATAGCAATGCAGGATCACTCTTTGCTTAGCAATAAGACACAGTCATTTGGCTACCGTCTCAATCAGCAGCTCTATGGCAAGCTAGGAGGTTTTGACTACCTGGTTAATGGAGTGATCGGACAGACGGGTAGCTCGGTAGATGGAGATGGCGTATACCTCTCTCCTAGATATGGGCTTGGCGATACCCGCACATACAATGCCCTAGCAAAGGTCGGTTATCAAATAAGCGAGACAGCACGTATCGAGGGTATGTACAACTTCTTTAGGACCGTACAAAACAGTCCGCTCATTGCTAGTGGTGGTAAATACCTGGAAAGCCCACGCATCGGAATTAAAGGTGATCGGCCAAAAGAAGCAATCCCAGAGGGGATGGCGTACAATCACAATGCTTACATACGCTACACGCATCAAAACATCTTCAGCGGGACGAACTTTGAGGCGACCCTCCAGGGCCGTGCACTAAAGGTCGTGACAGACTACCGGATACATAATGAGAAGAAGCCTCGCTGGGAAGGCACTAGCGGGCAGGCAACCATTGAGGCAAAGCAGATCGGAGCAAAAGCTCAGCTTGACTCCAAACTCCCTCTGAGTGAGCAAGTATTTACAAAGCTCCTGTATGGGATAGACTTCACAATGGATCGTACTGGACAGCCTCTTGTAGACGGACGTTATTGGGTGCCAGAGATGACAGCTCTTAACTTCGGACCATTTGTGCAAACCAAAACCACTATCGGCGACCTTCTCAACATCAAGGTTGGGGCAAGGTATGATCGCATCGACGTACACGTGCCAGACTATGAAGTCCTTCCAAAGAAGGCGGGCGTTGAGCGGACTAAGGTCCAAGGCGGTGTGCTGCCTTACAACAATCTATCCTTAAATGGTGGTGTAACCTTGAATAAGTGGAGAGTGTTCCAACCATTTTTAGCTTACTCTCAAGGCTTCTCCATATATGACCTAGGACGCACCCTGCGCGATGCCAAGAGTGATGTGCTGAGCAAAATAGAGACTTCGCCTGTTAAGACTCACAATGCCGAAATAGGTTTTTACTCTACCGTTAGAGGACTCTTTGGAGAGGCTTCAAGGTTAGAGACTTCTGGCGCAGTATTCTACACCTATGCAGCACTTGGTAGTGACCTTAAAAGTGTAGATGGATTCTGGGTGGTAGATCGCTCACCCCAACGTATCGTAGGTGGAGAGCTATCAATGGATGCTACCATCAATAGACAGTGGCAGACGGGCGTTGGATTCTCCATGATGGAGGGCAAGAAGTATGTTGATGGCTCTTGGGACCACTATATGAGTGGCCAGTCTATCCCTCCAATGAAGATTACAGCATATATCAATTGCCGCCCAACGAAACATAGCTATATACGCCTATATGGTATGTATACTGGAGCAAGGGACCGCTTTGCCACAAACGAAAAAGGAAAATATGCAGAGGGCGAAGGCAAGGTAACACCTGTCACCTTATTGCATCTCAATGCAGGGCTTACGGTAGATAAGTTTACCTACACATTGGGCATAGAAAACTTACTCAACACTACCTACTACACGGTCCAGTCTCAATTAGTAGCAAGAGATAACGAGTATACTCATGGTAATGGTCGTGTGATCAATCTCTCCATGACTTATAGATTTTAACTACTAGGAGGTCCAACTATCTTTCTTGTAACAGCTAGCGGTGCGACCTTGGATATACAAAAGTCTGAGGTCGCACCAATTATTTTTCAGGTTACAGTCTAGCATTAAATCAGATAAAATTGCTCTCTAGGACAACACTTTGCTGTTCGAGCCGTTATATTAGTATCACAACACATTATATATATGACACGTACACTTTACTACTGCATCATTATGGGAGTACTATCAATGCTAATAGGATCATGCCATGCATCAAAGGGAATCAAATCGGTAGATTCAGCTACCTTCAAAGCGGAAATAAGTAGTGCCACCGTACAGCTACTTGATGTACGCACAGCAGATGAGTTTGCCAAAGGTCACATCGAGAAGTCCATCAATATAGATGTGCATGAGTCACACTTCACTCAACTAGTCAAAGCGAGATTCGACAAAAGTCAGCCCATATACCTCTATTGTCGGTCGGGCAAGAGGAGCATGATGGCAGCCCAGCTACTGGTAAAGGAAGGATACCAAATCGTTAACCTCAAGGATGGAATCCTCGGATGGATAGATGCTGGCTATCCTGTGTCTCAAGAGTAACCCTGCTCTCCGATCCTTAATTTCTAATCTCTAACTTCTAACCTCTAATCTCTAGTTACATATCTTTACAGGGGAATTCGTCCGATTCCCTCCTTTCTCGCATATCCACGTGGAAAATCTCAAATCGCCACGTGGATATTTTTTATTTTCCACGTGGGCGTCATTCATTTCCTCCGAAGTTTCATTTGATTCCTCCGAAGAATTTTTTATTCCCCACGTGGAAAATAAAAATTCTCCACCTGGATATTTCGAAATATCCACGTAGAAATCACTTTTCCCCGACACAGCACCATATCGATATGTAGTCAGATCTAAATTATTGTAACTAGTCAGCGTCGAATTTGCCCAGCCAAGAGCACTAGCACTACTAGCTAACAGCTAACAGCCAACAGCTACACAAGAGCGACAAGCGAGGAGTCGAGAGGTCGATGAACTCATTGTATATAATGCGTCAGCCTTGGGCAAAATCTAGTTCTCTCTATCGCAAAGGGAAATATCCGTATCTTTGTAAGCGCAGAAAAAAAGACTGCACATAGGCTTGACTGAAGACTTATTCCTCCTCCATGACTACAGATAGAGATATGACCACCGCCCTACCCCACCTGAAGGTTATCTACACAGGCGGGACCATCGGGATGGTACAAGATATAGAGACCGGTGCGCTCAAAGCATTCCAATTTGACTACCTACGGGAGCATGTGCCAGAGCTTGATCAGCTCCACTGCACCTTCGACATAGAGCAGTGCGACCCGCCCATAGACTCTTCGGCTATCACGCCCGACCTGTGGGTCTGGCTAGGAGAGATGATCCAGCGAGAGATGCACCAGTATGATGGCTTCGTCATACTACATGGCACGGACACGATGGCTTACACCGCCTCTGCGCTGAGCTTTATGCTACAGGGGCTAGACAGGCCCGTCATCTTGACCGGCTCGCAGCTACCCATAGGGCGGTTGCGGACGGATGGTAAGGAAAATCTGATCACAGCCTTTGAGATTGCCTTGGCTAGACGTGCCGATGGCTCCCCTATGATCCCCGAAGTGGCCGTTTACTTTGAGGATTACCTCTACCGTGGCAACCGCACGCTCAAGTATAGTGCCGAGCACTTTGAGGCATTTGCCTCACCCAACTATCCGCACCTAGCCTTCGCAGGGATCGATATTAAGTATAGCCCGAGTGCTATCGGCTTTGACGAGCCAGCTTTGTCGCAAGCGTGGAGACCCGCCTTCGATGGGCACGTAGTGGTGCTCAAGCTCTTTCCTGGACTATCAGCCTCACTCCTAGATCACATCCTACACACGCCAGACCTCAGAGGAGTGGTATTAGAGACCTTCGGCAGTGGCAATGCGCCAACGAGCGAAGCTTTTCTCTCTGCGATAAAAGGCGCCGTGGCACGTGGCATCACGATCGTCAATGTGACGCAGTGCTACTCCGGATCGGTCGTCATGGGGCGCTACGAGACGGGCAATGTGCTCAGCCAGACGGGCGTCATCGGAGGAGGTGACATGACCACCGAGAGTGCTACCACAAAGCTCATGTACCTCCTAGCGCAAGATCTATCTCCAGAGGAGGTGGCGCATCTGATGCAAGTCTCTCTGCGTGGCGAACTGACGGTATGATACGATTTATGAGCCTAGCAAGTGGTAGCACGGGCAACTGCTACTACCTCGAGCACGATGGGCAGGGGCTCCTCATAGATGCGGGCATAGCACTCTACGATATCAAGACTGGTCTAGAGCAAGCGGGGCTCTCGCTAGAGCACGATGTGCAGGCGATCCTCTTGACGCACAATCATGCCGACCATGCACGCACCGTAGGCAAGCTGGCCAATCGCTACGGACTACCTGTCTATGCAACTCATCCAGTGCAATGCGGGCTAGACTATATGAGAGGCATGGAGCGCATCAAGCACGATATGCGCTATGATATCGAGCCGGAGGTACCCTTTGCACTGATAGGACTCGTGGTGACTCCATTCTCCGTACCTCACGATAGCGCAGACAATGTGGGGTACCATATCTCTTCGGCAGATGGCTTTTCCTTTACCCTAGCGACAGACATAGGTCATCTGACCCCGACGATAGAGCACTACGCTAGCTTGGCACACCATCTGGTGCTGGAGTCCAACTATGATCCCGAGATGCTCCGAATTGGTAAGTACCCGCCCTTCCTCAAGAAGCGGATCAGTGGTCCTCTGGGGCATCTGAGCAATGATGAGTCGGTGGAGTTCCTCTGCCGTATTTGGCAGCCCACGATGCGCAACGTCTTCCTCTGCCACCTCAGCAAGGAAAACAACCACCCCGAACTAGTACGCAAGACCTTTGACATACGTCTCTTCGCTGAGGGGATCCGCGTCGGCAAGGATGTCTACGTCACACCGCTACAGCGCAACCACTGCAGTCCAATGTACCTACTAGAGACCTAGAGCGGGAGAGGAGCCTGAGCGTAGCATCAAGCCACTGGCGTCTGCAAAGTCAGGACAGCAAGGACGAATCTTCCTCCCCAATTAAACCTTCCCATAAGTAGGCTCTCTAAGGATTGAGAAAGACCCGCGCGAGTGCGGGTATCGGAAGTAAAATAAATGTATTGCGTGGTGACACGCGTTGTGCCTGCCTTTGGATTTAAGCTTTTTACGAGGGCATTACGGGCACCAGAAAGAAGGCACAAATGTTTTTATCGATATGGTTGTTCCCCTGTGCCTTCTTTCTTTTTTTCGTATCTTTGGAATCGCCAATCGCACCACAGCGTGGTAGGTTGGTGATTTCTTCGTTTATATACTGCACATATCAATCCTAACAATATAGTAATCAAGAACTATGACAAAGAATGCACTGACTAGGCTCTTAGCCCTACTCACTACACTTCTACTCCTAGGCACAAGCCAGAGCTACGCCTGCACAGGGCTACTCGTTGGCAAGAATGCCTCCGCCGATGGATCGGTGATGATCTCTTATAGTGCCGACTCACACACACTCTATGGTGAGCTATACTACTGGCCAGCTGCCGATCACGCTCCTGGCTCTATGCGACAAATCACTGAGTGGGACTCGGGCAAGCCTCTTGGACAGATACCTGAGGTGGCACACACCTACGCCGTCATCGGCAATATGAATGAGCACGCTCTAGCTATCACCGAGTCTACATGGGGTGGTCGTGAGGAGCTAATGGATCCTAATGGCTTGATGGACTATGGTAGCCTCATCTATGTAACCTTGCAGCGCGCTAAGACGGCTCGTGAGGCTATCGAGGTGATGACTACTCTGGTCAAGGAGTATGGCTACGCTAGCTCTGGTGAGAGCATCTCCATAGCTGACAAGAATGAGGCGTGGGTGCTCGAGCTAGTTAGCAAGGGTAAGTACGGCAAGGGCGCCGTATGGGTCGCTATGCGTATCCCTGACAATGCAATCTCAGCGCATGCTAACCAATCTCGCATCCAGCAAATTAAGTTCAACGATCCTGAGAACTGTCTCTACGCTCCCGACGTGATCGACTTCGCTCGTGAGAGAGGCTTCTTCAAGGGTTCGGACCGGGACTTTAGCTTCCAAAAGGCTTACAACCCCTACACACCAGGTGGCCTACGTGGCTGCGAGGCGCGTGTGTGGGCTTTCTTCAATAAGTTTAGCGACAACATGAAGCAGTACGAGCGCTTCGTCATGGGTGACGAGAAGGCCTCCAAGCCTATGCCTCTCTACGTTGTCCCCAACCGCAAGCTCTCTGTCGCTGACGTACGAGACATGATGCGTGACCACTACGAGGGTACACCGATGGATATGACCAAGGACGTAGGTGCTGGTCCCTACGCTGTGCCTTACCGCTGGCGCCCGATGACCTTCGAGGTAGATGGTCAGACTTACGTCAATGAGCGTGCCATCGCTACACAGCAGACGGGCTTCGTGCTAGTAGCTCAGCTCAGACCTAACCTGCCGGACGCTTTCAGCATCTTGTGGTTTGGTGTAGATGATGCCAATACGGCTGTCTTTACGCCTGTCTACTGCTCTTCACTCCGCACGCCTGAGTGCTACCGTGTGGGCAATGGCGATATGATGCACTTCTCCTGGACGAGTGCTTTCTGGATCCACAACTGGGTAGCCAATATGGCTTACGCTCGCTATGCTCCTATGATGAAGGATATCCGTCCCGTACAGCAGCAACTGGAGCAGAGCTTCGACAAGATCGTCTCGGAGATCGATCAGCAGGCTCTAGCCATCTACCAGCAAGACCCGATGAAGGCTCGTGAGGTCCTCACGACCTTCTCCTGCGAGACCGCTGACTATGCGACACACCGCTGGAAGAAGCTCGGCGAGTACCTACTCGTCAAGTATATGGACGGAAACATGAAGAAGGAGGAGAACGGGCAGTTCAAGACCAACGGCTATGGTATGAGCGATATGCCTTACTTCCCCGGCTACGACAAGGCTTACTACGAGCGCATCGCTGAGACGACTGGCGATCTGCTCAAGATCGATGAGTAAGCCCCAAGAGCAACGTATGTAATAACAAAGTGGGCAATGCTAAGTTAGCAAGACATATCCTCCTCTAGAGAGTCTGTCGAGCTACTAAGCATTGCCCACTCCTTATATTATATAGAGCAACAACATGTCACTATACTTAGGCATAGACATAGGTGGTACCAACACTGAGCTAGGCATCGTCGATGATGAGGGGCAAATAGTCGCCTCGCAGACGTTCTTGACGAAGCAAAACGGGAGCCTCTTCGCTGACTACGTCGAGGCGTTGAGCCAGCAGATAACGCAAATGATCGCTAACTCGGGCCTCACAAACCAGGTCGTCGGAATAGGCATCGGAGCTCCGAATGCCAACTACTTCTCCGGTTGTATCGAAGAGGCGGTCAATCTACCCTGGGCTGGCATCAGTCCTATCGTTGCTGAGCTCTCGGCACGTACAGGACTACCCGTCGTCCTAGACAATGATGCCAATGCGAGCGCGCTCGGTGAGCATAGCTACGGCGTGGCGCGTGGGCTAGACCACTTTGTCGAGATAACCCTCGGCACAGGCGTAGGTAGCGGTATCTATGCCGATGGTCGCCTCATACGTGGTTACCAAGGCAAGGCTGGTGAGCTAGGACACCTAGCCGTCGGGGAGCCGCATCAGCTCTGTGGCTGCGGACGATACGGCTGTCTCGAAGCCTCTGTCGCAGCACCTGCCGTAGCACGACGTGCCGTGAGCCTGAAGAAGCTCTGTCTAGAACAAGGCATGTGGAGCGAACTCTGTGATATACCTGACGAAGAGCTGACCAGCAAGACTGTGGCAGAGGTAGCTCTAGCGACAGGCGACTCATTAGCGCGACAGGTCTTCGAGGAGACGGGAGAGATATTGGGACGCGCCTTGGCGCAGTTCGCTTGCTTCTCAGCACCGCAAGCTTTCGTCCTCTTCGGAGGCGTAGCACGGTGTGGCGACCTGCTCCTACAGCCAGTGCGCAAAGCTTTTGACGAAGCACTACTCCACATCTACAAAGGCTCTATTCAGATCCTCCTCAGCTCACTCCCTAAGGGACAAGCGGCCGTACTGGGTGCAGCCTCGCTAGCTCGTGAACGGAACCTGTAAGTATGAGCCAACGCGAGACCTTCGACTACTGCCCGCGCTGTGGTGCTGACCGCTTGGAGGCGCATGGTGTCAAGGCGCAGCACTGTCAGAGCTGTGGCTTCACCTACTACCACAACCCGAGTGCCGCGGTGGCCCTCCTCGTGCGGGATCTGCGGGGCCGGCTACTCGTGGCGACCCGAGGCAAAGAGCCCGCCAAGGGGACGCTAGACCTCCCAGGCGGCTTCGTCGACAAGGGCGAGACAGGCGAAGAGGCTGCGCAGCGAGAGCTATGCGAAGAGAGCGGACTACGACTCCCCACGGAGCAGTTTGCCTACGCCTTCTCTCTACCCAACAGCTACCTTTACAGCGACTTCCTCGTGCCGACGCTAGATCTCTTCTACACGGTTCAGCTACCGAGCGAGATGCCTGCCGTAAGAGCGATGGACGACGTAGCGCAGCTCTGCTGGCTCACACCCGCAGAGATCGATCCGTCACGCTTCGGACTAATATCCATCCGCCGAGGCATCACTCGCTACCTATCGTCTCTCGCAGACTGACCTTTCCCCCTACAATAGCCAACAGTCACTCTTTTCTTACATTTGCACTATATGTCAGTAGAGCAGATACCGCTAGCGGAGCGGATGCGTCCTAAGACGCTCGAAGAGTATGTCGGACAGTCTCACCTCGTCGGTGCGAATGCCCCACTGCGCGTTATGCTCGAGCGGGGACACATACCCTCCATGATCCTATGGGGACCGCCCGGCGTCGGCAAGACAACCCTAGCACGGCTCCTCTCGCAGATGATGCAGTGCCGCTGCTATAGTCTCTCGGCCGTAGGCTCAGGCGTAGCCGATGTGCGCAAGACTCTGCAGGAGGCCAAAGAGGCGCAGTCTGGTCTCTTCTCACAGCATCAGGGACGGCCCATCCTCTTCATCGACGAGATACACCGCTTCTCCAAGTCTCAGCAAGACTCCTTGCTAGCAGCCGTCGAGCAGGGCGTGGTGACACTCATCGGAGCTACCACGGAGAACCCCTCCTTTCAAGTGATCCGCCCGCTCCTCTCACGCTGTCAAGTCTTCGTTCTCAAGCCATTGGAGCATAGCGATCTCTCGCAACTCATCGACCGTGTCTTCGCCACCGATCCGCTCTTCTCTCGCTACCAAGTAACCCTAGAGGGTGCCGACCGTGAGCTACTCATCCACCTCGCAGGCGGTGATGCCCGCAAGCTACTCAACCTCCTCGAGATGACCCTCTCGATGGCACTCGAGCAGCACCCCGACGAGACCACGGTACAGTTGACCGGCGAGGCGATCGCCAGCGTAGCGCGCCAGCAGCCCGCCGCCTTCGATCGTGACGGTGAGCTGCACTACGACATCGCCTCCGCATTCATCAAGAGCATACGAGGCAGCGATCCCGATGCAGCACTCTACTGGATGGCTCGCCTCATCGAGGGTGGCGAAGAGCCCCGCTTCATAGCGCGTCGTGTGGTCATCTCAGCAGCCGAAGATATAGGTTTGGCAAACCCGCAGGCGCTCGTCGTGGCGCAGGCCGCTGCCGATGCGGTCGACTTCATCGGATGGCCCGAGGGTCGCATACCACTCGCCGAGGCAGTCGTCTATCTCGCAGGTTCGCCAAAAAGCAACTCCGCTTACCTCGCCATCGATGCCGCCCTCGCCAAGGTACGTGAGACGGGCAATCTGCCAGTCCCGCTACATCTGCGCAATGCACCTACTAAGCTCATGTCCGACCTCGGCTACGGTGTCGACTACCGCTACCCGCACGACTATCCCAAGCACTACACACAGCAGCAGTACCTGCCCGACGAACTCATCGATGCGCAGTTCTACACGCCACAACAAGTAGGACAAGCAGAGCGCACGCTCAGCAGCTACCTCCACTTCATCGATCAGGAGGAGGAGACTAAATAAGAGCGTGTCGCTCCATCTCCGCAGAGTCACTACGGAGTGATGAGACTATAAAACATGAAATCCACGTGGGAGGTTCAAATCTCCACGTGGATATTTTTTACTCCCCACGTGGGGCATGGCGGTCTGGCGTTGACTACAAGATGGGCATCTACTCAGGGTCCAGTTTAATTCATCGCATAGGCCTGGACATGGACTTTTCGGTCAACTTCTAACGTCTAAAGAACTCTCTCTGACCCGAGTCAGCAGACAGCAGTACCGCAGGGAGTACTACATCGCTGTAGACTCCTTGCGGGACTGGTTCGTTTTGTCAGAAACGTCTTCTAACGAATGAATCGTACGGTGCTAACGCCACGCTCCGTGACAACCTGACCGATGTAGAGGCCCTGAGCTAGGTCTGTCAGGGAGAGCCTTGAGGTAGCTGCCAGCGTGTAGCTGTCTAGCAGTCTACCGGCCGTGTCATAGAGGTAGAGCGTACCCGTAGCAGGCTCTGAGAAGAGGAGTGCATCACCCTGCCAGAGGATCGAGAGTTCGTTAGGCTGCAACTTTACGGGATCAACCCCTAGAGGCTGAGCGAGGAAGTGCTTGTCAATACGTAGATAAGCATTGCGATAGTAGTTAGTACCCGTCCTATCTACAGCGCAAGCTACGAGAGTCTTACCATCAGCAGAAAACTGCACGGTACCCATATCTGTGATACTCTTTTGCTCCGTCTCTCCATCAGGCGTGTAGGAGTAGGTGAAGAACTCAGACAGATCCTTACCCGTCAAGCTCTTAAGATACTCCAGCATAATCATCTTCTTTCCATCTGGGTAAACTATGTAGGTATTGCGATCAGAGCGGCTTCGGCTACCATCGGGATAGCAGAGCCAGCCACCATCATTAGTACGCCCGACCCCACCGAGACCATAAGCCTCCTTGATGTTGATCCTCTCGAGGCTGCCATCAGCGACATTTAATGCACCTGGATAGGAGATGTTCGCATAGCCCTCACCAACCTCCTCTTGGATCGAGATCATCCAGTACCCACTTGCTGGAGACATAATCTGCCAAGCGAGATCAATAGCGACACCCTTAAACACCTTGTCATACGCTTCTAGCCAAGCGTCGTATGCCTTATTGAACTCCGCTTCTTGCTGTCTGTATAGGTCAGGCTCTTTCTCATAGTCTGCCGTCACATAGTCCTCCCACTCAGGCTGGGGACCAGGCAATGGCGCATCTAGATTGTAGAGAAATGAGTCGCAAGGCGTAGAGCACTGATACTGCCCCTGCTCATCTAACTGCCAGAAGAGCGGTCTGTCAGAGCCGTTGCGGGTGTTTTGTCGCCCTAGGATCTTCTTACCATCAGACGAGCAGAAGAAAGCCTGCGTGTAGTGAGGCTTACTGCCTAGGTAGTCTTTGTCCAGCATGGGGAGCGTTTTAATCGTCCAGGAGCCGTCCTCACCTCGTGTACCATAGATCGGGAGCGTCATGCTTTTCTGAGCATAGGTCGGATCCATCACGTACCCCACGAGGTGCTTGGCGTCGGGAGTCACGTAGACAGGTCTTACGTCAGGCCAGTTGCTATCAGGGGTCTTGATCTCGTGTAGCTTCTCTTGTGCCATATTGTAGACAAAAGCACCCATTTCATCCAGAGCAACAAAGATCTCACCAGCATCAGAGACTGCGTAGATCATATACTTCTCATCACCCGCCTCAGAGAAGAAGAGCGAGGTGGTGTCACGCTCTGTGTCGTAGCAAAAGGCTGTCGAGTTAGGACTGTTCCCATAGATGTATCGTCCATTGGGACTCGTACCGTAGATGGAGTAGTTGCACGCCTCAGCCGGTAGTGCCTTCGGCTCTTGCGTGATCTTACACCCCGTCTGCTGAGCGGCCAGTGCGTAGCTCAGAGCAAGGAATAGGAGTAATGAAGATAGTAATTTTCTTGTCATATCGTTTGAAACATTTAAGGGTTATGGTTGCCACAAAGCTAACATTCTTTTTCGAGAAAAGCAAGCCTCCCGTGGGAGTTTTCAAATATCCACGTGGAGGCTACTTTTTCGAAGCAAAGTAGCATCGGGACTTGTAAGCTCTTGGCTATCGCATCTCAGTGCTGAAGTCCCCCTCCAGCACTTCAAAGCAGGGATTAGCCTCAAAACAGCGTCAAGACAGAAATTACTCGGCAGTTGTTTATCTCCTTATTTTTCATTACCTTAGCCCATCGGGGAGAGATAGGTAGATGAAGCATCGCGGCTCCGCCCTCTCTTTTCCCCTTGTGTAGAGACACAAACCCTTATAGACAGACAAATAAATCACTTACACTTAAACATATACGCTTATGAAACGAATGTTATCTGTTTTAGCGTTATTGGGTACCTTCTTCCTGTTGCCGCTTATGGCACAGGCACAGAAGCACACAATAACCATCAACCAAGTGGAGCACGCCACCATCAAGACTGATTACTATGACTTCACCTCAAGGTCTTTCGTCGAGGTGAAGAGTGGTGGTCAGGTTGATGACGGCACCTATCTAACCATTCAGGTGACTCCTGATGAGGGTTACGAGGCAACCCACTACATCGTCAATGGGGTCGAGAAGCCCATTACTTCAGCCTATGGAGATTCTGAGACGGTTAAAGGGGATATGACTATCTCTGCCAAGGTGGTCGCGGCTAAACCCTGCATCGTCACTATTATACCGCCTACAGAAGGTGGTACTCTTACAGTAGAAACTGGTGATACCTTCAAGGAACTTAAGTCGGGAGACCCGGTTAACTCGGGTACTGAACTAAGAATGGAGGTAAAGCCTGATGATGGCTATGACATCGAGTGTTGGCTCATAGATGGGCAGCAGATTAAGCCTTCTAGCAGTAGGCCTAAGGTCACCTACTACATGGTAAAGAAGGATGTCACCGTCTCTGTCAAGTTCAAGAGCTTGTCAGCTCCGACACTCGTCCCTGTCACAGTCGTACAGCCCGAGCATGGTACGATCGAGCTACACAAGGGTCCCAGTAAGGATGGCGAAGTCCTCAACTCAGAAGAAGGTGTAGAGCCTAACAGCCAGATCACCATGGTGATCAATCCAAACGAGGGCTATGAGATAGACCATTGGCTCATCAATGGTGCAAAAGAGGATAAAGGAGGTTACTTCCCCAACGAGAAGACAATCACTATCTCAGAGGCAACAACCATCTCGGCTGTCCTCATAGAGAGTGGCTATCTCGTGACTTACAAGCAACCAACAAATGGTACGCTCACAGTGAAGACCTTAAGTCCCGTCGCAGATGTACCCTCAGGTACTCGTCTCCAGGATGGAACTATGCTCACCATCCAAGCGACTGTCAATGAGGGTTGCAAGTTTAAGCACTTCCTCATCAATGGCAGTGAACAAATACCTAATGACTTGAACAACCCCTCGATGTATTACTCTCTAAAGGCAGATGTGACCATCGAGGCGGTAATTGAGCAGAAGGCTGCACCTATAGAGAAGGTTCAGCTCTCAGTCCAGGAGGAGGGTGTAGGTGGCTTTGCTACGGTTAAGTATCAGACACCTGGTAGCACCACTTGGGAGAGGCCAACTGAGGGTACCAACCCAACGCTAGACCTGCCTGTCGGTACGAAAGTAAGAGTCGAGGCAACCATCTCGATCACTGGAGCGACCGTCGCCTTCACACACAATGATAACCCAGTAGCTGCTGACCAGCTCACAGACGAGGGGCTCACGTACGAGTTTACTCTAGAGGAGCCAGCTAATATCAAGGTTATTTTCACAGAGGGTGCCATAGGCTTTTACGTCTACTACGATTGCGATAAGCATGCTACGATCACTGGTACAGCAGATGGTGAGCCCTTCGAAAGTGGTGCGAAGCTCGCTGCTGGCGCAGAAGTCGTACTGACCGTAACGCCTGAGGATGGCTACGAGGTCAAGGATTGGCTTGATGATGACTTTAAGCTTATCCCAGGCACTGAAGGTAAGAACCCTTATACCTTCACGGTAGATGGCTTTGCAATGGTATTTGCCGAGACCCAGAAGAAGACCACAGCTCTCATAAAGATTAGCTCCGAGGGACCGACGGGATGCAACCTTGAGACGACCTACCTAGAGCCAGGAGGCTCGGGCAACCCGCTAAAGATCTTCGGCGAGAAGCGAATCCCGCTAGGCAGTGACGTCACGGTAAAGGCTAAGTTCACCATAAGTGGAGACTATCAGGTGGTCTACACAAACAATGGCAAGCCTGTACCTGCAGAGGCACTCTCAGAGGATGGCTTTGTCTATACCTTTAAGGCTAACGAGGATGCTGATATACATGCAGTCTTCTCCGAGAAGCCTGCTCCAGCAGTCGACTACACCGTCACCCTAGAAGCTAGTAAGGGTGGTACTGTCACAGCTACGGTAGACCTAGATCCTATCGAGAGTGGTGCTAAGGTACCCGCTGGCAGCAAAGTCAAGGTGATAGCTACGCCAGATGATGGCTACGAGGTCGACCAGTGGTTTATCGATGATGAGACCATCACTACACCAGAAGCAGGCTACTACTACTTTACTCTCAACAAGGACACCAAGGTCAAGGTAACCTTTAGGCTCTCTGTGGCTGTCGAGCAGCCGACACAGAACCAGCTTGTCGCTTACGTGACCAACGGCGGTACACGCCTCGAGGTGGCTGGTGCTGCTGAGGGTGCTGAGGTACGTCTCTACGACTACACGGGTCAGCTACTCCTCACTAGCACAGAGCATGCGCTCGACATCAGCGCACTACCTGCTGGTGGCTACATCGTCCTCGTCGGCAACTACACGACGCGCATCGTCAAGTAAGAGTAAACCGATGGTCTACTAGGACCACAGTGCGACGCTCCTAATGAGACTGTAGACTGTTGCAAAAGTCAACAGTCTCCTATAGGAGACACAGCACTGTAATATATCACGAGGGAGACTCCCGCATAGTAGCGGAAGTCTCCCTCGTAGTTTATGAGCCCCTAGCAGATAGGGCGTGCAAAGGTTATGTGAGACTGTTGCAAAAGTCGATAGTCTCTATGGAGCAGAGACTATAAGTCCTCGCTCTTCACAGGGTATGCAACGCTCTGCCTGTGGGCTGCTTGTGTATGTGCTTATTGCTTTTTGGCTGCTGTGGCGTAGTGGCGACAGCAGTTGTGGAGGGTACACTCAGCGCAGAGAGGCTTGCGCGCCTTGCAGATGTAGCGTCCTAGCAAGATGAGCTGATGATGCGCACGTATGAGTTGTGCCTGTGGGATGCGCTTGACGAGTGCTTGCTCGACCGCTAAGGGCGTCGTAGCACGTGAGGATGCAAGCCCGATGCGCTTAGCCACACGGAAGACGTGTGTATCGACTGGCATCGCTGGCGTCTCAAAGCAGACGGCTAGCATCACGCTAGCACTCTTGCGTCCTACACCTGGGAGCGACTCCAGCTCTTCGCGCGTTGAGGGGACGATGCCGTGATGCTCTTGGGCGATCCGCTCGGAGAGTCCGATGAGGTGCTTCGCCTTATTGTTTGGATAGCTGACGCTCCCCATGAAGACTAGCAGATCATCGACCGAGGCACGCGCCATCGCTTCGGGCGTCGGGTAGTGCGCCATAAGCTGCGGCGTCACCATATTGACCCGCTTGTCGGTGCACTGTGCCGAGAGCACGACCGCTACGAGTAGACTAAAGGGGTCGTGGTAGATAAGCTCCGTATCGGCATTGGGATAGAGCTGTGCAAGCCCCTCCAGTGCCAGGCGGTAGCGTTCGTCAAGCGTCACGTCGTTGAGCAGCCTTTAGAGTGGTGTAGTGTGTGCGGTAAACTGCGAGAGGAAGTCTAGGTTGTTTTCCGAGAAGTAGCGCAGATCCTTGACATTGTACTTGAGGTTGGCAATGCGCTCTACACCTAGTCCGAAGGCGTAGCCACTATAGACGGAGCTATCGATGCCACAGTTCTCCAGCACGTTAGGATCGACCATACCGCAGCCCAAGATCTCGACCCATCCGGTATGCTTGCAGAAGCCACACCCCTCGCCGTGGCACAAGCCGCACGAGATATCCATCTCAGCACTCGGCTCGGTAAAGGGGAAGTAAGACGGGCGCAAGCGTATCTGCGTATCGGCCCCAAAGAGCGACTGAGCGAAGAAGAGCAACGCCTCTCGGAGATCGGCATAGCTCACGTTGCGGTCGATGTATAGTCCCTCGATCTGGTGAAAGAAGCAGTGAGCACGCGCAGATATAGCCTCATTGCGATAGACTCGCCCAGGGCAGAGGACGCGTATGGGCGGCTCTTGGCTCTTCATGACACGTGTCTGCACGGATGAGGTGTGGGTGCGGAGGAGTATATTGCTCTTGTGATCCACAAAGAAGGTGTCCTGCATGTCTCGTGCGGGATGGTCTGGCGGGAAGTTGAGCGCCTCAAAGACGTGCCAGTCATCCTCTACCTCAGGTCCCTCAGCTATGCTAAAGCCCATCCGCTCGAAGATATTACAGATCTCCTCCTGTATGAGCGTGAGCGGGTGACGCGAGCCTTGTGGATAAGGTACGGCGGGACGGGTCAGATCGATCGTCTGCTGCACCGACTGTGTCGCAACAGAGGCTAGGAGCTCCTTGATGCGCGCGGTGGCTTCTTGCTTGAGCTCATTGAGTGCTGCACCTAACTGTCGCTTCTCCTCGGGGGGAAGCTGACGAAAGGCCTCAAAGAGCTGGGTGATGCGTCCTTTTTTACCTAGATAAGCTATGCGTAGTTGCTCGGCCTCTTCGGGTGTAGAGGCTACGAGGTTGGAGAGTGCTGATTGAAGTTGCTGGATTTGATCAAGCATAGGATGGGATATATTACAAGAGAGCTATCCTCCACGTGAGTCTGGCTAACGATAGCACAGCACAACGCGGATAGCTCTCGACGAGTGGGCTACATGAATAGCTTTAGTAGTCGGATTAGCGTATGACCACTTTGAGTGTGTAGGTCTCTCCCTGCACGACAAGGCGCACGAGGTAGACGCCTGACGGCAAATGCTCGTTGCGTACCTCCTGTCCCATGACATTAAAGACCTGCATCTGCTCATACTCGCAGAGCGGTATGATAGATCCGTCACGCACCTCTACCTGAGGGGCAGACTGATCGATGCCTAAGGCTTGCGCTGTCACCAAGGTGAGAGGCTGGTCGGAGGAATGCTCGGCGGCTACGCACTGATCACTAGCGAATGCTCCACAAGGCAGTAGTAGAGCGCAAACGACGAGGGTATATAGAGTATGTAGTAATTGCTTCATAAGCATATAGTCACTAGTAGTAGTGGCAAATATACAAACAACTTTTGAGATAGCGGGCAAAACCGAAGCTTTTATTCAAGCTGACGCATTATAATGAGACTATTGCAAAAGTCAATAGTCTCTATAATTGCTCTGTCAGGAGCTACCCATGAGCGACAAGCGAGGCATAGATGAGGTCACCATATATATAATGTGTCAACTATGGATTGGCTGTTAGCTATCGGAACCATCGGAGCTATCGGAGCGATCAGAGCTATCGGACTGAGACTATAACCTTTGTTTAGTCCGACCCACAAGGGGTCGATAAACTGATATCGTCTTGCCCCCATCGGTCGTTCGGGGCTTTGCCCCTCCGACCGACGGCTACGATGCGTCGGACCTCTTGCGAGGTCCTATCCATCGGATAGTATCGGAACCATCGGAGCTATCAGAGTGATCGGCCCTCTAATCTCTAACCTCTAACTTCTAACCTCTAATCTCTATTTACATATCTTTACGGAGAAATTCGTCCGATTCACTCCTTTCTCGAATATCCACGTGGAAAATCTCAAATCTCCACGTGGATATTTTTT
>NZ_CABUAN010000027.1 GCF_902489635.1 uncultured Porphyromonas sp. | reverse complement strand
CTTTCATAGTTGTTGGGGTTGGCTTCCCAACTGTGTACTATTTCAGGAGAGGACAAAATAAAAAATATCCACGTGGAGATTTGAGATTTTCCACGTGGATATTCGAGAAAGGATGGGATCGGACGATTTTCTCCGTAAAGATATGTAAATAGAGACTAGAGGTTAGAAGTTAGAGACTAGAGGTTAGAAGTTAGAGATTAGAGATTAGAAATTAGGAATCGGAGAGCATCGGAAGGATCGGAGAGATCGGAGGAGGAGGAATTAGAGGTTAGAGATTAGAAGTTAGAGATTAGAGAGTGGAGCGATCGGGATTGACGGGATGCTGGATGGTGGGTCGGGACACGTTTTTGGGCGGGAACGTGCGATATCCACGTGGAGATTTTCAAACCCCTCCGTGGGGATTTTTTAATCCCCACGGGGGGACGGAATGATCCCCACGGAGGGACGAAGTGATCCCAAGGGAGGAATTTAGAAATCCCCACGGAGGGACGAAATAAAACTTCGGAAGAATGAAATGAAACTTCGGAAGAATGAAATGATAAGTCCGAAGAGTTTTTTCGCGCCTATGTGGGAAATAAAAAATAGCCACGTGGAAGTTTGGGGCTTCCCACGTGGCTATCGTGTGTGACTCGGACGCTGTCCGAAAGTTTACGTGTAGTGATACGTCGGGTCGTTACGCCGTGACGACGGACGCTGTCCGATGACGACTGTCGCAGGACTAGTCGAGGAGCTTCTGAGCCTCCTCCTGTAGCTTAGCCTTGCTCTGTGCGCCGACGAGCTTGCTGACCATCTCACCGCCCTTGAAGAAGAGGATCGTTGGGATGTTGCGGATGCCGTACTGACTGGGCAGATCGCTGTTTTCGTCGACGTTGACCTTGCCGATGATGATCTTGCCGTCGAACTCCTCAGCGAGCTCCTCAATCATCGGGCCGATCATCTGACAGGGACCACACCAGGTAGCCCAGAAGTCTAGGATCATCGGTTTGCCCTCAGCCATCAGACCGGCTATATTTGCATCTGTTATTTCCATTGCCATAGTTCTTGTGTATTTAGAGTTAGTATGAAATGTCTTCTATATAATAGGTAGGGACTATCACTTAGCTGTCTGCACGGTACACTGGATCTGATACTTCTTGACGATCTCCAGGAGCCACTTGCCGGGCTCTATGCTGGGTGCATACATGGTGGTCGTGTAGGGTACCATAGAGGAGCAGAAGGTTATCTCTAGCTCCGTCTTACCGGGGTGATCCTTGATTGCGTTGCCCAGCTCGATAGCACCCTCGAGGGTGTTGGGGCGGTCGAGTATCTCCTCCTCGCCGTCGGCACCCTCTTCGTATGCAACCGTTGGGGTGGCGTCTTCGCCCTGACTCAGATTGATGGTCAGCTGGATGCTCCTGAAGGCATCCTCAGTGATGTCTGAGAGGAGCTGCATGCTCTGCACAGTGCGGTAGAGGCGATTCGGATCGTATCGGCTTGGCGTGACGCTCATCTTCGCTAAGATGGCTAGTCCTTCCTGTGCAAAGTTACCGAAATTTACGTAATCCTGCCCAAAGAGCGGTATCTCGCCCGTGCCAGAGGTGTCTTCGATCTGGATAATGGCGTAAGGCTGGTTTTTCTTGCTAATGCCTTGACGCACCTTGGTGACTAGACCGGCGCTGGTGAGCTGTGTGAGGCCTAGCTCGGCAAAGTGCTCTAGGTCGGAAGCGGGGCAGTTGCAGATGTTCTCGATGATAAAGGCGTAGGGGTCTAGCGGGTGGGCACTCAGGTACATACCTATATAGGTCTGCTCCTTGGTGAGTCGCTCTAGATGGCTCCAGGGCTCCACATCCTTGGGGGGCATTGGCTTGGGGAGCTTGACACTGGGGTCGCTATCGCCAAAGAGTGAGGCCTGCACCTGCGTGCGCTCGCTCTCGAGGATCTTGCCGTACTGCATGAGTGCTGTGAGGAAGGTCTCGTCCTTGCCATAGGAGAGGCTGCTCGCGTTACTCTTAGCGATGGGTGCGAAGTAAACCTCTCGCTCGATGCCAAAGTTGTCGAAGGCACCTGACAGGATGAGTGCCTCGAGCGCGCGTCGTGAGCAGTTGCTCAGGTCGGTGCGCTGGAAGAAGTCGTATACGTCTTGGTAGGGGCCATGCTCCTCGCGCTCCTGTATGATAGCCTCAGCGACTGATAGCCCGACGTGTGAGATACCTCCGAGGCCAAAGCGTATGACGCCCTCTTTGTTTGCCGAGAAGGCGGAGAAGCTCTCGTTGACGTCTGGCCCCTTGACCTCTAGTCCCATGTGCTGCACCTCCTCGAGGTACTTGGTGAGCTTGTCGGACTTGTTTTGGTTGCAGGTCAGTAGTGCTGCCATAAACTGTGCGGGGTAGTGCGCCTTGAGGTAAGCGGTCTGGTAGGCGACCCAGGCGTAGCAGACGGAGTGACTCTTGTTGAAGGCGTAGCTGGCAAACTTCTGCCACCCGTCGTAGATGCGCTCGAGGGTGTCACGTGGATGTCCCTTGGCGACCCCGTTTTCGACAAACTTGATGCGGTACTTGGCCATCTCTTTTTCCTTCTTCTTACCCATCGCCTTACGCAGGCTATCGCTGTCGCCTCGTGTGAAGTCGCCCAGCACACGAGAGAGGATCATCACCTGCTCCTGGTAGACGGTGATGCCGTAGGTGTCCTTGAGGTAAGGCTCCATCTCGGGCAGGTCGTAGGTGATCTCCTGACGACCATGCTTGCGCTCGATGAAGGTGGGGATATTGTCCATAGGACCTGGGCGGTAGAGCGCATTCATAGCGACTAGATCCTTAAACTCGGTCGGCTCAAGCTGCTGTAGGTACTTGCGCATGCCTGGGCTCTCAAACTGGAAGGTGCCGACGGTGTCACCGCGTGAGTATAGCTCGAAGGTCTTGGGATCGTCGACGGGGATCGTGTCGATGTCTAGGTCTATGCCGTAGCTCATCTTGATGTTTTCTAGGGCATCGTTGATGATGCTGAGGGTCTGCAGACCGAGGAAGTCCATCTTGATCAGTCCCGTGGGCTCGATCACCTTACCCTCATACTGCGCTACCAGCTTGCGCTCGTTGGTGTCTGGGTCGATGGCGGTAGAGAGGGGAACGACATCGCTGACGGGCGGACCACTGATGATGACACCGCAGGCGTGTACGCCTGTGGTACTAGCTGTACCCTCTAGCTGACGGGCATAGCGGATCGTATTGGCTAGCTGCTCGTTCTGACTAACGGATGCCTCGCGAAACTCTTGGTTGTTTTGCACCATCCACTCTAGGTTGAGGTGCTTGACCCCTTCGGGCGCTCTATCGGGGATGAGTTTGCAGAGCCTATTGGCTTGGTCTAGCGGCAGCTCCTCGACGCGTGCCACCCCTTTGATCGCCCCTTTTGTAGCCATCGTGGTGAGCGTGATGATGTTGGACACATGATCGCGACCATACTTATTGGTGACCCACTCGAGGACACGCCAGCGGTTCTTATCGTCAAAGTCAATGTCGATATCGGGCATGGAGATACGGTCGGGGTTGAGAAAACGCTCGAAGAGCAAGCCGTACTTGATCGGCTCGATCTGGGTGATCGAGAGGCAGTAAGCGACCGCAGAGCCAGCTGCGGACCCACGACCGGGACCGACGCGCACGCCTAGCTGTCGGGCTGCTGCGATGAAGTCCTGCACGACGAGGAAGTAGCCGGGGAAGCCCATGTTCTGTATCACGCCCAGCTCCATGTCGATGCGCTCCTGTACCTCTGTGGGGACGGGGTCGCCGTAGCGCTTCTTGGCACCCTCGTAGGTGAGGTGGCGCAGGTAGTCGTCTTCGCTAGCAAAGCCCTCGGGAAGCTCGAAGTGAGGCATCAGCGGAGCGTGGTCGATGCTGTAGTACTCCACCTTGTTGCACACCTCTAGCGTGTTCTCCAGTACGTCTGGGTAGTCGGCAAAGATTGCCGTCATCTCTTCGGGCGACTTGAGCCACTCCTGCTTGGTGTAACGCATACGATTGGGATCGGAGATGGGCGTATTGGTCGTCATACAGATCAGGTGATCGTGCGCCTCGGCATCTTCTTCGTTCAGGAAGTGGGTGTCGTTCGTCGCAATGACTTTGATGCCCAGCTCTTGTCCCATCTTGATCACCTCCTGAGCTACTTGTAGCTGCTTGCGGTAGGTCTCCTGACCACTCGGCGAGTCGCTATTCGGATGGAGCATGATCTCTAGGTAGTAGTCCTCGCCGAAGGTCTCCTTGTACCACAGTGCCGTCTGGCGCGCCTCGTCGAGACGCCCATGCAGGATGTGCTGTGCGATCTCGCCCCCGAGGCAAGCACTGGAGGCGATGATCCCCTCATGATGCTCTGCTAGCAGCTTCTTGTCGATACGCGGCTTGTAATACTCACCATGCTCCCACGCTATGGAGACCATCTTGATGAGGTTGCGGTAACCCTGGAGGTTCTTAGCTAGGAGTATCAGGTGGTAGCCACTGCGGTCTATGCTGCGGGTGGGGTTGTCGGGATCTTTGGCATCTTTGTCCTTCAGCTCGAGCGAACGGCGCGCTACGTACACCTCACAGCCTATGATCGCCTTGAAGAGGCTCTGCTCGATCGTCTTGATCTCCCCTTCGATGCGCGCGATCTCGTCTGCATTGGATGCATCGGCTTCTAGCTCTTTGATCTGCTTGCGGAGCGACTTGATCTGGGCGAGCTTGTCGCCGTTGATCTTATCGTTGGCATAGTTGGTAAAGTTCTTGATGCCATACATAGCACCGTGATCGGTGAGTGCAATGCCCGGCATACCGCAGGCGACCGCCTTGTCGACGAGCTTCTCGACGGGTGCCATACCATCTAGTATAGAGTAGTGCGAGTGAACGTGCAGCGGCACGTACATACGTGTCCCAGCCGAGGGACTATGGGGAGTGTCGGGAGTGTGATTCATGAGACTGAGCGTGAGATGTAAAGAGGTGCGAGCGAGCTTCGGGTCGCTCTCTCGGGTGCAATGATGCACCCGCAGATCCTCCCTACAAAGATACACTATTCGGCGCAAATGATCCCCGATAGAGACTGCTGCATAAGTCAACAGTCTCACGAGGGGAGGGCTACTGGCCCTCCTTTGGTCACTAGAATAGATTAGCGGGACCACCTCACCATCGTGAGATGATCCCGCTATCGGTATGTTTGGGGGGAAAGGTGCTAGGCTACTTCTCCTCTGGTGCTGACTCCTCGCTCTCCTCGTCCTCTGGCTCCTCGTCATGGAACTTGAGTAGCGTGTTGATCTCCTCCTGGAGCTTGGTGTGCACCTTATAGAGCTCGTCGACAGAGAGAGGCTCCTGCTCGTCGAGCGTGACTAGCTCCTTAACCTTTGCTGCGAGAGCCTGCTCCTTAGCCTGCTCCTTAGCGGCAAAGAGCTGCTCGCTGTGCTGCTCCATCGTATTGTTGACGAGGCTCTCGATGAATTCATCGTTGGAGAGTAGCTGACCGAGACCAGCAGCTTGTACTTGTCTCATGACACCCTCTCTGACGATCTGACGAACCAGTCCTTCGGAGACCTCAACGTCTAGCTGCTTGATGAGCTCGGCGATCATGCACTGGTAGCGCACGTAAGGCATAACCTGGTTGATCCGCTCGTCGTACTCCTCCTGAGTCTCCTCCTCTGTCTTTTCGTTGAGTAGGAGGGCTAGGTGCTTGTCAGAGAAGGGCAGCCCCTGGATCTGCTCGACGACATACTTGGAGACGACCGTGGTAAAGACATCGTTAGCCATCGATGCGTTGCGCGACTCCTGCATGCGCTTTAGCTCAGCTCTGAGTCCCTCCTCGGTAGTCACCTCGGTCGTTGGGCCGAGCATCAGCTTAAAGAGCTTCTCATCGATAGCGTGTGGTGTGTTGCGTAGGATGCGGTTGATCTTGATCTCAAAGGGGTTCGTGTGATCCTTGACCTCCTCCTGCTTGATCTGGAGGAAAGAGGCGATCTCGACCTCGCTGCCGTCATAAGCCTTCTGTAGGTCTATGGTGAGCGTGTCACCCTTGTGAGCCTTTAGGATCTCTGCGCGAACCTCCTCATTGGTCACATATTGTGGCATGAGGAAGCTCTCCTCAAGCGCGATGCCCTCAGAGGTGTGCTTGCCCTTGTCATCTAGCTCCTGTACAGAGACGTAGAGGATATCTTTCTCCTGTACGTCCTCGACCTCGGAGCGCTCGCCAGCACTCTCCTGAGCGTTGCTGATCATCTGATCGATCTCGGCATCGTCGACCTGGACGGTGTAGTGGGGGAGTGTCACGCTGCTATCGATCGTCTGGGGGAACTGAGGAAGCAGTCCCGTCGATATCTGTAGCTGGTAGTCTGTCTGCTCAGGCGTATAGCTATTGTCGTCTTGCTCCATGAGCAGACCGCCGACCGTCTTAATGCCCTGCTCCTTAAGATAGTTAACGGCCTCATCGGATGTGGCTCTGCTGACAACGTTAAAGCGCACAGCCTGACCGTACTTCTTCTCAATGAGTGCTGCTGGGGTCTTGCCTGGGCGGAATCCTGGCGTTTCAGTTGTCTTGCGCAGCTGCTTCAACTGATCGGTGACTTTCTCTTTAATTTCGTCACTGGTGAGCGTGATGTTCAAGAGAACCTGATCTTCCTTAAGCTCGTGTGATATGTTCATAGGACTAAGATGCTATATGCGTGTATATTTAGTTATAGAGGACAAAGGTACGAAAAAGAGATTAGAAGTTAGAGATTAGATATTAGAGGTTAGAGATTAGAAGTTAGAAAGCTAGTGACTCTAGTGCTTCTAGTGGCCCTAGTGCCACTAGTATCCCTAGCCAACAGCTAACAGCTAACAGCCAACAGCTAACAGCTAACAGCCAACCGCCAACCGCTAGTTCTGTGCATTGATCAGTGGCTGGGCATACATCTGGAGGAGCTGCGTGCGCAGTTCGTCGGTACTGTAAGCGTCAGTCGGTGCTTTCGCAATCTGCTCATCGAGGTAGCGAAGCGTCTTCTCCTTGTCAGCTTCGCTGTAGAGCTCCTTCGGGTGCGCCTTGTCAGGGTGGAGGAGGTCGTAGGCGATGTAGTTGATCGGGTATAGGCGGTAGTTGCTGTGTAGCTCCGTGTCGATGATCGTAGCGATGCGCGGGTAGAGCTGCTGCTTGGGTAGGGCTCGTAGCTCGGCCTCTAGCTCAGTCGTGATCAGTTCGTTGAGACGCGTGCCGACGGCAAAGTGTACGCGTCCCTTGTAGCCGAGTAGACCTGTCTTCATATTGAGCAGGTCCTCCTCGCCACCCTTGACATACTGCTCGTTGGGGTGATGCTTGCGCCATAGTAGCTCGCACGCCTTGAGGATGTCGCAAGGGTCGTACTCGTAGCTGATAGTGGTGGGGGCGATGTTGACCCGCATCAGCTGGGTCAGCGGGTCGCTGCTTTGCGAGGAAGCGATCATCTTGAGAACGCTCGGCTGTGTCTGGTCGCTATTGTCCTTGGCGCGTCCCTCACGCTGGGCGATCCATACCGACTTGTGATCCTGCTGTATGCTCTGGTCGATAAAGGCAGAGAGCGCCTGAGCGGCTAGAAGCATCTGCCGGATCGGTAGCGAGCGACGCACGACAAAAGAGTCGTTGAGCTTGACCACCGCCTCGATCCACGGTCTGCCGAAGAGGTTGTCGCCGATAGCGATGCGTGGCATCAGATAGTTGCGCTCTCGCATGACTAGATTGAGAAATGCGGAGTCGAGTATGATATCCCTGTGGTTTGTGACAAAGGTCGTGGGCAGATCTCCGCCTAGTCTACTGGCTCCGCTAAGGGATACGGAGAAAGTGGTCTGCTTCGCTAGCTTGACCACGAGGGGGTAGGAGATGAGTTCCTTAAAAGCATCAACACTCTGGATGCTCTTTAGGTGCTTTAGGAGCGCAGTCGTCTCCTCCTCCGAGAGCAGTGCCGATAGGACGTGACGTAGCTCAGGTTGGTTGGCTAGCTGGGCAACGACAGCTGGCACCTCTTCGTCAAGGTAGGGACGTATAGAGTCGTACTCGTACGGCTGTGGGGCTGTGTGTGTGGTCATGATAGTTTGCTCTTGATGATACGTGTGATGAGGTCGCTCAGCTGTAGACCAGCTGCACGTACCTGCTGCGGGATGAAGCTGGCCTCCGTCATGCCCGGGGTCGTGTTGACCTCTAGCAGGGTGGGTATGCCGTCCGCCTCGATGATGTAATCTATACGTACGAAGCCGTAGCAGTCTAGTAGATGGGCGATCGTCAGCGAGGTCTCCTGTACGCGCTGTGTCTGCTCTGGTGAGATGCGTGCGGGGGTTATCTCATCGCTCTTGCCGTAGTACTTAGCGTCATAGTCGAAGAAAGTGTCGTGCGCGACCACCTCTGTGACTGGCAGGGCAAAAGAGTCGTCGGGTAGGATCACGCATCCGCAGGTCACCTCGGTGCCGACGATGCACTCCTCGACGAGGACGTCGGGTGCTGCGGAGTAAGCGTCCGCTACGGCTGAGGGCAGCTGCTCCCACTGGTCAATGCGCGTTGTAGCGATGCTGGAGCCTCCGGTGTTGGGCTTGACAAAGAGCGGCAGGCGCAGACGAGACTCGATCAACTCTTGCTCTTCGGGTGAGAGCTGTTGGGTGTGATTGCGGAGGCAGTGGGAGCGAGCGATGCGCAGGCCGTGATGCGCTAGGTAAGCGTTGCACGCCTCCTTATTAAAGGTCAAAGCCTCGCAGAGCACGCCGCCTGTCGTGTAGGGGATGCCGAGCATGTCTAGGTAACCCTGTAGGAGACCATTCTCTCCAGGGGTGCCGTGGATGGTAATGTAAGCTAGTGCGAAGGTCACTTCGGTTGCGCCAAAGCGTGCGACTAGTGCACGATCTATCGTTCCCGCCTTCCCCTCAGCATCGGTCACGCTCCATGTCTCTCTGGTGATGGTGACTAGATAGGGGGTGAAGAGGGTTTGATCAATCTGCTTGAGGATCGTCTGGGCACTACGCTGCGAGACCTCCGCCTCGCCAGAGTATCCGCCACAGATGATCGCAATATTGGGTTTGTCCATAAGGTGTGATGGGATATTGCAATGGTTCTTTTAGTTAGAGAGTTCGAGCGGTGCTACATAGCGTCTCCACTTGTCTATGAGCTGGCTCATATCGTCGGGCAGTGGTGCCGAGAAGTGCATCCGCTCACCCGTCACGGGGTGGTCGAAGGCGAGGGTCTCAGCGTGCAATGCTTGGCGGGGACAGATCTTGAGGCAGTTATTGACAAACTGCTGGTAGGAGCTGGTGCGCTGCCCCCAGAGGATCTGGTCGCCCCCATAGCGCTCATCGCCAAAGAGCGGGTGGTCGATAGACTTCATGTGAGCACGTATCTGGTGGGTGCGCCCCGTCTCCAGTTCACACGCTATGAGCGTCACAAAGCCCAGTCGCTCCAGCTGCGTGTAGTGGGTCACGGCCGGCTTGCCTATCTCACTCGTTGGGGGGTAGACGGTCATACGGGTTCGGTCCCGCGGGTCACGAGCTATATTGCCCTCGATCGTCCCCTGCGGTTGGTCAAGCTTGCCCCAGACGAGTGCTTGGTAGCGTCGCCCCGTAGTCTTGAGGAAGAACTGTCTCGCTAGTCGTATCTTAGCCTCCGTACGCTTCGCCACGAGGAGTAGTCCGCTGGTATCTTTGTCAATGCGATGCACCAGCCCTACGGAAGCATCGTTCGGATCATAGAGCGGGTCGTTACGCAAGTAGTAAGCAAGCGCGTGGACGAGCGTGCCACTGTAGTTGCCGTGACCTGGGTGTACGACCATGCCTGCGGGCTTGTTGACCACCAGCAGCTGATCGTCCTCATAGACTATGTCGAGCGGTATGTCCTCCGGAGTGATCGACCAGTCCTGCTTCGGATGCGCCAGCATCATCGTGATGGTCTCCTGGGGCTTGACCTTGTAGTTGCTCTTGACAGGCTCGCCATCCACCCAGATGAGTCCCGCCTTGGCGGCAAGCTGTATACGATGGCGCGAAGTGTGTGGCATACGATCCACTAGAAAGCGGTCGATGCGTAGCGGTGTCTGCCCAGGATCTACCTGCACACGGTAATGCTCGTAGAGCTCCTCGCCGTGTGTCCCTGCGACCCACTGATCCTCCTCGTCGGTAGCGATGAGGTCGGCCTCTAGCTCCTGCTCCTCGAGGGGAAGTGACTCCCTATCGGGATTACATCCAGGACTCATCCTCGTCAGGCTCTAGAATTTGTGTGGTCGAGTCAGCTGGGGCAGCGTATCCACCCGCTCCCGAGATCGAGTCGTAAGGCGTGAAAGCTCCATGCGGTATGCTGTCACTAGTAGCCACAGAGACTAGGAGTATGAGTGGCGTGGCGAGCGGTACGCGGGTACCTGGTGCAAGGGTCTGTCCTGAAGGTAGCTGCACGCCCATGACTAGGTCGTCAAAGGATCCTGCTACGTAACTGGGGGTGATGTTTTCGAAGCCAAGGCTGACGAGACGCGCTCGTGCTTGTCGCTCGGATACATCGACGAGCGAGGGGATGATGGCGTTGCGAGGAGAGGAAGCGTTGAGTGTGAGGAAGATGATACGTCCCGCTTTGACCCGACTACCCGCCTTAGGGGTCAAGTCGTAGACCGCCCCCTTGGGTACTTCTGTGGTGTAGACCGAGTCGATCACCTCGTAGCGCAGATCAGCTTTGTCTAGAAGGCTCACCGCCTCGCTCGCAGGGAGGCCATATATGTCAGGTATCTCGACAGATGATCCGTGGCGTGTGAAGAGGTTCATCCAGACGAGTGCCAGGACGACAATGATGACTGACGCTAGGATCATCAGACCAATGTTAATCAGTATGATAGGACGTCGCATAGGGTATATCTATTAGCGGAGACTATGCAAAGGTAACGATAATTTGATAGTGTCGCATCATTAGGGTAAGTAAATAGGGATTAGAGGTTAGAGGTTAGAAGTTAGAGATTAGAAGTTAGAGGGATCGGAGCTAATCGGAGTGGGTCGGAGAGCTAGGGACCTAGTGCCTCTAGCCAACAGCCAACAGCTAACAGCCAACAGCCTCATGATGCGTCAGTCCTGTGCTCGTTCGGTGGAGGGAGTTGTTTATCTCCAAGATTTTTGTACCTTTGCCGTCAGCTTTGCGTAATCTCTGGCAGGAAGAGAGACCGAGCCACTAGATCTAGGTCTCACCAGTCGCCTGTGTATATTGCGTTTAGCTCATAGCTAATCAAAAAAGTAATACAGCATTATGGACTTTATCAAGCTAGTCGAAGAAGACTTTCAGAGTGGCAAGCAGCTACCTAAGTTTGCCCCCGGAGACACGATCGTCGTGGACTACCGTATTAAGGAGGGTAACAAGGAGCGTATCCAGAAGTTTCGTGGTACGGTCATCCGCATCAGCGGTCATGGCGACCAGCGTCGCTTCACCGTACGCAAGATCTCAGACGGTGTGGGCGTAGAGCGTATCTTCCCCTTCAACAGCCCCTTTATCGAGGAGATCCATGTAGAGCGTCACGGTAAGGTACGTCGCGCTAAGCTCTACTATCTACGCGATCGTCGTGGTAAGGCTGCTCGCATCCGTGAGCGTCGTACCCTCTCTGCCAGCGTTAAGTAAACAGACGTCGCTAGCTCTAAAACAAATAAGAAGAGGCTCCTCGAACAATCGGGGAGCCTCTTTTTGTGTCGCATGGCGTCATCTCATCATCGTGCCATGGTCGGTAGCTGCCTTACAGGGTGTGCACTGCTATCAGAAAGCATAGCCGAGGCTAAAGAAGAAGCGTGAGGCACGGAGGACGTTTGACCGGCTGAAAGAGAGCTTGATAGGACCTATCAGGGAGTCGTAGTCGAGATCTATGCCCGCTCCGTAGAGGAGGTCACTGTCCCGCACATTGGGCGCCTGAATGTCCATGCCGACACTGACGTGTGGCGTGATGTAGAGAGACTTGATCGGGGTGTACTGGATGCCTAGATAGAGTGCTGCGAGGTTGTTGACAGGGTACTCTCTGTATCGTAGTCCTGAGAAGATGGTCTGATTGTCCATACCTAGATTGGCAAAGCCCCCGAGGTGAAACTTCTGACTCAAGAAGAGGTAGCTGTCGTAGTGAAAACTCTCCTGCCAAGGCTTGCCGAGGTCTAAGTTGACCCCGCCGAAGAGGCGACCGTGTAGTGCTACCCTCCGGCCCAGTGGAGCGACTACGTGCTCATAGATCGAGAGATGTAGTAGAGGCCCCTGTTGGGGGGATAAACTTTCCTCGGGATTGAGCATATTGTGAATCTGCTTCTGGCTCTCCGTGGCATCCTCAGAGAGTGGGGAGAGCGCGTAGGCGTTCTTTAGCGTCAGCTCTGCCGTTAGGGCGAAGTGGTTACCTCGTGTAGCAAAAGCCTTCCGATTCAAGCTGTTTTGCTGGTAAGCTAGGTTCATCGTCCAGGTGCCGTGGCGGTAGCTTAGCTTAGGTTGCTTGTTGGCCTGCATGAGCTGGTTGAAGTAGTTGAAGGGTATTGGCTCAAGGTTGGCCGCCTGTGCTGCTCCTGTCTTCTCATGGTCAAAGGGCGTCTGCGGTTGCCACAGATACATCAAGCCGTACTGCACGCCGAGTGTTATCTCAGACTGAGGTGACAGGGCATAGCCCATCTTCAAGCCGGTGGCTATGGAGCCTTGATAGAAGGTTGCCTCGGTATGGTTCTCTATCTGCGAGAGGTAGCGTAGATAGAGGTCGTCATTGCGATCCAGACGTAGGGAGATGTAGGGACTGACCCAGTAGGAGTAGCTATCGTCAAACCACTTGTAGTAGCTAGCCCGCAGCTTGGGGTACTGAGATATGGCGAGCTTGGCTGAGAGGTGTGAGTTAGATAGGAGTAGGTCTCTGAGTGAGGTGTTGAGAATGATGTTTGCAGACTCGTAAGGGTCGTAGTAAGCTCCGACGCGGAGGAGTGCTTGTGGCTTCTTTTTGATAAAGAAGTGTAGTGTGTTCACCTCGTTGCCTCCCGTGGCAGTCGAGTCTGACTCATAGGTATAGTATACCTGCGCATAGCGATTGTAGCCCATGAGCATGTCGATGCGCTGCTGGAGGAGGTCTACGGAGTCGAGGAGCGAGAGATCCTCCCCAATCACGCTGCGAATGAACTCCGTCTCGGCTTGCTCTAGGGGCGCACCCCACTGATCCGTGATCTTGACCTGCTGGATCGGGATGGAGACCGTGGCGAGCTGTCGCTTCTGATAGTTGATGCCCTGTGCGACTTGCTGCGCCTTAAGCGCGATGAGCTGAGGCAAGAGTTTGTGAGCCTCCGCTTCGGCGAGGGCTATGATCCGATCACGCTGACTAAAGTCTGCCGAGGTGTAGTCTATGAGTGCTTGAGAGAAGTCTAGCATCACGTCTACTTGACTTACCTGACGCTCTACCTCCTTTTTGGTCAGGAGGGCATAAGACTGCTGGATGACACCGATAGAGCTGTGCTCTAGCTCCTCCGCATTTCGCAGTCTAACCCCCGTATAGCTACCGATGACGAAGTTTGCCCCCATAGCACGCACCTCCTCGACGGGAAAGTTGCGATCGAGACCGCCATCGACTAGTAGCTTGCCATCGATAATGGCGGGCGCGAAGACGGCGGGGATCGCTAGACTAGCTCGTATAGAGAGTGGTAACGCCCCGGAGGTCATCACGTAGGCTCCGCCACTCCCAGCATCCGAAGCTACGAGCTGTAGCGGTATAGGCATCTGGTCATACTCTTTGATATGCCGCACGGGGAAGGTGTAGCGCATCAGCACCTCCATCAAGTACTGTCCCTCAATAAGTGAAGAGGGAATCTTAGGAACACCTCGACGGATGGGGAACTCTAGGGTGTAAGTCCCGTAATCCTCCTTCTCACACATATCTACCTTGTCGTAAGGTAGACGATTGCTCAAGACACGTCCCCAGTCTTCCTGACGCACCATCTCTTTGATCTCCGCAGCACTGTAGCCCGTTGCGTAGAGACCGCCCACGACGGCACCCATAGAGGTGCCAGAGAGGTAGTCCACCTGTATCTGCAGTGAGTCAATCAGCTCGAGGAGCGCAATGTGTGCTAGTCCCTTAGCTCCACCGCCACTGAGCACTAAGCCACAGCGCATCTGAGTACTATCGCCGACGTTGTCGCTCTGCTGCCCCTGCATCGTGGTAGGAGCGCAGAGAGCTATGATACATAAGATTAGGCTAGTGAGTAGGATCGATGGTCGTTTTGTATAGATACGCGAGATCATAGGTCGTGTGTCATTTGGGAGCGTAAGCAATGGACAGGGTGGAGTACAAATGTACGCTTTTTGGAAAAATGAAGTGCTAGCGTGTGGATCGACGGATGCGGTCGCTTGAGGGTAAGTTTGTATCTTTGTCCTTATGAATGAACGTGCAGAGAGAATAGAGACGACCGACTCGATTATAAAGCGTGAGTTGGTGACGCTCCCCGAGGAGCTGCGTGACCCTAGCCGCTATGAGGTGATGGCTCCTGTGGGGTCGTATGAGAGCTTGAGTGCTGCGATACGTGCTGGAGCGAATAGCATATACTTTGGCATTGAGGCGCTCAACATGCGGGCTAAGTCTGCCTACAACTTTACGACAGATGATCTCTACCGTATCGTGGAGACCTGCCGGAGGAGTGACGTGAAGAGTTACCTGACGGTCAATACGATCATCTACGACGAGGACCTAACGCTGCTTCGCGAGATCCTCTACCATGCGCAGGAGGCGCAGGTCACGGCGGTGATCGCTGCCGATGTGGCGACCCTGATGGAGGCGCATCGCCTGGGGCTGGAAGTGCATCTCTCTACACAGCTCAACATTAGCAATTGGGAGGCTTTGCGCTTCTACGCACAGTTTGCCGATGTGGTGGTCTTGGCTCGTGAGCTGAATCTAGATCAGGTGGCAGAGATCAGACGTAAGATAGCTGAGGAGCATATCGTCGGGCCGTCGGGAAGGCTGGTGGAGATAGAGATGTTTGCCCACGGGGCACTCTGCATGGCGGTCTCGGGCAAGTGCTATCTGAGTCTGCATCATCAAGATACGAGTGCCAATCGGGGTAGCTGCGCACAGATCTGTCGCCGTGGCTACCGCGTCTACGATGATCGTCAGGGGGTCGAGCTAGAGGTGACCCATCCGAACATTATGTCGCCAAAGGATCTGAAGACGATCCACTTCATCAATAAGATGATGCTGGCGGGTGTCACGGTCTTTAAGATAGAGGGTCGTGCTCGTGGCCCGGAGTATGTCTCTACGGTGGTGCAGTGCTACCGCGAAGCTATCGATGCTGTTTGTGCGGGTACTTACGATGAAGCTCGGATAGCGCAGTGGAATGAGCGGCTACGGGAGGTTTTCAACAGAGGTTTTTGGGATGGTTACTATCTCGGTCAGCGGCTGGGCGAGTGGACACCTTTTGCCGGCTCTAGTGCTGTGCGTGAGAAGGAGTACGTAGCTCACATTGTTAAGTACTTTAGCAAGATAGGAGTCGCCGAGGTGGAGGTAGAGAGTGGCGAGCTGGCACTGGATGATCGCATCCTGATCATCGGACCGACGACGGGCGTGGTCGATATGACGCTCTCGGAGATGCGCTACGAGCTGGAGCCGGTCTCTCGTGCTACCAAGGGGCAACGCATCTCCATCCCTGTACCGCGCAAGGTGCGGGCGAATGACAAGCTCTACCTATTTAGAGAGCGTACGGAGGTACAGCACTTCAAGGGGTAGCCGAGCTTATTTAGAAGCCATTTTACCAAAGAGGAAACTAGGTCTATGAAACAACCAATCAAATATCAGTATGGTCTCACGCTCAAGGTGCGAGACTACGAGTGCGACCTCCAGGGAGTGGTCAACAATAGCAACTATCAGTGCTACATGGAGCACACGCGCCACGAGTTTTGGCTGGCACTGGGCGATAGCTTTGCTGAGATGCACGACGAGGGGCTTGATCTCTTCGTCTACAAGGTCTCTATAACCTATCATCGCTCGTTGCGTAGTGGTGACACCTTTCACACGGCACTGCGTGCCAGACGTGAGGGGGCTAAGCTCATCTTCGACCAGGTCATCGTACGTAGTGACGGCGTGAAGTGCGCTTCGGGCGTGGTCGAGGCGGTCGCTGTGCAGAACGGACGAACGACCCGTGGAGAGTGCTTCGATGGTATCATGGCTCGTGCTGAGGCCTACAGCGAGAGTCATCCGTATGACTTAACGATCCTCTAGCGATGGCTGAGCTCCTCTTCTTCCTTTATCTCCTCTCTGTTATTGGGGGCATAGTGATCGTGCTAGGGGAGGAGCGTAGTGCGGTCTCTTCGATCCCGTGGTTGCTGGTCGTCACCTTTCTTCCTGTCGTGGGACTCTTGCTCTACATCATCTTCGGCTACTCGCTGAGACGCAAGCAACTGATCGATGTGGAGGTGAGGCGATCGCTCTCGGATGCTCCTGTAGAGACTCAGTCGCTGTCTAGCACGGAGGTCGAGGAGGTTGAGGAGGTTACCGATCGTAAGCTCACATCGCTATCCGCTCTTATCGAGCGACTGACCGATACGCCCCTGACCACGGCTAATGAGCTGACGCACTACGACGATAGTCACGAGTGGCTTGCCGCTTGTCGGGAGGCTATTGCACAGGCGCAGCACTACATCTACATCGAGCTGTACCGCATCGAGGAGGGCCCATGGCTAGACGCTTTGCTAGATCTACTCGCAGAGCGCATTCAGGAGGGCGTAGCTCTCTACTGGCTCTACGATGACGTTGGGTCGCGAAGCTTGAGTCGGTGTTATCGCAAGCGGATGGAGCAGTTGGGCGGACAGGTTGCTGCCTTTCTCCCCGTACGCTTTCGACTGCTTACGAGCCGTGTGAACTATCGTAACCATCGCAACCTCGTGGTGGTAGATGGTGCCGTAGGCTTTACAGGGGGCAACGTGCTACTCTCGGAGCTGCATCATCTGCCTCAAGGGGCGCAACCTCTGGCGACGACTCATCTGCGTATGACTGGTGCTGTGGTACGTCAACTGGAGTACAGCTTTGCGCTAGACTGGTACGTAGCAACGCAGCAACTGCTCTCGCCACAGCAGAGCTCCGCTACCGCGCCCACAGCTGAGCCGATCAAGATGCAGATCTTCCCAACGCATCCTACGGACGACTTCCCCTCGCTAGAGATGATCTTCACGCACGCCTTCCTGCAGGCGCGTCAGTCGCTCTACATCGAGTCGCCAGTCTTGATCCCCACCTCTAGCATACAGCAGGCACTGATCTCCACGGCACTCTCAGGGGTGCAGGTACGGGTGATCCTACCTCGTCGTGGTCGTAGCTGGCTGGCTCCTAAGGCTTCGCACGCTTTCTTTACCGATTTGCTACGGGCTGGCGTGGAGATATACTACTATGACGGCCTACGTGAGGCTACTTATGCGGTGATCGATAAGGAGCGTGTGGTGACGGGGACACCCTACCTAGACTTCAGAAGCTTTGAGTACAACTTCGATCTGACAACCATTGCCTACTCATCGGAGGTCGCACGGCAGTTTGTCGATAGCTTTGAGACAACACTCGCTCTGTGTCGTAGGGTAGCCCCACGACGCAATAGGTTGTGGAGACGTATCACTCATGGCGTGATGCGTCTGCTGACACCTTTGATATAAATTACTTGTTTGAGTGGTCGCGTAGTGGCGGTAAAAACGCTACTAAAGTGCGTAGATCCAAGCTCCGGCGAAGCTGTCGGATAGCGCGGAGACGGAGCGACGTAGCTCGCCTGCACGCTCCTCAGAGGAACTGATGCCTGCGATGACGAGACAGCGAGAGGACTCCTGGACGATCTGTAGGGAGACCCCTTCGGTCTGAGTCTGGTCTGCTGTGACCTCTTCGATAAACCGCTCTGCACGCTTGGGCCCCTTGAAGACCCCAACGACGACAGCGTGGCTCCCTTGCTGTAAAGCCTCGTCGTGCGTGATAACTAGAGGCGAGGATGTGGCATGCTCTGGAGTCGCAGAGACGATCTCCTCCTGTGTTTCAGCTTTTGGAGCTAGAGCTATGCTGGGCTTGGCTTGCTTTTGCTCTGGCGTCACCACGCTCGCCTCGTCGAGCCAGCCGTAAGGAACGAAGCCCGCACTGTAACGATCAGGGTTACTGTCAGAGCTGATGGGTAGTAGACAGAGGAAGCAAATAGCACCCGCTGCAGCCCAATTGGCCGCAGTCCGATTGATACGTACCGTCCAATACTTCCGATCACTCTTCGTCTCACTGGCAGGCTCCGTAGCAGTATGATCGACTGGCGCGACGGCTGGGAGCAAGCAACTCTGAGGGTAGAGCCCGTAAGAGTGTATCGATCTCAGCCCTTGTCGCTCCTGTACAGGCGTAAAGAGTAGCTCGCCGCTCTCCTGTAGCGTGAGGGTGCCGAGGTTGGAGCCGATAGTTAGAGACCCCGACTGATATAGCTGGTGCCTGATCACGGTCACGTCGGAGTCTACCACTAGGCGCGCTCTGCGTACGGATAGCCCTAGGGTGCGTGCGTAGCAACTGTCTAGGATGCCGTCACGATCTACTAGAGAGGCGTTGAATGAGATGCGCTGCCCTGCTGGCGTGATGACATTGAGATCCTTGTCATAGAGTGGAGGCGTTTGCTCCACGATGAAGGCTCCTATCGTGGGGAGTACGACGCAGTCGTGCAGTAGTAGAGCTTGCTCTAAGATATCTCCGATGCGATACATTGAGATGTACAGGCTAAGAGTGGATGATTACGAGTCGAGATAGGCTACATGTGTAGCACCCTCGAGGAAGGGGAGGTGGAAGACTTCCGCTCCTCACCACAAAGTTAAGCAATCTCCACGAACTGGAGCATGTGGTGCGGAGCGGAAGTGCGGATAGTTGTCGTTAACTCCTTGGTGGCTAGTGACTCATCGAGACTTAGTCGTTCATCGAGGCGAGGAACTCTAGGTTGGTCTCCGTCAGCTCGATGCGCTGCTTGAGGAACTCCATCGCCTCTACCGTATTCATATCCGATAGGTGGTTGCGTAGGATCCACATGCGCTGTAACGTCGTCGAGTCTAGTAGGAGATCATCACGACGGGTGCTACTAGCGAGGATGTCGATAGCGGGGAAGATGCGCTTGTTGGACAGGCGACGATCGAGCTGTAGCTCCATATTGCCAGCACCTTTGAACTCCTCAAAGATAACGTCATCCATCTTAGAGCCCGTCTCGGTCAGAGCCGTCGCTAAGATGGTGAGACTACCGCCGTGCTCGATGTTTCGCGCAGCTCCGAAGAATCGCTTCGGCTTTTGCAGCGCATTAGCCTCGATACCTCCCGAGAGGATCTTGCCCGAGGTGGGCTGTACCGTATTGTAAGCACGTGCGAGGCGTGTGATCGAGTCTAGCATGATGAGCACATCGTGACCACTCTCGACCATGCTCTTAGCCTTGGCGAGTACCAGCTCAGCAAGCTTCACGTGGTGGTCGGCAGGCTCGTCAAAGGTCGAGGCAACCACCTCAGCATTGACATTGCGCGCCATATCGGTCACCTCCTCAGGACGCTCGTCGATCAGAAGGATGATCATGTAGACCTCAGGATGATTGGCAGATATCGCATTGGCAATGTCCTTGAGTAGCATCGTCTTACCGGTCTTAGGCTGAGCAACGATGAGTCCACGCTGTCCCTTGCCGATGGGGGTGACCAGATCCACGATGCGCATGGCGGTCTTGTCGTAGACAGCTGCGATGCCCTGTGACTCTAGCTTAAACTTGTCCTCTGGGAAGAGAGGCGTCAGCATGTCAAAGGAGACACGATCCAGATTGTCCTTGGGGTGGCGACCATTGACGAGTAGGATGTTCTGTAGTAGGAAGTACTTCTCATTACCCTTTGGAGGACGTATGCTACCCTCAATGACGTCACCCGTCTTGAGGTGCCACTTCTTGATGATGTCTGCAGGGACGTAGATGTCGTCAGGTGAGGGGAAGTAGTTGTAGTCTGAGCTACGAAGGAAGCCGTATCCCTCTTGCGACACCTCTAGCAGTCCGCTAGCGGTCAGGATATTGGAGAAGTCGTATGAAGTCTCTTCCTCCTCTTGCTCTTTGCTCTTGTTGTGTTGCTGCTTACCCTTTTGTGCAGGCTCGTCAGAGTCTGCCTCGGCCTCTTTGTGATCCCTATGATCACTGTGAGACTCGCTCAGCACCTCGCCTAGTAGTGAGTCAGCATCGGGATGGGTAAAGACCATAGGCGTCTCCTCCTGCTGCTCCTCTGTGTCTTGCTTAGCTTGAGGACGCTTGTCTGAGGGGCGCTTCTCCTCCTTGCTCTCCTTGTTTTCCTTATCAGATTGGTTCGTCTGCTCCTGACGCTTGTTATTGCGGTTGTTGCGCTCCTTATTATTGCGCTGGTTGTTGCGCCTTGCGCCCTTCTCCTCAGACTGTGTAGCGGCAGCCTCCTCGACGATAGCGATAGCCTCTTGGCGATCTATCTCAGAGGGCTGGTTGGTTGCGTCTGCCTTGTCTGTTTTATCGGTGCGCTTGTTCTGTCGCGCGTTCGATTTGTTCTTTTGCTCAGACTTGTTGCTCTCGTCTTTGGCGTCCTTTTTCTCCTCTTTATTTGCTTTGTTATTGCGGGAGTTGCTCTGTCGCTCTTTGCGCTTGTTGCTCTGCTGCTGCTCGACCGTCTGGGTAGCTACAGCCTCTGCCTGAGCGTCTAGAATTTGGTAGATGACCTCTTTCTTTTCGGAGGCCATCTTGGTAATCTCTAGTTGGGAGGCAACCTCTTTGAGTTGCTCCTCCGTCATACCATTGAGATCTACGATGGTGTACTTCTGCATGATGTACTGATGTTAGCTGGATAAAATGCACCTTACGGCTTGTTGCAAAGGGCTATCACGCTGAGCTTTGGGGAGCTACAAGCAAGATGATAGAGGCAACGGAATCAACGATCTAGCAGGCTCTGTGGCGAGACAGCAGGCTAGCATGGTGGTCGACCTAAGTAAGGTGTGTAATGTGTGAATAGGCTGAGAGATGGGTCAGTCCTGTGTGATATGGGACGCTCTGCTCGGTCGTTATTATCTAGGTCGATGCAGAGCCAGAGCTACCTCCGTAACAGATCGTAAGCCTCTCCATACAAGCTGTATCGTCTTGTGCAACTCTTTGTATCTGTACAGCCAGGGAGTGCGTCGATCTAGTGACTCATCCACTTCTGGAGGCAAAGGTACGAAAAAGTGTTCAGATACAGCATCCCCCGTCTCTGTCTTCTAATCTCTAACCTCTAATCCCTCCTTTCATAAAAACATTGCTGTCCGGTAAGAGTCTTATATGGGTGACACTAGAGTTTCATAGGTAGGACACTGGAGTTTCATAAGTAGGACACTAGAGTTTCATAGGTGAGAAACTAAAGTTTCATAGGTAGGAAACTAAAGATGGGTCGAAATAGCGTAGTCGGACAGCAATAATAAAAAGAGGACGCACGGATCGCGCCTACCCCATGAGCGGGTGACACGTCCGTGCGTCCTGACGGGTTGCCTCCTATATAGTAAAGGTTAGGAAGCTTGGATGTGAGTGCTACATAAGCACCTTACTTGACACAGACCTTAGCAGTGGTCGTGCCGATAGAGAGTAGGTACATGCCAGCTTGCGGAGCGGTGAGCGTGCAGAGCTTGTCGGCTACGACACGCTGCTCGATGAGACGACCTGCGTAGTCATAGAGGGCGACGGTGCCGAGCGCACTGCCCGTATTGCTGGTTAGGGTAATCGTCTGACCCTCTAGGGCAATAGCTACGTCTGCCGTGCCCGCTGTAGGCGCGTCGATGGCGTTGCCCTCTTCCACCTTGGCATAGTAGGCTACGATGCGTAGATCCTTCGTTGCCTTGGTCGTGTACTCTAGCGAGCCATCGACAGGGTCGATGCGATCCCTATTGACCATCCAGTAGTCTAGACGATAGCCCTTGTCTGGCTCGACATAGACACGGATGTCTGCATTCTCAGGCACTTTGCTCTTGAGCGCACTACGTACGCCACCTACCTCTAGGTAGATGGGGCCACCATTGCCCTCCTGTGATACATCGACCGTATAGTAGACCTTGTCACGCTCGAAGATAACCTCGACGACGTAGTCCTTGCCAGAGATCACTTGCCACTGATTGTTTTCAGCAGGCTTGGGCCCCTCCTGACCGTTGACGACCCACCTCTTGACGTGGTAGTGCTCTGCGGGATGTGCCGTGAAGATGATTGTCTCAGACTCCCCAGCAGCTGTCGTCGCTCCTGATTCGAGAGGCTGCCCCTTGTAGGTAGCTGTGATCGTGCCTCCCACGTTGTCTCGTACAGAGTAAGTGACCGTATAGGGACGATGGACGAACTCGACCGTCACCTCTGTGGGCTCTTCGATGTTGAGCGTATACGTCTGGCTGTTTTGCTCTCCAGCGGTCATCGCGGTCTCTGTACCATTGACCTTAAAGCTCTTGACGAGGTAGTCACGCTCAGGGTCTGCGGTAAAGGTGATGGCCGTATGCTCCTCGATCTCTGTCTGTGAAGGGATTGCGGTGCCGATAGCCAGCGTGGCCGATAGCGTGCCATGCCCTCCGATGACACGATAGGTGAGGAGATGCTTCTTGACCTGTGGCTCAGTGCCTGGGATAGGAGCGATGTGGAATCCCTTCCAAACATTAGCCTCCTTGTAGGCCTCTTGCGCATCACCAGGTACAAAGAGATTGATGGTGCTGATGTTCGCAGGCTTGAGCCCATTGAAGGCCCTGATGTGAGCCTTAGGCGGCTGCACTGCCTCGACAGTAATATCTGTCAGCGCCGTGCACTGAGCAAATGAGCCATACATCACCTCTGTGGTCTTGGCTCCTAGATACACTTTAGCAAGAGCCTTACAGCTGGCGAAGCAGGTGCCAGGTACGACAGCGACATTGGGTAGGCGCACCTCGGTGAGTCCAGAGCCAGAGAAGCTCTCCGTGTCTAGCGTCGTCAGTGTCTCAGGCCAGGGGAATGTGGTGAGTGCGGTACACTCCTTAAAGGCATATTTGCCAATAGAGGTCAGCGCAGGCATCGGGCTGAGCTTGGTGAGACTGCTATTCTGCGCAAAGGCACTATCGCATATCTTAGTCACCTGAGTGCCGAGGACGACCTCCTCCAGCTTATACATCTGAGCAAGAGCTCTCTCACCAACCACCTTGAGGGTTAGGGGGAGTGTCACCTTGCGAACGAGAGGCATATTATAAAAAGCAGCCTCGGAAAGCTGATCCTCAGCAAAGGTCGCATCTGCGATGTTGATCTCAGTCAGATTGCCCATGTTGTCACGGATTGTCTGGCAGTCCTCAGCATTCATCGGACCAGAGACCGTGATAGACTGGCACTTGAGGAAATCCATGCCCTGCATCAACTTGGCTAGAGATCCAGCCTCGGTGAGCTGTACGACAGGGTGTATCGGGTCGTAGCTAGGCTGAGGCGTGCTGGCATCGCGGAAGGTGATGCGCATCACGGCACGATCCTTCTGCCCACGATCTGCGGTCTCACCGAGTACACCGACGAAGCCTTCGTCGATAGCCTTGTCTGTCGCTTTATTGATTGTGCGGACGGGCATCTCTTTGACATTCTTAGGATAGCTGCAGAACTCGATAAAGGATCTGCTGTCCTTAGCAGGAGTACTAGCCTTAGAGCGTACGGAGAGGAGGATAGACTGCCCTGTGTAGACAAAAGGCTTGTCGAGCTCTAGCTCTAGCGTGTGATAGGCTACTCCAGCCTTTGAGGTCTCGTTATTACCACCGATGGTCAAGTCCATCAGATCGAGCGTGATCGTCTTCTTCATATAGAGATCCTGCTCGGCATTGATAGGTAACCAGTGATACTTGCCAGCTACTGGCTCAAAGTGGTCGTCGGATACGTTGGTGAGGTAGATCTGGAGGTCGTTGGTGTACTCCGTGTTGTAGGACTCGCCATCAGACAGATAGATCTGGAAGGCGAGCTTGGTGATCTCCTTGCCCTCTAGTCCTTGTAGCTCCGCAGCGGTGTAGATCTGCTGGGTGACGCTACTGAGGTAATCAAAGTCAAAGGGTGCCGTCTGCCCGATGCTCTGGTCGAAGTGTGACGAGGGATTAGCAAAGTCTCCCAAGTCTATGGTCTGCGCCTGCAGCTGCCCGATGAGCGGGAGCAGGAGGCATAAGAGTAATGTGCTAAAACGTAGTCGTTTCTGTTGCATAGATAGATGTTTATTTGAATAGTAGGTGATCGGGGAGCGGTGCAACTCGTTGCACTCCCTTTTATCAATGCAAAGTTACGGGCTATTCTCCCTGCTGGAAATACCTAACTATACTGATTTGCCCCAGGGCGAATACCTATATACAATTAGTTGGGGTCCATGATGGTTGTAGGGGAGTGGGGATCTCTAAGTAGCAACGGTAGAGGGGACTTGTGGAGGGGACTGAGATATTTGGAAAATGGTAGTTGTAGCACTGGTTATTCTGTTGTAGCTCTGCTGGTTGTAGTCTCTTTTGCGGAGGCGGCTGCTCTCGGTGTCGAAAGTTTTTTGCGGAAAAGACTTGCAGGTTCCGAAAAATGTTGTACCTTTGCATCTGCAAACGGGGAGGAACGCCTCACACTTGTGAGCTTCCGATTGTTTCAGACCCCTTGTTTGTCGTTTTTTTAAGGGTTTAGTTTTCATCGGCCGCGTAGCTCAACTGAATAGAGCATTTGACTACGGATCAAAAGGTTGCAGGTTTGAATCCTGCCGCGGTCACAAAAAGAGCCTCCCGAGATGGGAGGCTCTTTTTGCGTGTATAGGTCAGATGAGACTGTTGCAAAAGTCAATAGTCTCCCGATGTGTGCGGTGGGTTACTTCGTAGCTTCGAGGAGTATCGTGATAGCGCGCTCGATGAGCGCATCTTGTTGCTGCGCCGTCGCTTCGTCTGTCTGCTCCTGGATGATGTGTGGCTCGATGCCTCCCTCGATGCTCTGCTGCTGAGCGTCGTACATACGCGAGGAGGAGTAGCGTAGCCACCAGCCGTTGGGCAGTTCGCTACTACGAGGCAAGCCGCCACCACCACCCGTACGATCCCCCATGAAGAGGACGTGGCGCGTTGTCCCCTTGACATAAGCGACCAGCGAGTTCGCTGCGCTGTAAGTGCCACGATCCACGAGGATCACCGTAGGGCGCTGCCAACTGATGGGCGCACGAGCGAGCTTGATCTCTTTGAGCGGACCGAAGTCTTGGTGCCCAGGGCCAGTCTTCGTACTCATATAGCCTACGACCGTGTCGGAGGGGATCAAGACGCTAGCCAGACGATCCGCATTGCTCAGCAGTCCGCCACCATTGCTACGCATATCGATGATCAAGCCACGACAGTGCGCCAGTCTGGTAAAGACAGCGTGTAGATGAGCCAAGGAGATGGCCGAGGAGAAAGAGGGGATCACCATATATCCGATCGAGTCAGCAGCGTGTCCATTGTAGGTGATAGGCGTATAGTAGATAGAGCCAGCACGACGCGCGTGAGGTCGCAGGTAAAGGTTGCGTATGCGACTATCGAGGCAATGTCTAGAACCCTCATAAATGTTCCACCCCCCTACATCAAAAGGTGCGAAGAGGTTTACATGCCCATCCTTGAGGTGACGCATCAGCTCTACCATCAGATCGAAGAACTCATCCTCCGACTGGCACTTCTGTACCAGCGGCGTGTAGATCTCCTTTAGGTCGCTCCAGGTCGTGTCGCCGGCGGCGGGGAGCTTGTCGTCAAAGAAGCAGTACCCCTCGTCTAGGATCGTCCAGAGTGCCGTAAAGTTCGTCTGATAGTCTCGTGTGTATCCCTGCTCCTTGGGCTCTGGTGTGCAGGCCAGCAGGAGGGGTAGGAGTAGCAGGCCGACCAGCCCGCTATGTAGTCTCGTTAGATTCATAAGCTGATGGCAGTCGTGTGGTTGGCATTATGTACCTCTTGGTAGCCTCTGAAGGGGCGGAAGTAAGTGGCTAGACCCACTCTTAGATAGTGTCCCGAGAAGCCTCGATAGATGGAGTGGATGCGTCTTGCCGAGTCAGTGTAGTCGTAGCTCATGCGTAGCGTCATGATGCGCCATATAGGTATGTCTAGAGACACACCTATCTGGTAGTAGTGTCGCCGACCGAAGGTGTGCAGGGCAAAGTGGTTGATGATCTTGTCGTAGTAGTAAGCCTGCAGGTAAGACTCATTATAATAAGGTGCGAAGCCTAGACCCACCAGTGCCGAGGTCATCTGGAGGCGCAGGTCAGCGACGAACCACCCGATGCGTAGTCGGTAGGCTGCCAAGGCTTGTGCCGTCAGGTCGCCATTGAGCTGCTGATCGGCTGGGTTGTTTTGGTTGCGCCCATTGTAAGAGGTAGCTCCCTCGACCAGGACGCCAGGACCTACGCCCACGACCATCCCAAAGGGTAGGCGCCACTGATGCACGAAGCTCCACTTCGTGTCGAAAGCAAGGTGCCTGGTAGCACCAGTGCGTGCTGGGTTGAGGAGCTGCGCATAGGCTAGCTGTGTGCTCTGCAGGACGAGCCACTCGGGGTGCGACTGCGTGAGCGGCGCCTCTGAGGAGAAGCGGTAACCCAGCGATTGCCCACGGTAGTAGAGCGGTGAGAGGTACTCATTATACAACTTGTTCCACCCGAAGCGAAACTCATGCGATAGGTAGAGCAACCGGTAGGGTGTAGCAACCGTCGTGGTAGTTGTGGTAGTTGTGGTAGTTGTAGTAGTCGTGGTAGTAGTAGTGGTCGTCGTATCCGCCTCTTGCGCAGAGAGCGAGCGGCTCGTACCCATCAGGGATAGCCCCACGCAAAGGGCTAGCAGTATCTGTCGTAATCTTTGTCTCATAGATCGTGTCGCTTAGCTTATTCGTCGGTTAGCTCTTCCTCCGTCTCGTCAGCTACGGACTCAACCTTTTCAAAGCTGTCGATAGGTAGTGCCGTGATCCGCTTGCCACGTGCGGAGATCTTCTTGAGCAGCTCGTACTCAGTCACAGCGATCTCGATCGTTGCCGCCTTCTTGCGTCCTTGCGGCTTCGTGATCAGGGTAAACTGCGCCTCAGCCTCGTCGGTCAGTGCCAGGAGCTGCTCCTCGGGCTCTATGATCGGTTGTGGCTTCTTCCTATCTGGCATAGAGACACGCTTGATGTAGGTAACCCCCTCCGGTGTGGTGTAGATGACGCTCCAGACCTTGTCGGGGTCATACTTCTCGATAACCTTGGGCGACTCGGCAAAGTGGTTGCTCTCGCCAAAGTCGGTCGTGTAGACCTGCTCCGAAGGCAGAATGACGAGGATGCGGTCGCTCGCCTCAAACTCGCCCAGGTAGTCTCCCTGGTTGTTGTAATTGATGCGGTTCACATCAGGGTCAAACCACACCTTGCGTCCTCCGAGGGTCGAGCCGCCCTGCTCCTTTAGGGATATGCGCTCGATCGGAGCGCGCGTCACGATGTTGCCCTTGGCGGTGCGTCCCTTGATCGCAATGTCTGCAAAGTCTTTGTCAAAGAAGAGGATGCGTCGCGAGGTACCTCCGCGGAGCAGTTTGATCGTCACGCTCTCCGCCTCTCCATTGGGATTGGCTGAGAAGTAGAGCACCTTGCTACCTGGCGTACCCATCGTCAAGTCGTACTCACGGTCACGCACACTGGCCGATACGTGAAAGCGCTTGATAAACGAGGTCTTCGTCTTGCCATCCAGATAGATCGCATTGTAGATCGTTCGCTTGTCGCCGCGCACATACTTATTAATATGTAGGACACGCTCCTTGCCGAGGAACTTCTTCTCCTCAATCTTCGTAATCGTATAGGTGCCGTCACGGAAGAAGACGATCATATCATCTATCTCGCTACAGTCACACACATACTCGCCACCCTTGATGCCAGTCCCGGCGAAGCCCATCTTGCGATCTATGTAGAGCTTGAGGTTCTCCTCGACTACCTTCGTAGCTTCGATCGTCCCAAAGTGTCCGATCTGTGTGCGCCGCTCCCAGCCAGCACCATACTCCTCTAGCAGCGAGTGGTAGTAGTGTATCGTGTAGTCGGTGATATGGTCTAGGTGGTGCTGTATCTGCGCCATCTCCTCGGTGAGGCGCAGGATGAGTTGCTCGTTTTTCTCTAGATTAAACTTGAGGATCCGCGCCATCTTGATCTCTAGGAGGCGTGCTAAGTCATCGTCCGTGATGGGCCTTAGCAGGGAGTCGCCCACGATAGGCTCTAGAGCCTTGCGAATGACATCCAGAGCGGTCTGCTGATCAGGAGCCTCCTCAAAGGGGCGCAACTTATAGATACGATGCTCGATGAAGAGCCGCTCTAGCGAAGCTCCCATATACTCCTCCTGCCGGTCGTGCAGCTGTAGACGCAGATCCTCCTGTAGCAGGCCACGCGTATGCTCCACCGAGTGACGTAGCAGGTCGCTCACACCGAGGAAGCGTGGTTTGTCGTCCTCGATGACACAAGCATTCGGCGAGATAGAGACCTCGCAATCGGTGAAGGCGTAGAGTCCATCGATCGTCTTATCGGCCGAGACCCCTACGGGTAGGTAGATGCGTATGTCGGCCGTCTCGGCAGTCATATCGTCTATGCGCTTGATCTTGATCAGACCCTTGTCGTTGGCCTTGAGGATCGAGTCAATGAGCGTCGAGGTTGTTTTGCCAAAGGGCAGATCACGCACACTCAGTACGCGATCCTCGATACGCTCGATGCGTGCACGGCTCTTGACCTGTCCGCCACGCTTACCATCGCTGTAGCGATCCACGTCGATGATACCTCCCGTGGGGAAGTCAGGGTAGAGGGTAAAAGGCTCACCACGCAGGTAAGCGCAGGCAGCCTCGATCAGTTCCTTGGGATTGTGCGGTAGGATCTTGCAGGAGAGACCCACGGCGATGCCCTCGGCACCTTGCGCCAGCAGTAGGGGGAAGCGGGCGGGCAGGTAAACTGGCTCGCGCGACTTACCGTCGTAGCTCTTCATCCAGGGAGTGATCTTGTCGCCAAAGAGTATCTCGAGGGCAAAGTTAGAGAGCTTAGCCTCGATGTATCGCCCAGCGGCCGCCTCGTCGCCAGTGAGTATGTTACCCCAGTTACCCTGCGTGTCGATGAGATAGCCCTTCTGACCGAGCTGTACCAAAGCATCGTTGATCGAGGCGTCACCGTGTGGGTGGTAAGCCATCGTAGCGCCGACGATTTTGGCAACCTTGTGGAGGGTGCCGTTTTCCATCAGGTGCATCGTGTAGAGCACCCGTCGCTGCACCGGCTTGAGTCCGTCCTCGATGTGAGGCACCGCACGCTCTAGGATTACGTACGATGCGTAGTCGAGGAACCAGTGACGGTACATCCCGCCGAGGGTGTGCAGGCGTCCGTCGCCCTCCTCCTCTTCGGGAGCCACGTAGCCCTCGTCGCTCGGGTCGGCGCTGGTCGATGCCGCATCTATATCTGTCGGAGAGGTCTCCTCCATCTCCTGCTCTTGCTCTATGTCGCGATTGTCTTGATCCATATTAGTTCGGTATCCGTTCGGCTGGTGCCGTTACGAAGGTACAACATTTCTGCCAAAGGCAATCAATCTACCCAATCCCCGCTAGGGCTGACGCATCATAGTCGCTCTGTCAGGAGCTACACATAAGCGACAAGCGAGGGAATAGATGAGCTCATTATATAATGTGTCCGCCATGGATTAGCTGTTGGCTGTTAGCTATCGGAACCATCGGAGCTATCAGAGTGATCGGATCTCTAATCTCTAACTTCTAACCTCTAATCTCTGCCCTCTAATCTCTATTTACATATCTTTACGGGGAAATTCGTCCGATCCCATCCTTTCTCGAATATCCACGTGGGAAATCTCAAATCTCCACGTGGATATTTTTCTTTTTCCACGTGGGCGCGATTTATTTCTTCCGAAGTTTCATTTCATTCCTCCGAAGTTTCATTTGATTCCTCCGAAGAATTTTTT